>DASTIS010000208.1:0-2676 GCA_035717365.1 Rhodanobacteraceae bacterium
ACAACTGCACCAGCACGACATTCCTTATCGCGTGTATGGCGGCCAGCGCTATTTCGAGCGTGCCGAGGTCAAGGACGCACTGGCGTATTTGCGCCTCGCCGCCAACCGCGGCGACGACGCATCGTTCGAACGCGCCATCGCAACCCCGCCGCACGGCGTCGGCGAACGCAGTCTCGAAGCGCTGCGCCGCCGCGCGCGCATGGACGATGTTTCACTGTGGGACGCGTCGCTGGCGGAACTCGCGGACGGCGGTCTCGCCACGCGCGCGAAGAATGCGTTGCGTGGGTTCATGACGCTGGTCGACGGGTTGGCGCACGACTTTGCGGGACCCGGTCCCGCTCTTGCACTCGCCGAACAAGTCGAACACGCAATCACGCAGCCCGGCCTGCGCGACTACTACGAGCGCGACAGCCGCGGCAATGCGGAAGCGCGAGTCGAGAATCTCGACGAACTGGTCAACGTCGCCAGCCGTTTCGAACCCACGCCTGAGGACATCGACGCCGGCCTTTCCGAGCTCGCCGCGTTCCTCGCGCATGCCGCGCTGGAAGCCGGCGAAGGCCAGGGCGCCGCCGGCGACGATTGCGTGCAGTTGATGACCCTGCATTCGGCCAAGGGGCTGGAATTCCCGATCGTGTTCCTGGTCGGGCTCGAAGACGGCCTGTTCCCGACCCAGCGTTCGGTCGAGGATCCTTCAAGGCTCGAAGAGGAACGCCGCCTCGCCTACGTCGGCATCACTCGCGCGCGCGAACGGTTGGTGCTGTGCTACGCAGAGTCGCGCCGGCAGTACGGTAGCGAGACGCTGTCACGCCCATCGCGCTTCCTCGACGAATTGCCCGCCCACCTGCTGACTGAAGTGCGCCCGCGCGCGAAAATTTCGCGACCGGTATACGCGGCCCGCGCCGCGCGTGGCCACGCCGACCTCGATGACTCGCCCGCGATCAAGCTGGGCCAGCACGTACGCCATGCCAGCTTCGGCGAAGGCGTGGTCGTCAGCGCCGAAGGTTCCGGCGCGCACACCCGCATCCAGGTCAACTTCGCCGACGCCGGTCCGAAGTGGCTGGTGGCGGCGTACGCGAATTTGACCGCGCTGTAGGTTGGGTTTAGCCCGCGCTCTTGGCGGGCGAAGCCCAACTCCACACGCTCCGTCGGGGATGACGACACCGGTTCCGTTTGCTTCGCGAGCAGGATCGCGCGCAGGCGCGCTCCTACGACAGCCGCCCGGTAGGAGCCGGCCGGCGCGCAGCGCCTGCTCCTTCCTTCCCGGCGATCGCCAAGGCCATCGCGCCCGTGACGGTGGGTTCGGCAACATTGCGTTCCCACCTGCCCTTGCCGCGCTATTGCCGGCCATCCATGGCCTGCCTCCCGGTTCCGGCAGATTCACCCGCGGGTGGAGATGCCGTGAGGCCGGGAAGCATGTACGACATGCTGTAGCCCTGTACCGGCGAGTCCGCATAGAAGCCGGGTTTTCTCCCCGGATACCAGTGGCCGCCCACCTCGTGAACGCCGCAGGTGCCCATGCAGGCCCAGATCGATCCACCCGGATTTGCAACGTAAACGGAGACCGGGTGAAGGTCGCGCAGCAGATACCCGGCCGGGACGATTGTCGACCCGAAAGGACTGATCTTTGCTTGACCCGCGTGCAAATTGCCCATCAGTGCAACGATCCGTCGCGCAGGGTGTTTGGCATGGAAGGCACGCAAAGCCTGCGCAATGGCCCGATTGTCGTCGGACGTGCGGGCGAGATTCGGATTGAGGGTAAACACCGATACAGGCAGGCCGCCATGCTTCAGGTGTCGGACCCATTCGATCAGGTCGAACATCGCGACACTCGAGCGTCCGTCTTGGTGCAGCCAAAACGGTGCGGATCGCAATTTTCCGCGGGCGTCGCCATCACCATCCGAGGCGAGATAGACGCCAATGGGAGCCTCTTCTGTTGACGGCATCTCCAATCCGAGCGCCACAGGGCCCTGCTTCGCGTACGCGCATACGACTTCGCCGACCAGTGCCGGTGATTCTGCCGAGCCATGCGTTTCCCCAAACAGCAGGATTTCCGCACCCGGCATCCCTGGCGGCGCATCGCACTGAACGGTTCCGTGAGCGCGGCCGGAAGTGCAGCAAACGAGGAACGAGACCACGCAAACCAGTGCGAGGAAATGTTTCATCTGGCGAACCATCTGTATCGCGATTCAGTGAATTTACCAAGGCCAATAACCGCAAACTGCAATGAACTCAGGCCATGGATGGCAGGCAACGAAGTGGAGCTTTCCAACGCACCGTTACACGGCGCCACGGCACGCGAAACCCAAACGATGGGCCAACACGGCCGCGTGAAAAGAGACACTGGGTCCCGGCCCCGGATCAGGAGCCCTTCCGGGGCAGGCTCTGCGCCCGGGTGACGACCGTATACAGGAAAACAACGCGCGAAATGAGCGCTCGCGCATGGAGCGAAACCACTTTTCGCCTGGCACGCGCATCAGTCTTTTTCCGGTTGCAGGTGCGCGGGCTGCCATGCCGCAAGCGCCTTGCGCGCGCGCTCGCGACCGAGTTCGATCAATTCAGACGCGCGATGGAACTCGTACACCGCGCTGGCGTTGCGCGGAATTTCGATCACGAGATCGGGTCGATCCGCGGCGAGCCGGAAGCGGGTAAGGTTCTCCTGCATCAGATCCAGCGCCT
>DASTIS010000209.1:0-21618 GCA_035717365.1 Rhodanobacteraceae bacterium
TGCACCGCGGTTTCGCCGGGCTCCAACGTGTACCGCAACGCGGTTTTCGGCACCAGCATTTCGTAACTGGTCTTTGGCTGAAGGTTCGGCCTGAGCACGGTGCGCGTGCTGCAAGCCGAAATCAGGCCACCGACGATCACCAACAAGAAAATTCCGGACCCGCTTTTCACGGTGTCACTGTCCCTCTACGCAAGGACAATCCTCCACAAAATTCGCCACTCCGGGCACGCGCCGGGCTCATCGCGTTGGTAGAACGTCCGAGGCGGCCCCGGCACGACGACGTGGGAGTGCCTCGACCCCTGAACGAGGCGCTGTCAGGACGAAGCCTGCGTCGAAGACGGAGCGATGCAGGAGTACGACTTTCCCTCGCCTTGTTCGTAACGGAACCCGGCCTGGCACTTCCGGACAGCCGACTTCGTGGGCTGAAGCGAAAAGGTGACAGGAATTACAACCCTCCCGCCGACCGGATGTCCGTGCTTCATGCCGGGATTGAATCGCCAGTTTGTGGCGGCCAGTATTGCTGCGTTCTGCAAGACCACTGGTGCAGTGGAACGCTTTGGATCGACAGTGACTTTCGTAACCTTCCCGGTCGCGTCAATCGCGACGTCGAGCAGCACCTTGCCCTGCTCGCCCTTCTTGATCGCGTCGGCCGGGTAGGCAGGCGGATTGCGGTTCTTGTAGGTAACGTCCACCATCGGCGGGGATGCGGAAGACGTTCCCGGCGCCGGCGTGCGCAAGGTGATGTAGGCGTCGCTCCCTTGCGAGCTCTTTGACGGCGCCGACGATGTTGCGCCTGCGGGTGACGCGGCTCTTTCGGCAACCGCGCCACCGGCGACGAACAATCCACCCGCCAGCAAAGCAGCAATGGCAATGAATCCGGCGCGGCGGCGCAATGCGCCCGGCGGAATGCGGGTAATCATGGCAATCCTCTCCTTGAGTTGCGGCTCGGCGAGCCAGGGGATCAATGCGGGAACGGGTCGCACGGCCACGCTGTCCACCAACGCGCGTGCGTAACTGGCCATGCGCTGCGGCAACGCCCGCAACGACGCGGCGTCGCAGGCAAGTTCCTGATCCAGCCGGAATCGCGGGCGCGCAATCCACGCCAGCGGGTGGAACCACAACAGCGCGGATGCGATTTCCATCGCGAGGCTCCACAGTGCATCGCCACGGCGCGCGTGGGTGAGTTCGTGGCGCAGCACCAGTTCGCGCGTCGCCGCGTTGTCGAAACGATCTGCAAAATCAGCGGGCAACAAGATCAACGATCGCGGCAACGCCCACAACGCCGCGGGACCTGCCTCGTGGACGCGCACGCGTCCCATGTCCAGATGCGGTGAGGCTTCGCGCAGCATCCGCATCCACGCGATCGGCGTGGCACTGATGCCGCGCACCAATTTGAAGTAATGCAGCGCAAGCCTGAGCAACCCGGCCGCGGCGCCGATCGCCCACAGCACCACCAGCCCTTGCGCCCAATTGATCGCAACGGCTTGCGATGCCGTGTCCGTCGCGACATGCGGCGTCACAGTCAAGCCCGGCAAGACCACCATCGTCGCGGGTACCCATGCCTGCGGCAACAGCGGCGCCAGCGCCAATACGACCGGCAGCAGCCACAGCGTGAACGCCGGCCCGGCGCCGAACACTCGACGTGCGGGGCGGCGCAACAACAGCACAAGCACCAGGCCCAGTGTCACACCGCACAACGCCCGCAACAGAACGTCAGTCATGGTGGCGCTCCTTCTTTTCCAGTCGATCTACCAACTTGCGAAGCTCGGCCACGTCCTTCGCACCCAGCTTCTCGTTGCGGCTGAAGTGCACCAGCAGCGGCGCAACCCGGCCGCCGAACACGCGATCCAGCAGGCTGCGACTCTCGTGCGCCTGCCACGCCTCACGTGTCAGCACCGGCGAATACAGATAACGCCGCCCCTCGCGCTCGGCCCGCACCGCACCCTTTTTAATCAATCGGTTAAGCAAGGTTCGTACGGTGTTTTCGTGCCAGCCGGTGTCCCCGTGCAGCGCCGACGCAAGATCTTCCGAGCCTTGCGGCGCCTGTTTCCACAAGACCTCCATCACGTGGCTCTCGGCTTCGCTGATGGCGGGGGCACCGGGCTTTGACATGGCTTGACTTCCATCACGACATCTGTAGTTGTATCTAATACTACACGTGTCGTTATATGTGTCAAGTGGCACGCGACGGCATCCCGATGAAGGGGCACGCACGGGGTCGCGCACAGGTGCGCTCCTACAAACGGTTGTGTCCCATTGCGCGCCTTTTTTCGTAGGAGCCGGCCTGCCCGGCGACTGATGGTCCAGTCGCGCGCAGGCGCGCTCCTACAAACGGTGGTGTCCCATTGCGCGCATTTCGTAGGAGCCGGCCGGCGCGCAGCGCCTGCTCTTTCTTTTCCGGCGATTGATGGTCCGGTCGCGCGGGCGCGCTCCTACAGGCGGCGTCCGCCGGTGACGCGCTCGTGCCCACCAAGATCGCGCGCGGTGACGACTTCCGCGTAACCGTGCCGCGCGAGGAGGTCGCGGACCGCGGCACCCTGGTCGAAGCCGTGTTCCAGCAGTAGCCAGCCGCCGTCGCGCAGATGCGCGGGTGCATCACGCACGAGGATGCGGATTGCGTCGAGGCCGTCGGCGCCGGATGCGAGTGCGTTACGCGGTTCGAAGCGCAGGTCGCCGATGGACAGGTGCGGATCGCCTTCCGCGACATACGGCGGGTTGGACACGATCACCTCGAAAAGCTGGTCGTCCAGGGCCCCGCACCAGTCGCCGTGCGCGAACGCGACATTGTGCAATCCGAGTCGCGCGGCATTGCCGCGGGCGACTTGCAGCGCTGCTTCGCTGGCATCGGTGGCCACGACCTGCACACGCGGGCGCGTACGCGCGATCGCCAGCGCCACGGCACCCGAGCCGGTTCCCAGATCGGCAACCGCGCAGTCGACGTCGCCGGGAAGCCGCTGCAAAGCGAGATCCACCAGCAGTTCCGTTTCCGGGCGCGGAATCAGCACATCCGGCGTGACGCTCAGGTCGAGCGCGTGGAACCCGCGAACACCGACGATATAGGCGAAGGGCTCGCCGCGTACGCGGCGTCCGATCAGCGCACGGTAGTCGGCCGCGCGCGCAGCGTCGATGTCGTCGCCCGCGTGCGTGACCAGCCACGCATCCGACACGCCCAGTACGTGCGCGAGCAAGAGCGCGGCTTCGCGCCGAGCCTCGACTCCGGGTAGTCGTTCCCTGGCCGCCTTGAGCATGTTCCCGACCGTTGACATACCGGCAAGTCTGGCAGCATCACGCACAAACGGCGACGGCGCGCGACTGCCCTCGCCCCTGACCGTTCGCAGCGGCACAAATCCGGCCTGCCAGAGCATGGGAAAAAATGGATTCCGGGTTCTGGCTGCAATGAAGCCGCAGCCAGCCCCGGAATGACAAGGAAGAATTCAGCGTGTGATCGACGTCGGCTTCTGGTGCGCTTTCAGCGCGCTGCACAGCACGATCGACTCGTGCGTTTGCGCGAGACCGCGATCCAGGCCCGGCACCTGGCCCAGCCTGGGCTTGAAGTACGCTTCCATGCGCTGCGCCTCGGCACCGGAACAACCACCGCCGGCAGCCAGTCGTGGCAGGTGCCCGCCCGCGAACACACCCGTGCGCGCCACGATCCGGTCGTAATGCGCGGTGAACCAGTTCCACAATCCATTGCGCTCCGCGAGGGTGTCGCGGCCGTTGCGCAGCAACATGCCCATCTCGCCGACCTTGACCGCGAGCGACAACGCGAAATTGCGCACGACGTCCGCCTCGGCGCCCTGCGCATGACCGAGCGCACCGAGCATCGCGTTGCGCCGGACCGGATCGGTGGTCTTCGGGATCGCGGCGACCAGTTCATCGACGGCCGGCTTGCCCTGCTCCTCGACCGCAACCGACAGCGCAGAGCGCAGCAAGTCGGGGTCCGCGGCCATGAGACTGGGCAAGCCATCCTTGCCGGGCTCCAGGGCCGCCTCGCCCTGCTTCAGCAATTCGGCGCGCACTTGCGGCACTTTGAACTCGAGACCCAACGCGCTCGCGAGCGACGTGCGCATGATGACGTCGTCCGCCGGTTCGCCCTCACGCCGGTGGTAACCCAACGCTTCGAGACGCGGCAGGTAAGCCTTGGCGACCGCACCGCGGACCGCTGCCTTCTGCACGTCGGTGCGAGCCTCGTGGTCGTGGATCCATTCGACCGTATCCAGTGGCGCCAGCGAAATCTGGCGTACCCTGGACGGAGCCAATTGCCACATCGCTGCCAGCACTTCGCCGGCGTCGGCGTGGCCGCGCCGGAACGCCGCGTCGATCGAGTCCGCGTAGGCCAACTGTTCACCGTCGTTGCGTTGCGAGATGATCTTGGCGAGCGCCGCGCGATCGGCCTTGGCCATGTCGTAACGGTAGTAACCGTCGCCATTGGCGTTCGGCATGTACCACGCAGGGCATTGGCCGCCGTCAATCTTCATGTCGGCAGTCCTGGTGTCCAGCATCCGGCACTGCACGCCGCCCGGGAATCGCACGCACACCGGAATGCCCCACAGCCGCTTCGGATCGCCCGTGGAACCGAGCGGGAGATAGCGGCTCTGCGCGAGGTCGAGTACCGCGCCGCCCTTGTGCGAACAGTCGAGCCGGGTCGAAACCAGTGGCACGCCGTTCTGGTTGAGGAAGCTCTTGAACGCCTTCTTGAAGGCGTCGCCCTTTCCGGCGGCGTTTGCGATGGCGTCAACCAGATCACCGGCATCGGCATTGCCGAACTTGTGCGCCTGGATGTACGCGCGCATGCCCTTCCGGAACACCTTCGGGCCGACGAAGTTCTCGAACATGCCGATCACTGCCGCTCCCTTCTCGTAGGTGATGCCATCGAACGCGGTTTCGATGTCACCGTTGCCCACGATGGGTTGGCGGATCATGCGCGCGCTGACCAGGCTGTCGTTGTGCATGGCACGTTCACCGCGTTCGATGCGGTCGAGATGCGCCTGCCACCCGGGATGGATCTCGCCCTCGATCTTCTGCTGCATCCATGTCGCGAAGGCTTCGTTGAGCCAGATATCGTTCCACCATTCCAGGGTGACGGTGTCGCCAGTCCACTGGTGCGCAAGCTCGTGCGCGATGACATTGAAACTGCTGCGCACCGCGCTCGGCGCGGAATCCTCGTCGAGCAACAGCAGCCAGTCGCGGAACGTCACGAGGCCCGCGTTCTCCATGGCGCCGGCCGAGAAATCCGGCAGCGCGGCGAGGTCGAGCTTGCCGAACGGATATCCGAAACCGTAGTACGCCTCCTCGTGCTCGATGATGCCGGGCACCATCGCCAACGCGCGCGCCATCTTCGGACCGTTGCCGCGGGTCGCGATGCCACGCACCGGCACGGGTTGCGAGCGCCACTGATTCGGCGGAATGGTCGGACCATTCACGATATCCCACGGCCCCACCGCCCACGCGTACAGGTAGGTCGGCAACGGCTTGGTCGGCGCGAACGTGACCGTCTTCCAGCCCGCCCCGGCCGGCTTGTCGCCGGTCTCCGCCGCATTCGCCACCGCCTTGTCGGCAACGGGAATCGTCAGCGACAGGTTCAGTGGCGCCTTGAAGCCGGGCTCGTCGAAACACGGGAACGCCAGGCGCGCGCTGATCGGCTCCATCTGGGTCATCGCGTACGCGTCGCCGGCGAACACCACTTTGTAATAACCCTGCAAGGTCTTGTCGTAGGGTGCGGTGAAGACGAACTCGAGCTTGATCGTCTGCGGTTGCAGCGTACCGCCGAAATCGACGCGCGCGATCCCCGCTTGCCCGGCTTGCGGGGTGACCGCACCGTCGTACGTGCCGGTGTGTTCGTGGCCGTCGGCATCGGTGATCGTGACGGACGATACCTTCAGGCCCTTGCCGTGCAGCCACAGGTAATTCGATGCCTTCTTGAGGTCCACGGCGATCGTGACCGTGCCGCTGTAGCCCGATTGCCGGGGATCACTCTTGATCGCGAGATCGTAGGATTCTGGAACGGCCCAGCCCGGGAGGCGCGTGAGCGGTGGCGCTTCGGCAGATTTCGCCACAGCCGTTGCATGTTTCGCCGCCACCTGCGGCGGGCGAGCCAGAGCCGTGCCGGCGGCCATCGCCAGCAGGCCCATCATCGCTGCATTGAAAATCACGCGCATCGAAACTGCACTCCGTGCCAAGGGTCGACCCGGGAGTGCAGCACGCATGCGTGCGCATGACAAGTGGCGAAAGTCGCCGAACGGCGATCACGCAAACGCCATGCACCGGCGACCGCCGGTGCATGGCGCCGTTTTACGCCGCTTTCGCCGACGGTTCGCCGACTTCGGACGCGACGCCTTCCCGTGCCACCGCCACGGCATGGATCACCGCGGCGATCCGGGCGGCGCTCTGCACGGCTTGCGCCGAAACGCCGTGCTTGCGCAAGGTGCGTTCGTGCGAAGCCACGCAACTGCCGCAGCCATTGATGGCCGAAACCGCCACCGCGGCCAGGTCGAAATCGACCTTGTCGCAACCGGGGTTGGCCATCGCATTCATGCGCAGTCCGGCGCGCAGGGTGCCGTACTCATCGTCATCGACCAGATGCACGAAGCGGTAGTAGATGTTGGTCATGCCCATCAGTGCCGCAGCAGTGCGCGCGCCGTCAAGTTCCTTTTCGTCGGCATGTTGCGAGGCGAATTGCGCGATGGCTTCGGTGAGCGGCTCGTTGCGCGATGCGATGGCGGACGCCAACGCAACCATCGCGATCTGTTTTTGCGAAAGGCCCGGTGCGCCGCCCTCGCCCAGCACCGATTCGAGGTTGAGGCGAAGATCCTTGGCGTATTCGGGCAAACCGGTTTTGATGCGTTCCAGACTCATGTTGTGCTCCCTTGTCTCGATGGCAGGAGGATGGAAGTGGCGGCGGGATTGCTCCCGCCGCCGGAATGCCCGCGCCGTTGGAGAGGGGGCGGCGCGGGCTGCCGAACTCGCGTCACGCGGCTTTCAGGGTTTCCTCGCCCTTGTTCCAGTTGCACGGGCACAGTTCGTCGGTCTGCAGCGCGTCGAGCACGCGCAGCACCTCGGCCGGATTGCGGCCCACCGAACCCTCGGTGACGTACACGAAACGGATCACACCTTCCGGATCGACCAGAAACGCAGCGCGTTTGGCCACGCCTTCCTCGTCGAGGATGCCGAGAGCACGGGTCAGGTCCTTGTTGATGTCGGCCAGCATCGGGAACGGCAGGTCACGCAGGTCCTTGTGGTCCTTGCGCCACGCCATGTGCACGAACTCGGAGTCGGTGCTGGCAGCGAGGATCTGGCAGTCGCGATCCTTGAACTGCGCGTCGAGATCGGCGAAACCCTTGATCTCGGTCGGGCACACGAAGGTGAAATCCTTCGGATAGAAGAACACGCACGTCCACTTGCCCTTGTACGTGTCGTTGTCGATGTCCGTGAAGGCCTTGTCGAGATTCTCGATCGACACGGTGGCCTTGAGGTTGAAATGCGGGAAGTTGTTGCCAACGGTCAGCATGGGAAGCTCCTTGGTGGGTTGAAAAGCTTGGACCGGCAGCATTCGCTGCCGTTCGAGTACCAAAATAGGGGCTTTCGTTCCATAATCCAAATTGATTGTTGGAATGTGTATAATAGCCACAGTATATTGATATACGCCCGACGCGGGCGGCCGGATCACCGGACAAGCCGCGCGGCGCAACGCCGGCACAACCGAACCCGCATGAATCTCCGTGACCTCCAATATCTTGTCGCCCTCGCCGATCACAAGCACTTCGGCCACGCCGCCGAAGCCAGCTTCGTGAGCCAGCCGACCCTTTCGACCCAGATCAGGAAGCTCGAGGACGAACTCGGCGTGAAGCTGGTCGAGCGCACCCCGCGCAAGGTGCTTCTTACCGAGGTTGGCCGGCAGATCGTCGCGCGCGCCCGCGACGTGCTGAACGAGGTCGAGCAGATCAAACGCATCGCCCGCCGCGACCGGGACCCGGAAGCCGGAACGCTGCGCCTGGGCATCTTCCCGACGCTGGGCCCGTACCTGCTCCCGCACGTCATGGGCACGATCCGGGATCGCTATCCGCGCCTGGAATTGTTGCTGGTCGAGGAAAAAACACCCGACCTGCTGCAACGCCTGCGCGAGGGCAAGCTGGATGCCGCGATCCTCGCGCTGCCGGTGCACGACGACACCCTGCACGCGGAATTCCTGTTCGAAGAACCGTTCTTGCTCGCCGCACCGGAAACCCATCCGCTGACCCGGCGGCGCACGTTGAAGCTCGGCGACCTGGAAGACGAGCGCCTGCTGCTGCTGGAAGACGGCCACTGCCTGCGCGACCAGGCCCTGGAGGTATGCCGGATGGCCGGCGCCGACGAGCGCCAGGGGTTCCGCGCCACCAGCCTCGAAACATTGCGCCAGATGGTCGCGGCCGACGTCGGGGTCACCCTGTTGCCGGTGCTGGCCGTGCAACCCCCGATCGCGCACACCGCCAACGTGCACCTCACACCGTTCCGCGGCCGCGCACCCAGCCGCCGCATCGCGATGTTCTGGCGGCGGAGTTCCGCGATGAACGGGTTCCTGCTGCAACTGTCGCAGGTGTTCAAGAACCTGCCGCCTGCCCTGCTCGATCCCGCCACCCTGCCCCCCGCACCGCCTCCGCCTCCCATTGTGAAATCCCGGCAGGCTCGGTATGTTGGTGGCAGAACCCACGCGAAGGCCTGACATGGACACCCGGACGCCGATCACCCTTTCACGACTCGATGTTGAACGCATCGAAAGGCTGCTGGACGCTCCCGCACTGCGGGAATCGCCGGTGGCCAAAAAGTTGCGCGAGGAATTCGATCGCGCCGAAATCGTGGAGCCGTCCGGGATGCCGCACGACGTCGTCAGCATGAACTCGTCCGCCGATTGCGTGGACGAATCCAACGACAAGCACTACACGCTGACGCTGGTGTATCCGAAGGATGCCAACGCGGATGCGGGCAAGATTTCGGTACTCGCCCCGGTCGGCAGCGCCTTGCTCGGGCTGCGCGTGGGCCAGAGCATCGACTGGCCGGGCAACGGCGGCCGCACGCTCAAGCTCAAGGTCACCGCGATCCACTACCAGCCGGAAGCTGCCGGCGATTTGCATAGGTAAACGCGGCCATCCATGACCGCTGCTTCGTTGAATGCGACTGGCCAACGGAGTCACTTCGAATCCGGAAAGACCAAGACCAGAACGGCCATTGAAGCCACCATCCATGGCAAAGAGCTCAAAGCCGCCATCCATGGCAAAGAGCTCCATGGCCTGACTCTCCACGACAGCTGCTTCGTTTGGACGATGGGCAAAAGCGAACGTGCCACCTGCAACGCCCTTCGCCTGCCGCGGATCGCGGTCGAATGATAGGCTGCAACTATGGTGTTCATCCAACCAATCAATTTCATTTCACACACGGCCTGCGCTAAATTGACCTGACCGGCACCAGGCCGCGCAAACCCCATTCACATCGGAGGTCACACATCATGGCAAACCTGAAAGGCTCCAAGACCGAGAAGAATCTGAAGGACGCCTTCGCCGGCGAGTCGATGGCCAATCGCCGTTACCTCTACTTCGCCTCGAAGGCGGACGTGGAGGGGTACAACGATGTCTCCGCCGTGTTCCGCTCCACCGCCGAGGGTGAGACCGGCCACGCGCACGGGCACATGGAATACCTGGAAGCCGTGGGCGACCCCGCCACCGGCCTGCCGTTCGGCGAAACCCACGCCAACCTCAAGAGCGCGATCGCGGGCGAAACCTACGAGTACACCGACATGTACCCGGGCATGGCCAAGGCCGCGCGCGACGAGGGCTTCGAGGAAGTCGCCGACTGGTTCGAAACCCTGGCCAAGGCCGAGCGTTCGCACGCGAACCGCTTCACCAAGGCGCTGAACGAATTGGGGTGAGCCGCGACGCTTGCGCAATGCGTTGAAGCGCGTAGGGCGGGAGGAGCGAAGCGAATCCCGCCGGACACACCGAAGGCGGGTTGTCACCCGCCCTACCCGCATTGTCGCAAATTTGATGCATGCAGCTTGCAGCGGCATCCCTGTCTTCCCACCGCCTGCACGGCAGGCTCCTGCACAAGCTATTTGTAGGAGCGCACCTCGCGCGCGATGGCATTCAGACGGCGCGCGCGGGGAAAGGACAGCAAGCCCGTAGGGCGGGAGAAGCGAAGCGAATCCCGCCGGATATGCCGAAGGCGGGTTGTCACCCGCCCTACTCGCTACTCGCGCCTTCCCCGCAGGGAAAGTAGCACGTAGATTCGTAGGTTGGGCGTCGCCCGGATGAAGCCCGGGTCAACCCAACCTACTCGAAAGCAGGCCGTGGATGGCCGGACATCGAAGCCACACGTTTTCCGCACGGCACCACGGCGGCATCGAGGAGGGAGTCCGCATGGCGAATGAAATCAACGGCGCCCGCGAGGGCAACCTCGAAGCCCCGACCCGCCATCCGTTGGGCCAGGACGATCCCGCGTTCCTCGACCAAGCCGCGCTCGAAAAGGAAATGGAGCGCATCTTCAACATCTGCCACGGCTGCCGCCGCTGCGTCAGCCTGTGCCATGCCTTTCCCACCCTGTTCGACCTGATCGACGAATCGGAAACGATGGAAATAGACGGGGTCGACAAGGCCGACTACGGCAAGGTCGTCGAGCAATGCTACCTGTGCGACCTGTGCTACCAGACCAAGTGTCCGTACGTGCCTCCGCACCCGTGGAACGTGGATTTCCCGCACCTGATGCTGCGCGCAAAGTCTTTCCACTTCGAGCGCGAGGGCACGTCGCTCGGCAACAGGTTCCTGTCCAGTACCACGGCGGTGGGCCGTCTTGCCGCGCGACCGGTGGCCGCCGAGACGGTCAATGCGCTGAACCGCAACAAGTCCGCGCGCAAGCTGCTGGACAAGACCCTGCACGTGCATCCCGACGCCGAGGTGCCCGCGTACCGGCACCCGCGCGCACGCAAGGCGCTGCGCAAGCTCGATGCCTCCGGCGACGCCACGCCCGCCGGCCGGACGCGCGGCAGGGTGGCGATCTTTGCCACCTGCTACTGCGACAGCGTGTTGCCGGGGGTGGTCGAAGACCTTGCCGCAGTGCTGGCGCACAACGACATCCCCGCAAAACTCGTGTCCCGGGAAGTCTGCTGCGGCATGCCCAAGCTGGAGCTCGGCGACCTTGCCTCGGTCACGAAGTACAAGAACCAGAACATTCCGGTGCTGGCGCAAGCCGTGCGCGACGGTTTCGACCTCACCGCCGCGATCCCGTCCTGCGTTCTGATGTTCAAGCAGGAGCTGCCGCTGATGTTTCCGGACGATGAAGACGTCAAGCTGGTCCGACAGGCGTTCTTCGATCCGTTCGAATACCTCGCCGAGCGCCACGCCGCCAACAAGCTCAAAACGGATTTCAAGCAGAGCCTTGGCAAGCTCGCGTGGCACGTCGCCTGCCACCAGCGCGTGCAGAAGATCGGCCCCAAGACGCGCGACATCCTGTCGCTGGTGCCGGACACGGAGATCCTCACCATCGAGCGTTGCTCGGGCCACGACGGGACCTACGGCGTCAAGACGGACACCTATCTGCTGTCGCGCAAGCTGGCGCGGCCGGTCGAAGCCCGCATCAAGGATTCGGGTGCCACCACCCTCACCAGCGATTGCCCGATGGCCGGCGCGCATCTTGCACACGGCCTGAACCAGCAGCCGACGCAGCAGCATCCGTTGTCGCTGTTGCGAAAGGCGTACGGCATTCAACCCCTCTCCCTTCGGGAGAGCGGTTGGGGTGAGGGTGCGCATACGCATTGATCGAAATCCTTCTGCGCCACCGAACCCTCACCCGGCGCTGCGCGCCACCCTCTCCCGGAGGGAGAGGGGAAAAACAGGAATTTTTGCAACCATGAAACCACTCACCCACGACGACCTGCTGTCCCTCGAAGTCTATGCGAAGCAACGCGCGGACTTCCGTGCCCGCGTGCTGGAGCACAAGCGCAACCGGAAGGTACGCGTGGGGGAGCACGTCACATTATTGTTCGAGGACCGCCTGACCATCCAGTACCAGGTCCAGGAAATGCTGCGTGCCGAGAAAATCTTCGAGCCCGATGGCATCGCCGAAGAACTCGGCGCCTACAACCCGCTGATCCCGGACGGCCGGAATCTCAAGTGCACGATGCTGATCGAGTACGACGACGTGGAAGTCCGCAAGCGCGAGTTGCTGCGCCTGGGCAACATCGAACACGACGTGCAACTTGTGGTCGAAGGCCACGCGCCGGTCACGGCCATCGCCGACGAGGATCTGCCGCGCAGCGACGATGAGAAAACCTCGGCAGTACACTTCATGCGATTCGAACTGGACGACGCGATGGTCGAGGATTTCAAGCGCGGCGTCGCCACGACATTCCGGATCGGACACCCGAACTACCGCGCCGAAGCGCAATTGACCGACGCCCAACAGAAGGCGCTGGCGGCGGACTTCGACTGAATGGTCAGCGCGTGAGAATCCGTTTGGGCCGGATCGGCAACTTGCCGCGCCAGTATTGCAGCAACACGAAGCCGCCCACCGCGCCGCCCAGGTGGGCGAAGTGCGCCACGCCGGCCTGGGTGCCGGTCACGCCCAGGAACAACTCCAACACGATGTAGCCGAGCACGAACACCCACGCCGGCATGGGGATCGGCAGGAAGATCAGGAACATCTTGACGCGCGGATACATCACGCCGAACGCCAGCAGCAACCCGAAGACCGCGCCGGAGGCGCCGATGGTCGGATAGAAGCCGCCGGTAAACCAGTGCACCACCGCGAGGTGCGCGAGGGCGGCGACCACCGCACAGAAGAAGTAGTAGATCGTGTAGTGCTTGGCGCCCAGCAGGTGCTCGATCGGGCCACCGAACATCCACAGCGCGAACATGTTGAAGAAAATGTGCGACCAGCCGCCGTGCAGGAACGCGTAAGTGATGACCTGCCAGGCGTGGAAACCGACAAAGACCGACGAACCATCGGCGGTATAGCCGGCGAAGTGCGCCGGGCCGATCGGCCACAACGCGCCGTAGGCGATCAGGAATGGATGCAGGGAGGGGATCTGCTCCAACAGGAAGATCGCGACGTTGGCGATCAACAGGGCGCGCGTGACGGGCGGCAGGTCGAATTGCATGGAATATCCCGGGGGGCTCGATCGTCAAGGGTAACGGGTGGTACGCACGGCGTCATCGCGCGCGTCCCGGCGAGGGCCATCACATCGCCTTGGTGAACACTGCTTGTCGCTTTTGCTCGACGTAACCTGCGCGCAGATAGAAGCGATGCGCCCGGGACCGGATCACGTTCGAGCGAACTGCCAGCGCCGCGAAGCCTTGCGCGCGCGCCCAGCCTTCGGCGGCGTGCAGCAGGGCCGTGCCGATCCCGCCGCCGCGCGCGTCCTCGGCGACGACCAACCCGGCGAGCTGCACCCGCACGTCGCAAACCAGCGCCCGTTCGGGCATTGCGTGCGCCCAGCCGACCACCGCACCGGCAACGGATTCGGCGACCAGCACGACGCCTGCGCCGTGGTCGACGATGGCTCGCAGGCGGCGCGCAATGGTCTCCGCGTCAGCCGGATAGCCGAGCTGGCCCGACTGCGCCGCCAGCTTTTCCGAATCGGCGAGCGTCGCTTCGCGAATCCGGACCATGCTCGCGCCGCGGCTTCAGGTCAGGCCGCCGGCGCTGGCTTTCGCATGCGCCGCCACCACGCTCGCCACCACCTGCGACACCTTCTTGCCGGTCGGAATGTGCAGGAATTCGTTGGGACCGTGCGCGTTGGAATGCGGGCCCAGGACGCCGGTAATGAGGAACTGCGCCCTGGGGAATTTCTCGCCCAGCATGCCCATGAACGGAATCGATCCGCCCTCGCCCATGTACGCCGCCGGCGCACCGAACGCGGCCTGCGAGGCCTCGCCCACGGCGCCGCTCAACCAGTCCGACAGACGCGGCGCATTCCAACCGCTGCCGTCCTTTTCCACCGTGAACGTCACCTTGGCGCCGCAGGGTGGATCCGTTTCCAGCAGGCGCTTGACGAAGTCCCCGGCCTTGTTGCCGTTGAGGGTCGGCGGCACGCGCAGGCTCAGCTTCAACGCCGTGCCGGGACGCAATACGTTCCCCGCGCTCTCCAACGCCGGCAGGCCACCCGCGCCGGTGATGGCCAGCTGGGGGCGCCAGGTGCGGTTGAGGATCAGCTCGACCTTGTCGTCGCTGACCGGTTTGGTCCCGTCGATCCACGGGAACTTGTCGAAGACCTCGTCACCCAGGATTTTCGCGCACTGCTTCGCCTGCTCGATGCGCTCCGCGGGGACTTCGACGTACAACTCTTTCGGCACGATGGCGCCGGTCCCGGGGTCTTCCAGCCGCGACAACAGATGCCGCACGATGCGGAAACTGTCCGGCACCACGCCCGAGGCGTCGCCGGAATGCACACCTTCGGTCAGGACCTCGACGCCCAGCTCGCCGCCGGTCATGCCACGCAGCGACGTGGTCAACCACAACTGGTCGTAATTGGCGCAACCCGAGTCCAGGCACACCACCAGCGACGGCTGGCCGATCCTCGGCGCCAGGTGATCGACGTAGTACGGCAGGTCGTAGCTGCCCGATTCCTCGCAGGCCTCGATCATCACCACGCAGCGCGCGTGCGGCGCACCCTGCTCGTGCAGTGCCAGCAGCGCCGACAGCGACCCGAAAATCGCGTAGCCGTCGTCGGCACCACCGCGGCCGTACAGGCGATCCCCCTTGAGCACCGGCGTCCAGGGTCCCAGGCCCTCGCTCCAGCCGGTCATCTCCGGCTGCTTGTCGAGATGCCCGTACAACAGCACGCAATCGTCTTCCCGCGCTTCGCCGCCCGAGGCCGGCACATCGATGAAGATCAGCGGAGTCCGGCCCTCCAGGCGCACCACTTCCAGCTTCGAGTCCGGCAAGGCCGCGAGCTTGCCGCACGCCCATTTTTCCATCAGCGCGACGGCAGCATCCATGTAACCGTGCGCCGCCCAATCCTTGTCGAACATCGGAGACTTGTTGGGAATCTTGATGTATTCAGTGAGTTCCGGGACGACTTCGTCGTCCCACAGCTTGCCGATGAACGATTGGGCCTTGCCGGCATCCATTGGGCGCACTCCTGAAACAAATGAATCCCGCAGTCTAACAGCGCCGGCGTCAGGCGATCCCGACACGACGCGGCTCCACTGCCCGACGAGGCTACGCAACCCGGACCGGCTGTGCCCGCACGCATCGGGCGGCAAGCTGTCCCCACGCCCGCATCCGGCGGTGCGACCTACCAGAGGGAATTTCATCATGTTCAAGAAGACACTTGCCGCACTCGCACTTTGCCTTGCCTTCACCCTGCCCGCCTTCGCCGCGAGCCCGGTCAACATCAACAAGGCCGATGCGCAGACCATCGCCAATTCGCTGGACGGTATCGGCTTGGCCAAGGCACAGGCCATCGTGGCCTATCGCAGCGCACACGGTCCGTTCAAGAGCGTCGACGCCGTCGGCAATGTCAAGGGGGTCGGCGACAAGACCCTGGCGCGCAACCACGACGCCATCCGCCTCAGCGGTACCGCGGGCAGCAAGCCGGCCTCGCGCAAGCCCGCGCGCGGATCGCGCAAGCATTGACGGGCATTCCCGTGCCGACCGGGTTGTGCAGCACCCGGCCGGCGCGGGTTCCTTGCGGATGGACCCGTATCGATTCGACATGCATTCCATGACGTAGATGTTTGTTCCTGCTGAATGTTTTTGACCTATCTGCATGGGCCAACGAGCAACAGGGTCTGCGACGAAACCTCGTCATGGCGCTACACTTGCGCGCCTCATCGCGCGAGCCGCACCGTGATCCTGCCCCGATACCGCATCGCTCCTTCCGATATTCCCGGCGCGGGCCGGGGCGTGTTCCTCGACGAGCCGCTTGCACGCGGTCGCATCGCGATCGTGCCGGACCGGATCGACCAGACGTGGTCGCTCGCCGAAATCATGTCCGACCCGGAACGCGCAGCCCTGTTGCATACGTCGGCGCGCTGGTTCGAGGACCGATACACCCTTTCGCCGGACTGGCCCGACGAGTGCTACGTGAACCACAGCTTCGAGCCGACCGGGTCGTGGCTGCTGGGATTCATTTTCGCGGCGCGCGATCTCGCTGCCGGCGACGAACTGACGGTCGACTATCGGCACCTGCTGGCGCCGGGGCAGGAAGAGACATTCCGTGACGCGCAAAGCGGTGAAGCCATCGTCGGCCATGCATGGAACGACAGCCTGCGCCTGGGCGTCGACGCGTTGCGCACCCTGCTTGGATGACGCGCCGCGACATCGCGTCGCTACCATGACGTCCATGCCTGCCCTGCGCGTCGTCCAGCATCACGAACAACGCGATGAACCCTGGGCCAACGGCACCGGCCGCACCACAGTGATCCTGCGTGAGCCCGACAGCGCCGACTGGACGGTTCGGATCAGCGTCGCGAACGTGGAAACGGAAGGCCCGTTTTCGGAGTTGCCGGACACGCGACGCACGCTGGTGCCGCTGGATGCACCGATGACGCTGCGCTTCCCCGATGGCAGTGAACGACACGCCGCGCGCTTCGGCGTGTTGCGCTTCGAGGGTTCGCCGGCACCTTGCGGCGTGCTGCCGGAAGGCCCGACCCGGGACTTCAACCTGATGCTGCGCGGCAAGGCGCGCGGCGAAGTGTCCGCGCGGACCCTGGTCGATTCGATGCTGCTGCCCACGGGACGGGGCGTCCGCTGGCTGGTGTACGTGGTGGCCGGTCGCGTCACGCTGCGCACCGACACGGCACCCGGCCCCACGCTGGGCCCGGGGGATGCCGTACTCGTCCCGGCAGACCGCACCGCAAACCGGACGGTTCTTGCGGGGACGGGCGAAATCGTGCTCGTCAAGCTGTACGCTTGACGCCATCCCCACTCCATCCGGCGGCTCAGAGATGCGGATGCTGGTAGTCGAAGACGATGCAGCCATCGCCGATGCGGTCTGCGCATCGCTGACACGCGCAGGCCACGCGGTCGATCACCTCGTCAACGGGAGGGCTGCCATCACCGCGCTGAAGGAACATGCATTCGCCCTCGTCGTACTGGATCTGGGGTTGCCGGGCGAAGACGGCAGCGAGGTGTTGCGCCGCTTGCGTTCCGCCCACGACGGCATCCCCGTGCTCGTCATCACAGCGCGCGACAACCTCGACCTGCGCATCCAGACGCTGGATTTGGGTGCCGACGATTTTCTCGTCAAGCCTTTCAGCCTCGCGGAATTCGACGCGCGCGTGCGCGCCTTGCTGCGCCGCCAGGGCAACCGTGGCTTGCCCATTCTCCGACTGGGCAAGCTTTCGATCGACCTCGCCGGCCACCGTGTGCTGCAGGACAGCCAACCGCTGGAGTTGACCGCACGCGAATATGCACTGCTCGAGGTGCTGGCGTCGCACCACAACCGCGTGACCTCGCGCGAACACGTGATCGAGGCGCTGTGCACCTGGAACGACGCACTCACCGACAACGGACTGGATATCGCCGTTTACCGCCTGCGCCGCAAACTGGCCGACAGCGGCGTCAGGCTGCGCACCGTCCGCGGGCTCGGCTACCTGCTCGAGGCCGATGATGATCCGTAACCCGAGCCTGCGGCGCCGCCTGTTGCTGTTCGTGTCCGTACCGCTGCTGGCGGTGCTGGTCGGGGGCGGGGTCGTCAACTACGTGATCGGCCTGCACTACGCCAACCAGGTCTACGACCGCTGGCTGCTCAACAGCGCCAACGCCATGGGGGACCTCGTCAACAGCGACGCCGGACGCAACGAGCTCAGCGAGCAGGCCCGCATCCTGCTGCAGTTCTCCGTAAACGACCCCAACATCTTTGCAGTGCGCAGCCTGCGCTACGGCGTGTTGGCCGGCAACCAGGATCTGCCCCAGCCCGTCCCAAAGGCCTCGAACGGCCAGCCGGTTTTCACGGACTTCAACGAGAATGGCAGGCCGATGCGCATGGCGTCGGTGTTCGTCGCCAACAAGGCCGACCCCGGCGACATCCTGGTGATCTCGACGGCCGAGGCCGTGCGCAAGCGCAAGGCGCTGGCACGTGACCTGCTGTTTTCGACCGCCCCCATCGAGTTGCTGCTGATCTGCGCGACCATGGCGCTGGTGTGGCTCGGCATCAACCGCGGTCTGCGCGTGCTCGATCCGCTTGCCCACGAAATCCGGATGCGCGATGCCGGGGACCTGTCGCCGCTGCGGACCGTCGATGCGCCGCTCGAAGTCCAGCCGCTGGTGGCAACGATCGATGCACTCCTTGGCCGCCTCGACCGCATGCTGCGACAACAACAACGCTTCATTGCCGATGCCGCACACCAGCTGCGTACGCCGCTCGCGGGGCTGCGTCTGCAGGCCGAACGCGCGCTGGCCGATCCCGATCCCAAAACCGTACGCGAAGCGCTGGTCCACGTCGAGCGGCTGTCCGCCGGTACGGCACGCGCCGCCGGCCAGTTGCTGGCGCTCGCTCGCGCGCAGGCGCCCGACGAATCCCTCGGCGTCGCGATGCCGCTCGATCTCGCAGCGGTGGTCCGCGATGAGGTGGCGGCGCGCGTTCCCGATGCCATCGCGCACGGCGTCGACCTCGGTTACCACGGCCCGGAACGCGGTGTCGCCCTCATCGGAGATACCGTCCTGCTACGCGAGATGCTCGGCAACCTGATCGACAACGCAACGCGCTACGGCAGCCGCGGGGATGGCGTGATCACTGTCGGACTGCGGGTCGACGACGCCGGCGGCAGCGTACTGAGCGTTCAGGACAACGGACCGGGCGTGGCGCCGGACCTGGTGCCGCGTTTGGGGGAACGCTTCTTCCGCGCCATCGGCAACGGCCACGACGGAACCGGCCTCGGGCTGGCAATCGTGCGTGAAATCGCCGAACGCCACGGCGCCGACGTCGTATTCATCAACCACACCGCCCCGCACGGGCTGCGGGTCGAAATCCACTTTCCGCCGCATCCTGCCGCCGCGGGCGCATGACAGGGATCGGGGAGGAGCGGGCCTTGGCAGGCTCAGCCGGCTACCCGATGGTGGACATCCAGGGATCGCCGTGACCGACAACCCCTCTGCCACAGCGGTGCAAACATCCTTCCCGCACACTCCGACCGTGACAGTTGCCGAAATGCCGGCAGAGTAGGAACATCGCATGGGCGTCGCCGGGCGGCCGGGGAATCGCTGCAAGATCAGGCGGCCAATTCAGGCGGCAAGAACGGCGCAACCTGATGATTCTTGTGGGTGCCTGCCGACAACCTGGCGCCGGGGATCGGGGATAGGCGGTGTGGTCACGCCCCGTTTTCAAGCCTACTTCAAGTTGGACGCGTGCGAGGAGGGTTCTATGAACACCAACACATTTACACGGCCCAGTGCGCTGGCACCCATAGTCATGTCGTTGGCGGCATTGTTGGTCGTTCTCGGACGTATCGCCCTCGTAGGCACAATACGCTCACCAGATGAAGGGGCAGCGGCACACCTGTTTCAGCTTTTCATCGTAGGGCAGTTGCCCATAGTCGCGTTCTTCGCAATCAGGTGGCTGCAACGCACTCCCAAGCGAGCCTTGATTGTCTTGGCGTCACAGGGGCTAGCGGTTCTGGCCGCGCTCGCACCAGCCTTCTATTTTCACTTGTAAGCGCATCGTGCAGCGCGCGTCTAACAGCGCATTCCAGCGGACGCCGGTCCAGCCTTCACGTTACTTCCCGAACATCGCGGCCGGCGCCGCCAAATTCTGTTGTTAGGCGTCGGAAGGACAGAAAATGTCACGAGTGCGCGTAGACAGCTTCAGCATCTCACTGGATGGATATGGAGCTGGCCCACACCAGGACCTCCAGAATCCGCTCGGTCGGGGTGGGCCGGAGTTGCATCAGTGGTTCTACCCGACCCGCACGTTCCAGCACCACGTGCTCGGCAAGGAGGGTGGCACGACAGGGATCGACAACGAGTTCGCCGCACGCGGTTTCGAGAATGTCGGTGCGTGGATCCTGGGTCGCAACATGTTCGGTCCGATTCGGGGCCCTTGGCCGGACCTGGAGTGGAAAGGTTGGTGGGGCGGCCAACCTCCGTACCATGTACCGGTTTTCGTGTTGACGCACCATGAGCGGCCGCCCCTGCGTATGAAGGGCGACACGACGTTCCACTTTGTCACCGACGGTATCCATTCGGCCCTCGAGCAGGCACGCCGGGCAGCGAATGGCAAGGATGTGCGAATCGGCGGCGGTCCCCACACCATCCAGGAGTTCCTGCGGGCCGGCCTCATCGATCAGCTCCACATAGCCATCGCGCCGGTTCTGCTCGGAGCGGGCGAACGTTTGTTTGGTGATCTCGACTTGCGGGAATTGGGGTACCGGTGCGTTGAGCAGTCGGCATCGAAGGCCGCCACGCATGTCGTGATTCGGCGTGGAGAAGCGAGTGACGCCTGACAAGGCACTGCAGCCGACCGTCAACCCGCTGGCGTGGGCTGCCGGCGGCCGATCTTCGGCGTTGGGACTCACACGTGTTGTCGATGAGGAGGAATGAATGACAATTGCGCTCTGGTGTGTGCTGGCTGCTGTCCTGTTGCCATACGTGTGTTTTGGAGTTGCTGTAAACAGAAGCAGAAAACCCGATGGCGGTAGACTACGGGACAACCACAATCCGCGAGATTTCCCCAGCCATCTCGAGGGTCTCGCCAAACGAGCCTGGGGTGCTCAGCTCAACTCCTTCGAGTCACTCCCTGGCTTTGCTGCAGCAGTCATCATCGCCCACCTTGTGCACGCCTCGCAGAACCCAATTAACGTATTGGCGGTGGCCTGGGTATTGGCCCGTATAGCCTATGTCGCGTTCTACCTGACCGACAAAGCCACATTGCGTTCTACAACTCAGTTCGTCAGTCTCGCCTGCGTGTTGGGCCTTTTTGTTCTGGCCGGCCTTGGGTGAGTTCTGGCAGTTCACTCCAGCGGACGCCAGAACCGCTACGCGGTTTCGCCGTCGCTGAGTTCAGGGGAGCTGTTAATGCTGAAGATTAAAGCGCTCGTACTAGTTTTCTTGCTCCTGCCGTCAACAATCTTGGCGGCCGGGGCACAGCACCCATTGGTAAAAGAGTCAGTTCAAGAACTTTCTGCGCTCCTAACCGATGGATACGCGAAGTTGGGCCTGCCATTGATGGTTGTTCCAACTGGCCCGGACAAGGTCGTTGCAGTTCTATTCTCTTTGGAAGGTCCTGGCGGCGGTGACGGCGCATGGGAGTACATAGCTTTCTTTAAGACCACCGGAAGGCTCTTGCCCAAGCGCGCCCGGGTTCATGAGTATCGTCTGCTCGCGTTCAAAAAGATTGGTGCGGTTGGGGTTCGGTGGTTCAAAATGGGGACCGTTTCCGTTCAACATGGCAGGGTTAACGTACGAGGCGCTGCCTGGGCTCCCCAAGATGCAGTGGCGTCTCCGTCTATCCCGCTGCACTCGTTGTTCTGGCTTCATAAAGGCCAAATTGTCGAGCAACACGTTAGCAGCTAACTAGGGCGTGTTAACACTAATGGCCATTCTATGCGATACTACGCGTATGGAAATCACCGAAGCGCAGTACCGCCTGATCGAGTCTTGTTTGCCGACGCAGCGCGGCAACGTGAGCCTGTCCAATCTGCGGGTTCTCAACGC
>DASTIS010000210.1:0-6740 GCA_035717365.1 Rhodanobacteraceae bacterium
CAACGCGATCAGCAGCAGTTCCGGTCCCGATACGTGCTGCGCACCGCGCTCTCCGTGATACCACGCCAGCACCAGCATCACGATGAAGCCCAGCACCAGCACGCCAAAAACAAGATGCATCACGAGGTGTGGCCAGTCGTAGCTGTCCGATACCACGTCGATCACCTGGATCAGCGCGAACGCAAACGCGATGTAGGCCAGTGACCACTGCACCAGCTTGCGTTGTTTCAAGCGCATCAAGAACCCAGTCATGGGGTGGCCCCGTTGGAAGCCGCAGCCAGTGGGTCGTCAAGTTTGATCGCGCTGTACTTCTTCACCAGTCGCTGGAAACGCGGGTTGTTGCGCAACGGGGCATACCATGGATTGGCGGCGAGGTCGGTGCAGAACGCGGTATAGCCCGGGCACACGTTTTCCAGCAGTTGCAGCAACTTTGCGTATTCGCCCAGCGAGGCGTACATCGGTACCAGATTGCCGGCCACGTCCTTGTTGGATTGATGTCGACTCAGGTCCGCGATCGCTGCCAGCGCCTGCGGACGCAACGTGGAATTCGCCACCGCCCGATATACCTGCCGGCCGGTGTCCACCTGTTGTCGATCCAGAGGTGTCGCCGGTTTCACGAGATCGAACGCAGCGACCATTTGCTCGTATTGGTGTAACCGTTGCCGCGCGTAAGCGATCAGGAACGCGCCATCGACATCCTGGGGATCAAGCCGGACCAGGGCCTCGGCGGCCTCGATGCTCTGCGTCCACTTGCCCAGATCCAGATACACGAACGCCAGGTTGTATTGGGCGACGGTGCTGTCCGGATCGAGCTGTGCGGCCTTCCGAAACTCATCAAGTGCCGGCTTGATGGGCAGCGTCAGGGCGTAGTCCAAGTGGGCGCCGGCATCATTAGGATCGAGCGCGAGAACCTTGCGGTATTCATCCTGTGCCTTGGCGCGCTGCGGTGGATCGGCACTCCCATCTGCATTGCCCAGCGCAACCCTGGCCTCGGCGTTGCGAGGATCGAGCGTCAGGGCCTTGTCGGCTTCCGCGCGAACGAGCGGCAGTGTTTGTTTCAGCGAAAGATCGGAGCGCTCGGTCAATCGGAACAGTACGTCCGCAAGCAATGCATGAGCATCCGCATAGTTGTCGTCGAGCTTGATGGCCTGTTCGAAGTCCTTGCGCGCGGCTTCGAGGCTCGCGGCATCGTACTTGTTCATCAGCTCCCGGCCCTTGAGCACCAGATCGTGGGCTTCCGGGTTTTCTGTCCCGGACGCCGGAAGGTCACCCTGCGCGAACTTCACTTTCATCGCCGAAGCGATCGATTGCGTGACTCGATCCTGTACCGCAAAAATGTTGGCGAATGAATCATCGTAATGCTGCGACCAAAGTTCGTAGCCGGTGCGCGCATCCACCAACTCCGCCGAAATCCGCACTTCGCTGCCCTCGCGCTCAATGCTGCCATGCACGACATCGGCGACATTCAATGCCCTGCCGATGTCGGTGGCGCTTTGCGCACTGCCACGATATTTCGAGGCCGTGTCCCACGCGATCACATGCAACGCGGCGTTCTGACCGAGTGCGCCCGTCAGTTCCTCGGTGATGCCATCACTGAAATACTGCTGCTTCGGATCGCTGCCCAGGTCGGTGAACGGCAATACCACCAGCGTGCCCTTGGGTGGGTCGAAGGTGTCGGACGTCTTTGGTTGCGGCGCAAGTGTGGATATCGCTGACGCAGGCGCGGCTGATGCACCTTCAGCCGTACGTCCGTTTGCCGCAGCCTTGACCGGGACAGCGGCTGTCGACCCCGCCCTTCCGAAATGCCACAGCAAACCGCCGCCGATCGCCAGCGCCAGCGCCAGCGCGATCAACAAGAGTTCCGGACCGGAAATCCGCTGCGCGCCACGCTCGCCGTGGTACCACGCAAGCACCAGCGTCACAACGAACCCCACCACCAGCACCCCAAAGACAAGGTGCATCACCAAGTGTGGCCAGCCGTAGCTGTCCGCGACCACGTCGACCACCTGGATCAGTGCGAACGCCGCGGCGATGTACGCCAGTGACCACTGCACCAGCTTGCGCTGCTTCAAGCGGGCGAGAACCTCGTTCACGGCATCGCCTTCGCGTCGGTGGTGGTGGGCAGGCCGACCTTCTTGCAGAACGCGGCGAAGCGCGGATCGTTCTTATAGCGCAGGATCGACGGACTGATGAGCAGGAAACTGATGCCGCCGTCGCGGTTTATCCATGCACGATCCAGCCACTTGAACATGCTGTCCGGATCGCGGCGCAGCGCATAAACACCGGCGATCTGGTACGCGGAGTTGCCGGCTTGTGTGACTATCAGCGTCTGCAAGGCTGCGTCCGCCGCAGCGCGATCAGGGCCGATCTGCAGCACCATAGCCAACGTCAGATCGCGCCAATGACCCGGCGGAAGTCCTTTCGCGACCTTCAGCGCCGCTGTCGCATTGCCACGTCTCGTATCGATGACAGCAAGGAACCCACGAAAGAGGGCATTGCCCGGCTGCAGCTCGATAGCCTTGTGGATCGCCTGCGACGCCTGCTGCAATTGGTTGAGCGCAGGCAGGTACAACGCCATGTAGGCGTAACACCATGCGCACAACGGATTGGTGGTGACCGCCTGCCGCAACAACGCGACTGCCTGCGCCGGGTGCCCGAGTGTCGCCAATGACTCGGCAAGTCCCCGCTTCGCCGCGGCGTCGTTCGGCGCCAATTGCACGGCGCGCCTGGCCTCGGCTTCGGCGCCTTTCCAGTCAAAATGCGCGCCACTGAGGATGAAGGCATGCGCCGAGTGCGCCGCTGCCGAATCGGGATTCAACGACAAGGCCCTGCGCACCGCCGCGCCTGCCTTGTCCCATGCCTGCTTGGCTTCCCCGGGATCGAGATAATTGCCGGCAAGATCCGCCCATGCAGTCGCGAGCCCCGTGTAGGCGAGCGCATAGTGGGGATCCGAGTGGATCGCGTCAGTGAAGTACTTAATCGCCTCGTGCGTGTCTTCCTGCGTAACGCGGTTTAGGTAAAATTCGCCCTGCTGGAAATCGCTCCAGGCCGCGAGACTGCCACTCGGCGGGCGATCGCTTTGCACCATCGCGCCGGGTGCGGTCAGCAGTTTGGCTTTCAGTGCATCCGCGACGGAATGCGTGATGTCGTCCTGCAGCTCGAACAGGTCCTTGTACGGCTTGTCGTAGCGCTGCGACCACAGGATGCTGCCGTCTGCGGCGTTGACCAGCGTCGTGGTGATGCGTACCTCGCCGCCCTGCCTTTGCACCGATCCTTCCAGCAGGTGCGCCACACCGAGCTTCTGCGCGATGAGCTTGACGCTGTCCTTGCTGTCGCGGAACTGAAACGCGGAATCGCGATTGATGACCTTGAGGCCTGCGAACTGCGACAACGCGGTAATCAAGTCTCCAGACAGTCCGTCGGAAAAATAGCGTTGATCCTTGTTGCCGCTGTCGTTCACGAACGGCAGCACCGCGACCGACTTTTCCGGAATACTCATCGCGGGCGCAGGCATTGCATCGAGCGTACTTGCATGCGCGACACCAGACATTGTGGAAGTCGCAGCCTGTGTCACTCGCGGCGCTTTCGCCGCCGAACCGAAACGCCAGACCAGCCCGCCACCAATCGCCAGCAGCAAGGTGATGATCAAAAGCTCGGTACCGCCCACCCGCTGTGCGCCGCGTTCGCCGTGATACCACGCCAGCACCAGCACCACGAAGAACCCGATCACCAGCGCCATGATCAGGTAACGCTCGATCGCGCCCGGCCAATCGAAGCGCGTGGCCACGATGTCGATGCCCTGCAGCAACGCAAACGCGAACGCCACCCACGCGATGCCCCACTGCACCAGCTTGCGTTGCTTCAGGCGGATCAGGAAGTCATTCATTTCCAGCCACCGCAGTGGCTGCCGGCGGAGGCGCGGCACTGGATGTTGAAGTCGAAGCCGCGTCGCCGTATTTCTTCAGCAGCGCCTGGAAGCGCGGGTCGTGGCGGATCGGGTCCCAGGCCGGGTCGAGCTTGAGCAGCGACACGGACGCAGACCACCCCGCCGGAATCGACAGCAACTGATGCAAACGTTTGATCGCGACAGCGGTTTCACCGAGACGCGACTCGACCATGGCCAGATTGGCGACTTGGTCGGGACCGCCATTTGGATCTTCGTCGATCGGTCGCAACGCCACGGCATGCCGCGCCTCTTGGAGTGCCTTGCCACGCTCGCCCAAACCCGCCAGCACCAGCGCAAGGGTCGCGTGGAGGGAGGCCTTGCCAGGCGAGGCCTTGATCCAGTCATCGATCTGCGTGCGGGCCTCTGCGAATGCGGCCTTGGCGCGGGCCGTATCACCCCGTGCCTGGTACACCTGCCCACGGTAGAGGCCCAGCGGATAATGCGTGCTCGTGAACCAGGACGCCGGCGCTTTCTGAATCGAACCCAGTGCCGCTGCATAGTCGCGCGCGTACAAATCGAGCCAATACCACGCCTCGGACATGGCTCCTGACGATGCAACGGACGGAGGCACGGCCTGTAGCACCTTGCGCGCGGACGCAAGGTCGCCCCAGCCGAACTCGTAGACACTTGCAAGTTCCGTCGCCGCCCCTACGGCCGAGGGGTCACGCACCGCAACGAAATGCAATACGTCGCGCGCGTCGGCGTAGCGCCGTTGTATAGCCAATACGTTGGCCAAATTCATGCGCGGGACGGTTTGCTTCGGATCAAGTGCAATCGCCTGTTTGTATGCGGCAATCGCATCTTCGAAACGGCCCGCGGCAAGATATACGTTGCCCAACCCATCGACTGTCGACGAACTCTTCGGCATCAAGTTAACGGCGGCTTTGGCCTGCGCAATCGCCTGATCAAATTTGCCTGCGCCTGCCAACGCATACGCGGTCATCCTGCGTGCAAATGCATCGTTTGGCGCCAGCGTCAGCGCGCGGCGCGCGGCACTGGCGGACTGATCGTCATGACCACCCAGGTGAAAATAGGCCAGCGAAAGTGCGGACCAGGCATTTGCAAAATCCGGATCCAGTTTCACGGCCTGCTGCAAGAGCGCGACTGATCGCTGCAGCTCGCGCGGATCCTGTGTGCGCTGCTGCTCGTCGTCGAGGTAATAGGTTCCCCTCAGAAATGCGTCGTAGGCCTGCTTGTTGTGGGTTGGGACACTGGCGACCGCAGCACTCTCTGCAGGCGTGAGCTTGGCGTTCAGTTCCTTGGCAATCTTGTCTGCCACTTCGCCTTCGACGCCGAAGATGTTGTCCAGCGTGCGTGTGTAGCTTTGCGCCCAAACATGCGAATCGGTTTTCGCGTCGATCAACTGCACGTTGATCAGCACCTGGTTGCCGGCCTTCTGTACGCTGCCTTCGAGGATTGCCGCGACCCCCAGTTGTTGGCCGATCTGCTTGAGATTTTCCGGATGGCTGTCGTACTGCATCGTCGAGGTGCGCGAAATGACTTTCAGGTCGCCGATGTCGGCCAGCTTGGTGAGGATCAAATCCTGCATGCCGTCGGCGAAATAGGCGTTGCCCTTGTCCGTCGAAAGGTTTTCGAATGGCAACACCGCAATGGACTTGGCGGAGACGGTTTGCACGGGGATCGGTTGCGTGGCGATTGAAGGAGCAGCGGACGGTACAGCCGTGCGCATGCCCGGCGTGGCACTTGTGACGGTTGGCGCGGACGCCGCGGGCTCGCGCCCTTGCGCATGCATGTTGCCGCGCCCGAAATGCCAATACGCGCCGCCCGCGATCAGGGCAATCAATACGCCAATCAACCCGACCACGACGCCGGCACGGCGTGAACGATGGCGCAACGGGACGCTCGCGTCGCCGCTATCCGTGGCCCTACCGGTCGCCACGATTCCCTGCGGCGTCGCATCGAACGCCCACGCCAACACCAGCGCGATCGGGAACCCGACCAGGATCAGCAGCACGATGGCCTGATCGATCCAGTCGGGCAGGTGGAAGATCGGAAACACCTGCGTGACGACCTGGACAAGCAGCCAGCCGACCACGACGTAGGCCGCCGCCACGCGATAGACGTGGCGGCGTTTCAGTTCCTGCCAAAACCCCCTGTTGCCCATGCGCCGGCTCCGAGGTCGGGGTACGCTGGCCTCCCTGCCCGCGATGCGGCGCCATTCTGACACGGCGCGGGCCGGGATTCAGGTTTCAGGTGGCGGGCAGTACCCAATGCGCGTGCTTGCAGCCGGTCGCCGGCGAGGCCAGTTCCTGCAACGCAGGAGCGCGCCTTGCGCGCGACCCGTAACACGAAGGGCGGCACGCGACCGTCCTTCGATGCAACCATGGGTATGGGATCAGCCCAGCAGGTGCTCGACGCTTGCCCGCTCCTCGTGCAATTCCTTCGCCGTAGCATCCATGCGGGCGCGTGAGAAGTCGTTGATGGCGAGGTTCTGCACGATCTCGTACTTGCCGTTCTTGCAGGTGACCGGATAGCCGTAGATCACGCCCGGTTCGATCCCGTAGGAGCCGTCGGACGGAATGCCCATCGACACCCAGTCGCCCTCGGGGGTACCGAGTGCCCACGAACGCATATGGTCGATCGCGGCGTTCGCGGCCGAGGCGGCCGACGACGCACCGCGCGCCTTGATGATCGCGGCGCCGCGCTGCTGCACGATCGGGATGAATTCCTTCTCGTACCACGCCTGGTCAACCAGCGAGAGCGCGGGCTTGCCCTTGACCGTCGCGTGGTGGATGTCGGGGTACTGCGTGGACGAATGGTTGCCCCAGATGAT
>DASTIS010000211.1:0-8317 GCA_035717365.1 Rhodanobacteraceae bacterium
TCCATCGGGCCCCAAAATCGTGTTAGTTTAGCGTTCGCCTCTTGAGCGCACAATCCGATGGCGCCCGACGGGGCCGTCTTCTCCATGCCCCGCAAGCTCCGCCCGCTCCTTTTCGTCCTGCAATTCGTGGTGGTGGGCCTCGCGGTCGCCTTCCTGATCAGCGTGGCGTGGCCGGGTGCGGGCAGCGGCCTGCGCGCCCGGCTCGGCGGCCATCCGCCCGCATCGGCGCCGGGCGCCACGACGCCCCCCGGACCGGCTTCCTACGCCACCGCCGTGGCCCGCGCCACCCCGGCGGTGGTCAACATCTACGCCGACAAGATCGTGACCGAACGCCCGGTCCGGATTTTCCGCGACCCCCTGCTGCAGCATTTTCTGGGTGGCGTGGCGGGCCCGGCCATGCGGCGCCGCGAACAGAGCCTCGGTTCGGGGGTGATCTTCACCTCCGACGGCTACGTCCTGACCAACAACCACGTGATTTCCGGCGCCGACGACATCCAGGTTATGCTGCACGACGGACGCGTCGCGCACGCCCGCGTGATCGGCACCGACCCCGATACCGACCTTGCGGTGCTCAAGATCAACGCCAGCCAGCTCCCCACGATCGGGGTCGACCCCGAACCGCCGCAGGTCGGCGACGTGGTGCTGGCGATCGGCAATCCGTTCGGGATCGGCCAGACCGTGACCATGGGTATCGTCAGCGCACTGCAGCGGCAGTTGAGCCTGTCCCCCTACGAAGACTTCATCCAGACCGACGCGGCGATCAACTCCGGCAATTCCGGGGGCGCGCTGGTCAACGCCGAGGGACAGCTGGTCGGAATCAACACCGCGATGCTCAATCGCGACGTCGGCGCCCAGGGCATCGGCTTCGCGATCCCCGTGCGCACCGCCAAGCGGGTCCTCGAACAGATCGTCGAGCACGGACGCGTCGTGCGCGGCTGGCTCGGTGTGGAAGTCGGCAACGTGATCGTGTCGGCCGATTCCGGACTGCCCGCGGCAGCGCGCGGCGCCACGGTGGTCGAGGTCTATCCCGGCGGCCCCGCGGCGCAGGCCGGGCTACAGCCCGGCGACATCCTGTTGAAGCTGGGCAAGCGGCCGATCATCGATCCCACCGACCTGCGCACCCGCGAGGCGGAAATGGCGCCGGGCAGCAAGGTCGTGGTTTCCGGCCTGCGCGCCGGGGTGCCCTTCCACACGGAAGTGGTGCTGGCGCAGCGGCCGCAACTGAGACCGCTCGGGAATCGCGGCTGAGGCGAGTGGCGCGGGCCGGCTGTGCGCAGGGTGGGCTGAGCAATGCGAAGCCCAACGTCTTCGGCAAAACCGTGTTGGGCTTCCCCGGATGGAGCCCGGGTCAACCCAACCTACGAAAGCCCGGGTCAACCCAACCTGCAAAATGGCAAGCGATCAATAGTGCAGCAGCGACAGCAGCGGCGCGCCTGCCGCCCAGCGTTCGCGCCCGTGCAGGAAATCCAGCTCGACCACGACCGCGGCGCCGGCGGTTTCGGCGCCGAGGCCTTGCACCAGCTCGCGCGCCGCGGCCAGTGTGCCGCCGGTGGCCAGCACGTCGTCGACAATGAGGGTCCGGTGGCCCGGTGCCAGCGCATCGGCGTGCACTTCCAGCCGCGCGTTGCCGTATTCGAGCCGGAAATCCACGCCGCGCGTCGCAGCGGGCAATTTGCCGGCCTTGCGCACCGGCACGAAACCCACATCGAGCACGCGCGCGAGCGCTGCGCCGAAAATGAAACCGCGGGCTTCGATCCCGCACACCGCATCGAGCCGGGCGTCGTGCCACGGCGCGGCGAGCGCGGCCACGCAATCGCGGAACACCGATGCGTTGGCCAGCAGCGGTGTGATGTCCTTGAACATCACGCCGGGCGCAGGGAAATCGGGTACGTCGCGGATGCAGGCGGAAAGCCGTGCCACCAGCGCGGGATCAGCCGCCGCGGGCGCGGTGGACGCCCTCAAGCCGTCGCGGGCCGCAGGTGCGGCAGGGGCGCGGGGCCGTCCTCGTGCTCCTGCGCCACGGGCGCGCGCAGCATCTCGACGACGTCGCGCACCACCGGTTCCGCTGCGTCGACGCAAACATCCGGCACGCTGACGCCGAGGAAATCGCGCGCAGGCAATTGCCCCATCCCGCCGATGAGGTACTCACCATTGACGAAGGCAGGAATCCCCGCGTACTCCAGCGCATCCTTGACCAGGTGCGCGTCGACGATGCCTTCGGCGTGGTAGACCATTCGCATGGGTTCAAATTAGCACGTTTCCCCTGCGATCGTCCCTGATCGCTGCTCCATGGACATCTGCCGGATACCCAACAGCGCAGGCCGGATCTTTCCACGACAGCCGCCCTGCACCGGCGCCCGGCGCAAGCGTTTTTCGAACCGCCTCGTTAAACTTCGCGACTTGACCTTCGCTGGAAGCACCCATGGCGGACGAAAACGCCCCCGTCGTCACCAACTTCATCCGCCAGATCGTGCTCGCGGACCGGGAAGCCGGCAAGCACGGCGGCCGCGTCGCCACGCGTTTCCCGCCCGAGCCCAACGGGCACCTGCACCTGGGCCACGCCAAGGCGATCTGCCTCAATTTCGGGATCGCGAAGGAGTTCGGAGGCACCTGCAACCTGCGGCTGGACGACACCAACCCCGGCCGGGAGGACCCGGTGTTCGTCGAGGGCATCAAGGACTGCGTGCGCTGGCTCGGATTCGAATGGAGCGAGCTGCGCCACGCTTCGGACTATTTCGAGGTGTTCTATCGCGCGGCGCTCAAGCTGGTCGAGGACGGCAAGGCCTACGTCGACGACCTGGACGCCGACGAAGTGCGTGCGTATCGCGGTACGCTCACCGAACCCGGTCGGGATTCTCCGCACCGCAGTCGTTCGGTCGAGGAGAACCTGGACCTGTTCCGCCGCATGCGCGCCGGCGAATTCCCGGACGGTTCGCGCACCCTGCGCGCCAAGATCGACATGGCCGCGGGCAACATCAACCTGCGCGACCCGGCGCTGTACCGCATCCGCAAGCTCACGCACCAGAACACCGGCGACGCGTGGCCGATCTACCCGATGTACGACTTCGCGCAACCACTGTCCGACGCGCTCGAAGGCATCACCCATTCGTTCTGCACGCTGGAATTCGAGGACCACCGCCCGTTGTACGACTGGTGCGTGGACAACGTCGACCTTCCGGATCATCCGCAGTTGTGGCAGCCACTGGTCGAGAGGGGTTTGCCGACCGCGCCGTCCAAGCCACGCCAGATCGAATTCGCGCGTGGCAACCTGTCCTACACCGTGATGAGCAAGCGCAAGCTGGCGGAACTCGTCAATGACGGACGCGTCGATGGCTGGGACGATCCGCGCATGCCCACGCTGGCCGGTGCGCGCCGGCGCGGATTCACGGCAGCCTCAATCCGCACGTTCTGGGAACGCGCGGGGCTTTCCAAGCAGAACAGCGTGATCGATTTCGGGGTGCTGGAAAACTTCGTGCGCGAGGATCTCGACGCGGACGCGCCACGCCGGATGGCGGTACTGGATCCCTTGCGCATGGTCCTCACCAACTTGCCTGACGACCGCATCGAAACGCTGGCGTTTCCGAACCATCCCAAGGACGAAGCGTTTGGCACCCGCGAGGTGCCATTCGGCCGCGAGGTGCTGATCGAACGCGACGATTTTGCCGAAGTGCCGCCCAGGGGATTCAAGCGCCTGGTTCCGGGCGGCGAGGTGCGGCTGCGTGGCGTCGGCATCGTGAAGTGCGGGGAGGTCGTCAAGGACGCCGGCGGACAGGTCATCGAACTGCGTTGCACGCTCGATCCCGAAACGCGGCAGGGCCTGCCCGGCGCCAACCGCAAGGTCAAGGGCACGATCCACTGGGTCAGCGCGCGGCACGCGATGCAGGCCGAAGTGCGCCTGTACGACCGCCTGTTCGATACGGCGGATCCAGACGACGACAGCGACGGCAAATCCTGGCTGGATCACCTGACCCCGGATTCGCGCCGCAGCACGACGGGCTATCTGGAACCCTCGTTGCACGACGCGCAGCCGGAGCAACATTTCCAGTTCGAACGCACCGGCTACTTCGTCGCCGACCGCCACGACCACTCGCCGGAACACCCGGTATTCAACCGCACGGCGACACTGCGCGACACCTGGGCAAAGCGGTCCGCGTGAAGCGATAGCGTCAAAACGCACGCCTGCAGCCACTGTGGCAATGCGGTGCGACGCCGATCCGTGCGTGCACGGTGGGCACCAATACCGGCATCCCCTGACCCGCCGTCCGAGCCGCGGGCGCCGCTGCGGTGTGGATGAAATCCGGCAAGCAACGATTGTTCAACGTCCAACGTCCCGACGCGAAAATGGCCTGGCCATCCATTCAGTTGGAATTCAAAAGTCGTACCCGTCTCCGTTCACCTGCACGCTGATACGTTGATTGCGCGTCGTTGCAACGGCGCTTTGCCACGGCAATCGAAAGGAGATCACGATGAAGGCACGCAACCTCACTGTCATCGCCCTCGCCGCCGCCCTCGGCTTCGGAATGTCCGCCAACACGGCGCTGGCCGCACAGACCGCACCGACCGGGGATCAATCCTCGACCGCCGGCGAGGCCGTCAGCGACGCATGGATCACCACCAAGGTGAAAAGCGAATTGGCGACCACCAAGGGCGTCAAGAGCATGGACGTCTCCGTCGAAACCACCGATGGCGTGGTGACACTCATCGGCGTGTTGTCCAGCGGGATAGCGGTGGAGAAAGCCATCGCTGCGGCGAAAAGCGTCAAGGGTGTCAAGGATGTCGATGCATCCGGGCTGAAGGCCGCGGGCTGACCGCCATGACGACACTTCCTCCACCAACACACTTCGGCGAGGCTTCCCGTCTCGACCGGGACCGGATCAAGGAAGAATGGTCGGCAATCGCCGGAAGGATCCGGCGGCGCTGGCGGCAGGTCACCATCGACGACGTGTCGTATGCAGGCGGCACCGCGGATTATCTGGCCGGCGTGCTGCAAATGCGCTATGGCTTCGACCGGCGCGAAGCGATGCTGCAGGTGTATGAGTTCGAGAGCGAGTTGTGATGACGACTGTGCCAGGAGGCACGATTCAACCCACTACGGAGAACACCGATGAACGAGGACAAGATCCAGGGTCAATGGAAGCAGCTCAAGGGCAAGCTCAAGGCACGTTGGGGCAACCTCACTGACGACGACCTGACGGCGGCGTCCGGCAATACCGAATACCTCGCAGGCAAGCTGCAGGAACGCTACGGCATCGCCCGGGACGAAGCCAGGAAAGAGATCCGGGAATTCGAGAACAACCTCTAGACACCCCGCCGCGCCGCGTGCCCCGCACAGTTCGGGCCCGCTTCGCGGCCACAATGAGGAGACGCCGCCCCCTCGGCGTTTCCGGACGACTCCGGGACGGAGTCGTACAGGCCCGAACCGCTCCCCCTCCGCGTTCGAGCCGCATCCCGCAGCGTGTCGACGAAACCGCGCGGGATTGTCCCGCACAAGCCCATGGATGGGCTTGTGCGGGGATTTTATCGTGACCGATTGCATCGGCTGCAACGCAGCAGCGCGTGGTTTGCCGTGCTAGCGTTCGGGCCATGAGCACATGCGGTTCGTTGGATCATCGCCCCCTCCCGGCGCTTCCCGCATGGATTGCCGGCGCGGTGGATTTCGATCGCATCCGCGCGGACGCCGAGGCGCAGATCACGCTCGCAATCGAACTGGCGCGGGCGAACGTCGAGCACGCGACCGGCGGGCCGTTCGGCGCCGCGGTGTTCGACTATTCGGGAGACTTGATCGCGGTCGGCGTCAACCGGGTCGAGCCGCTCCAATCGTCGCTGGCCCACGCGGAAATCGTCGCACTGGTCGCTGCGCAGCAGAAGCTCGGACGGGCACGGCTCAACGAGGACGGGCGTCGCTACACCCTCGCCACCAGCGCGCAGCCTTGCTGCCAATGCTACGGCGCGATCGTGTGGGCGGGCATCGACGCGCTGCTGATCGGTGCGCGGGCCGAGGATACGGAATCGCTGGCGGGCTTCGACGAGGGTCCGCTGCCGGCCGACTGGGTCGGGGAACTCGAGCGGCGCGGCATTCGGGTTGTGCGGGACCTCGGCCGGGATGCGGCCCGCGCGGTGCTGGTCGCGTATGCCAGGCGTGGCGGCGCGCATTACTGATTCGGATCATCCACGACTCTCCGGGCAGGCACGACTGTTTCGTGGGGTCAAGCGCAACCGGCTATCCTGTGCGGTACCGCCATCCGTCGTTTCGTCCACTGCCTCATGAGCCGATTACGTGCGTTCGTGCCATTGCTGATCCTGATTGCAATCGGCGTGGCGATTGGCGCGAGCGGCATGCTGGAGCACGTCGATCCGCACCAGATTCTTGCGCAACAGGCCAATTGGTCGAGCCAGATCGCGGAACATCGGGCGCTGGCCTACATCATCTACATCGCGGTATTGGCATTGTCGATCGCCACCGCGATGCCGGGGCCGTTGTTGATCATCATTGCCGGCGGGATGTTGTTCGGCATGGGCACCGCCATCGGGCTGTCGCTGGTCGGCGAACTGCTGGGGTCGCTGCTGCTGTTCTTCGCCGCGCGCCACGCGTTCGGCGCCGGTAAAAGGCCGCCACCGAAGTTCGTCGAGCGAATACGCCAAGGCTACCAGGCCCACCCGGTTTCCTACACGTTGTTCCTGCGCTTCGTGCCGCTGTTTCCGTTCGGCGGCATCACGGTCGCGCTGGCGTGGCTGCGTTGTCCGGTGTGGCTGTTCACGCTGGCGACCGCCTTGGGCGGCGTGATCATGCTGGTGTTCGAAACCGCGATTGGCGCGGGGCTCGCCCAATCGATCGCAGAAGGCAACGGCATCTCTCCCGCGCTGATCCTGGAACCGCACATCTGGCTGCCGCTGGTCGGACTGGGCCTGCTGGCCCTGATCCCGGTGCTGTTGCAACGCTTGCGCTCGCCCGAATCGGCCGGCTGAGCAGGACCGGTGCCCGCGGTCGTGGACGCCGTTACCCTTGGCGCCTCGCCCGCAATCCGTTTCGACGATGACGACGACCGCCGCCACCGCCACCGAACCCGGCGCAACCCCCGCGCCGCTGCCACGGCAAATCCCGTACATCATCGTCACCGAAGGGTGCGAGCGTTTCAGTTTCTATGGAATGCGCAACATCCTGACGCCGTTCCTGGTGTCGACGTTGCTGTTGTACCTGCCGATCGAGGACCGCGCGGGCGCCGCGAGGGACGTATTCCACACCTTCGTGATCGGGGTCTACTTCTTCCCGCTGCTCGGCGGCTGGATTGCCGACCGCCTGTGGGGCAAGTACCACACGGTGCTGTGGCTTTCGATGGTGTACGTCGCGGGCCACGCCTGCCTCGCCGCCTTCGAGGACAACCGGACCGGGTTCTACGCGGGACTGTTCCTGATCGCGGTCGGTTCGGGCGGCATCAAGCCGCTGGTCTCGGCGTTCGTCGGCGACCAGTTCGATTCGAGCAACAAGCACCGGGCGAAACTGGTGTACGACGCGTTCTACTGGATGATCAATTTCGGGTCGTTCTTCGCGTCGCTGTTGATGCCGATTTTCCTGCGCAGCTTCGGGCCGGCGGTGGCATTCGGCATCCCCGGCGCGCTGATGGCGGTCGCGCTGTGGGTATTCTGGCTGGGTCGCAAACGCTACGTGCGGGTGCCGCCGGCGCCCCCGAACCCCGATTCGCTGTTGCGCGTCGCGCGCACGGCATTGTTGTCGCGCGCGAAAGGCCAATCGCGTCCGGGACTGTGGGTCGCCATCGTGGGCGTGGCCATCGCACTGGCGGCACTCGCGACCATACCGGTGCTGGGATTCGTGATCGGCGCATGCCTGGCACTGGGTGCGTTGCTGGCCTTCGGCGGGATCGGTACTTCGATGCAACTCGAACGCGCGCGCGGCGTCCACCCGGACGAGGCCGTGGACGGCGTACGCGGCGTGTTGCGCCTGATGATCGTGTTCGCGCTGGTGACGCCGTTCTGGTCGCTGTTCGACCAGAAGGCGTCCACATGGGTCCTGCAGGGCGCGGAAATGGCGAAGCCGGCGTGGTTCCACGAAGCGCAGATGCAGGCGCTCAACCCGCTGCTGGTGCTGTTGCTGATCCCATTCAACAACCTGGTGCTGTTCCCCCTGATGCGGCGGATCGGCATCGAGCCCACCGCGCTGCGGCGCATGGGGGCGGGCATTGCATTCTCGGCGCTGGCTTGGGTCGGCGCGGGCTTCATCCAGCTTGCCATCGACGGCGGCGATCCGGTGTTCATCGCCTGGCAGGTGCTGCCCTACGCGCTGCTGACCCTCGGCGAGGTG
>DASTIS010000212.1:0-8143 GCA_035717365.1 Rhodanobacteraceae bacterium
CAATTGCCTCGCCAACGCGCGCGATTTCGAAGCGCCGGCTGCCGCCTACGAAGACGTCGAGGGCGATTTCGAACTGGTCGCCAAATTCCAGGGCAATCTGTGGCGCGCACCGATCGACCACTCGCCGCTGGATGTGGTCGCATGGCATGGCACCCATGTGCCGTACCGCTACGACCTGCGTCGTTTCAACACCATCGGCTCGATTTCCTACGACCACCCCGACCCGAGCATCTTCACCGTGCTGACCTCGCCCTCGGACACCCCCGGTACGGCCAACATGGATTTCGCAATCTTTCCGCCGCGCTGGCTGGTGGCCGAGCACACCTTCCGTCCGCCGTGGTTCCACCGCAACATCGCATCCGAATTCATGGGCCTGATCCACGGCGAGTACGACGCCAAGGACGCATCGGCCGGCGGTGGCTTCGTACCCGGCGGCGCCAGCCTGCACAATTGCATGAGCGGCCACGGCCCCGACGCAACCAGCTACGACAAGGCGATCGCGGTGGACACCGCCAGGCCGCAACAGGTCACCGATACCATGGCTTTCATGTTCGAGACGCGAAGCGTGATCCATCCGGCCCGGCAGGCGCTCGAGTCGCCACAACGCCAGCGGGACTACCAGCAGTGCTGGCAGGAGCTGGGCAAACATTTCGACCCCTCGCGACGCTGAGCGTCGGCGTACACCGCCCATGCCGACTCAACCTTCCGTCGAGGTCGACCCGTACGCGAACTATGCCGAGTGGAAGCAATGGGAAGGCGTGTTCGAGCCGCGGGACAAGGAGGCGCGTTACTTTGCCGCCGAACTCGATGGCATTGCGCTGCAGGGACGCCGCGTGCTGGAAATCGGCTTCGGCAATGGCGGTTTCATGGCGTGGGCGCGCGGCCGCGGCGCCGAGGTATCCGGCATCGAAATCAACGACGCCATGCTGGACGCCGCGCATGCGCATGGCTTCGAGGCGTCCAACGCGTCACTTGACCAGCTCGCCGGGGATGGCCGACAGTACGACCTGATCGTCGCATTCGATGTACTCGAACATTGGGACACCGCGGAACTGCTGCGCAATTTCGGATTGATCCGGCAATTGCTGTGCGACGGCGGCACGTTCCTGGCACGTTTTCCGAACGGCCAGAGTCCGTACGGACGGGCGTACCAGCACGGCGACTTCAGCCACAAGAGTGTGCTTTCGAGCGAAAAGATCAGGTATCTCGCAACGGCCAGCGGTCTGCAGGTGGTGCGCATCGCCAATGCAAGACGCGTAGGCGCCCACACCGACCCGCTGTCGACGTTGCGGCAGCGCTGGCTGGCCTGGCGCAGGCGCCGCATCGAACGCGGCCTCGCGCGCCTGTACGGGATGCCGCGACTGCCGTTGGACCCGAACCTGGTCGCCGTGTTGCGCAACCCCTTTTCACAGGAACCTTCAACCCAAGACGGATGACGCCATGAAACTCGGATCGTTGAAGCAAGGTGGCCGTGACGGCACCCTCATCGTGGTCAGCCGCGACCTTGCGCACGGCGTGCGCGCCACCGGCATCGCGCCGACCCTGCAGGCTGCGCTGGACGACTGGCAAGACATCGCGCCACGATTGCACGCGCTGTACGACGCCCTGTGCCTGCATCGGCAGAAGGCGGTCGAGGACGCCTTCGATCTCGACTTCGCGGCGCTGGCGGCGCCACTGCCCCGCGCCTACGAATTCCTGGACGGATCGGCGTACCTGCCGCACGTCGAGCGCGTGCGCAAGGCGCGCGGCGCGACCGTTCCCGAATCGTTCTACACCGATCCGTTGATGTACCAGGCGACCAGCGCGGGATTTCTCGGTCCGCGCGACCCGGTGCGCGTGTCCAGCGAGGACTTCGGCATCGATCTGGAGGCCGAAGTGGTGGTGGTCACCGACGACGTTCCGATGGCGGTGTCGCCGGAACACGCCTCGCACCACATCCAGTTGCTCGGGCTGGTCAATGACGTCAGCTTGCGCAACCTGATCCCGGCCGAACTGGCCAAGGGTTTCGGGTTCCTGCAGTCCAAGCCGCGCTCGGCGCTGTCGCCGGTACTGGTGACGCCGGAGGAGTTGCGCGACGCGTGGCAGGGCGACAAGGTACACCTGCCGATGCGCACATGGATCAACGGCCAGTGGTTCGGAGAAGCCGAGGCCGGCGAAGACATGCAGTTCAGTTTCGCGCAATTGGTCGCGCACGCTGCCAGGACCCGGCCGCTCGTGGCCGGCACCCTCGTCGGTTCGGGCACCATCGCCAACCAGGACACCTCGCGCGGCGCCTCGTGCCTGGCCGAACAGCGCACGGTCGAGAAGCTGCGCGACGGCGAGGCGATGACGCCGTTCCTCAAATACGGCGACGCGGTCAGGATCGACATGCACGACGTCGACGGCAACTCGATTTTCGGCGCCATCGAGCAAAACATCGAGCCGTACGATCAGCCATGACCCCTGCATCGTGCCGGCCATCGGCAAACCGGTCCGTCCCGGGCATCACGGTTCCAGGACGGCGTTCCCGGCCCGGCTTGCCCGATCCGTGCGTTCAGCCCTGAACGCGCTGTTCCGGCCAGCCGTCCTGCATATTGTGGCTGCGGCGCGGTCGATGGCCCCGAAACGGCCTTGAAGCTGCCGTCCGTGGCCTGATTTCCCGCAAAAGTCGCGCTGCAGGGCCCGTCGATAAAGCCGAGGCGTTGCTGCGGTAAACTGTCATCCTGGTCCACAATGGCGCCTCCGGCGCTGGACATGATCATGGAATCGCGTTCGTCACAATCCTTCGGGAACGTGCCATCGGAGCGTCGCACCGGTGTTCCGGCCAACGACGGCGACGCCGAGCATTTCTGCTCGACTTGCGCGTTCGCCGAGGCCTGCGCGGTCGCGGGCTACGGGGCGACCGAACTGACCGAACTGCATTGTCTGGTGGAGCACGTCGGCCCGTTCGAACCCGGGCAACGCATTTTCCGCAGCGGCGATCCGTTCCGCGCGTTGTTCGCGGTGCGCTCGGGCATGGTCAAGACGACGCTGGTGGACGCCGAAGGGCGCGAGCAGGTGCTCGGCTTCTACCTGCCGGGCGAAATGGTGGGCCTCGACGCGATCTACCCCGAGCACTATCCCTGCGATGCCATCGCCCTGGAAACCACCCTGTGCTGCCGCTTCTCGTTCCCCGCGATGAGTGCGCTCGCGGCGCGCCAGCCCAAGATCCAGCAGCATCTGTTCCGCCTGCTCAGCAAGGAACTCGGCTCGGCCAGCCTGCTGGCGGGGGACCATTCCGCGGACGAACGCATGGCGGCGTTCCTGGTGGACCTGGGCGACCGCTACGCGGCACGCGGCCTGTCCGGCACGCAGTTCCGGCTCAGCATGGCACGCGCCGACATTGCCAACTACCTGCGGCTTGCGGCGGAAACCGTCAGTCGCGTGCTCGGCCGTTTCCGCGAACAGCAGCTCATCGCGATCGAGGGACGCAGCGTCCAGTTGCTCGATCCGCCGCGCCTGCGCGAGCTCGCGCGTTGCGTGTTGAATGCGTGATGGTGCGATCGTCCCTGATCGCCGCGTCGTGAGGTCTGCATCAAGCAGCCACGTCTCGACTCCGACGGGGTCCGGAACGGACTTCCTGTCCTGACTTTCCACAACAGCCGCTTCGATCACGGCGATTCAAGGGTTCCAGCGCCCACCGCTTTGAGCGGGATCAACACGTGTCGCCGCGGCCGCCTGCATACTTCACGCCCCGCACTGCCGTGACGCGACATGGCCGCCTGGTACCTGCAGATCCTGTGGACCCACATCGGTTGCGTGATCGCTTCCGGCAGCCTGTTTTTCACCCGTGGCTGCATGATGCTGGCGGGCTTCCCCGCCGCCAACCACATCGCGCTGCGGCGGATCTCGGTGGTGATTGACGTGCTGTTGCTGGCCGCGGCAATCGCGCTGACGACGATCATCCACCAGTACCCGTTCGTGCAGGCCTGGCTGACCGTGAAAGTCCTGTTGCTGGTGGTCTACATCGCGCTGGGCGTGTTCGCGCTGCGACGCGGGCGCAGTCTCACCGTCCGGGCGACGTGCTTTGCGGCGGCGTGCGCCGTATTTCTGTTCATCGTGAGCGTCGCGCGCGCGCACGACCCGCTGGGCGTCTTCGTACGTTTTTGAGCGATCGTCCTTGATCGCCGCTTCGTTGCCGTCAAGTGAGCTACTGAATGGTTCCTGGTCGTGCAGTCCAGAACGGCCTTGAAGCCGCCATCCATGGCCAGGAGCTCCGTGGCCTGACTTTCCACAACAGCCGCTCCGAATAAAGCGTACGTTGCGGCAATGTCGGCTCGATCCTTCGGGCTTGAGCTGGCCTACGCGCGCGTCACCATTCCGTCGCGCAGCTGCACCGGAACGGCCACCAGCGATTGGCCGCGGCAGGGGCCGGCCACGCACAATCCGCCTTCGCGCAACGCAAAAGTGGCGCCGTGCACCGCGCAGGTCAGCTTGTCGTCCTTGACCAGAAACAGCCCCGGCGCGTAATCCATGCGGCGACCCGCGTGCGGGCAGATGTTCAGCCACGCCTGCACCGAGTTGCCGCGCCGCGCCACCAGCAGGGGCTCGCCTTCGGGATCGGGAGGATTGACCCCCAGCACGCCACCGTCGGGAATATCCTCGAGGCGGCACAGAATCTCGTTGGGGCTGGTCATGTCCATCCGCGACTCCTCGCCACTGTCGGGAACACCGCGATCCGCACTGCCTGAACGCGGCGGGCCGACGATCGGGAAATGCCATCCATTCCCTCGTCGACCCTTGCCCCCGCGTGCGTGCGCCCGCATGGTAGGGGTGACATTCTGCCACGTGAGCCGATTCGATGCGCGCGCAAACCTTGTCCTTCCAGCTGCCCCGTCATCCCCTGCTGCGCATGCTGGCCATCGCCGGCGGCGCGGTGCTGCTGGCCGGCCTCGTCGCCACGGGCCTGGTCGTCGGCGTGGCGCTGCTGGCCGTCGCGGCGACGTCACTGCTGGTGCGACGCTGGCTCGCCCGCCGCAGGCAGGAGCGCGGAGACCCGACCGTGATCGAGGGCGAATTCAGCGTGGTCCCGCGGCAACCGCGCAGCTCCCTGCCCCACCACGACTGAATGCGGCCGACCGAGCGCGGGCATCACGACAAATTCCGGATGGCGCCGATCCAGCGTTGCCCCCAACATGGCCGCATGAACGCCAAACCTGCCCCCGGCACCAATACCCGTGATCCGGTCGATCGCGCCCGCGCCATCCTCGACCGCAGCGATCCCGCGCCCTCCCTGCACGACCTTGCCGGCAAGGTCGGCCTTTCCCCCGCGTGGTTGCAACGCAGTTTTCGCCGACGCTTCGGGGTTTCGCCCGCCGAATACGTCCGCGCGCACCGGTTCGACCGGTTCAAGCAAGCCTTGCGCGAAGGTTCCGACGTCACCGATGCCGTCTACGCTGCCGGCTTCGGATCCGGCAGCCGGGTCTACGAACACAGCGACCGGCTGCTGGGCATGCCGCCGGCACGCTACCGCGACGGCGGTGCGGGTGTCGCCATCCGCTACACCACGGTCGAGTCGCCCCTTGGGCGCGTGCTGGTCGCGGCGACCGCACGCGGGCTGTGCGCGGTGACCGTCGGCGGCGACGACGATGGCTTGCGCGCCGCGCTGCGCGAGGAATTTCCGAACGCCACCCTGACACGCGTCGATGCGGGTCGCGACGAGTGGTTGGAGGCGGTGGTGATCCGCATCGCGCAACAGTTCGACGCGGATTCACGAAAAGCGGCGGCGCCCGCGCTGCCGCCGCTGGACGTCACCGCCACGGCGTTCCAGTGGCGCGTGTGGGAAGCGCTCACCCGCATCCCCGCCGGCGAGACACGCAGTTACGGCGAAATCGCCCGTGCCATCGGCGAGCCCGCCGCGGCGCGCGCCGTGGGTCGCGCCTGCGGCGAAAACAGGCTGGCCCTGATCGTCCCCTGCCACCGCGTGGTGCGCGCGGACGGGACGCCGGGTGGCTGGCGCTGGGGCGCGGTACGCAAGCGGGCACTGCTCGAACACGAACGGCAGGATGTCGTCGCGAATTGAACTTTACTCAACCCTGCTTGGCGAAACTTTCATGATGGCCCACGCGCCCGCCCACGCGCACCCGGATTAGAATTGCTTCGCGCCTCCATTCCGGAGGCGCCATTCTTTCCACCCCGCGTCGGGAATCCGACGCAACGGCCTGCCCGACATGCACGACACTGTTGCTCCTGTTGCCCTCAACACCGTACCCGAACGCCGCTGGTTGATCCCGTTGGCGCTGGTTTCGGTGTACGTGATCTGGGGTTCGACCTACCTCGGCATCCGGATCGGATTGACCGGGTTTCCGCCGTTCACGCTTGCCGCCTTGCGTTTCCTTGCAGCCGGCATCGTGATGTATGCGTGGCTGCGCTTGCGCGGCGTCAAGCCGCCGTCGCGCTTGCAATGGCGCAACGCGGCCATCACGGGCGTCCTGTTGCTGCTGCTCGGCAACGGCATGGTCTGCTTTGCCGAGCAAAGCGTCACCTCGGGCGTGGCCGCGATCACCATCGCGAGCGAGCCGCTGTTCATCGCATTGTTCCTGTTCGCCTACCGTGAACGTCCCAGCCGCGGCGAGATCGCGGGACTGGCCGTCGGCTTCCTCGGCGTGATCGTGCTGAACAGCGGCGGCACGATGCGCGCGGCACCCCTGGCAGCGGTCGCGCTGCTGGTGGCGACCGCCGCGTGGGCGTTCGGTTCGATCTGGAGTCGTCGCCAGGACATGCCGGAAGGGCCGATGAACGTGGCCGCGCAGATGCTGTGCGCAGCGCCGGCGCTGGCGCTCGTGGCGTGGTTGACCGGCGAGCACCTTCCCGCGCACCCGCCGACCGCATCGATCCTGGCTGTGGCGTATCTCACGGTGTTCGGGTCCATCATCGGGTTCTCCGCGTACCTGTTCCTGGTCAAGCACGCGCGCCCGACGCTGACTGCGAGCTATGCCTACGTGAACCCACCGGTGGCGGTGCTGCTGGGCGCGCTCATCCTCGGCGAACACGTGGGCACCGCCGAGATCGGCGGCATGCTGGTGATCCTCATCGGCGTCGCGATCATCACGCTGGCGCACTCGGGGCAGAGGACCCGGCGACGCCGTCACGCGTGAGCCGGGACGCCGGTGCACGTGGCATCGACGAGTAGTGGTGCGGGTTGAATTTTTTCCGTTCGCGTTGAGCGTAGCCCGCGTAGCGGGTGAAGCCGAAACGCAAGCTGCCCTTCGACTCCGCGCCTGCAGCGCCACGCTCAGAGCTTGCCCCGGACTTGATCCGCGGGCGAACGGTTCTGGAAGCAGACCACTGCCCATTGACGACCCCGGGCGAAGGGAAGCCGCCGCGGAGTAAAATCGTCGCGGTCTTCCGGTGTCCCGTTTGCGGATTCCTCCATGATCAAGTGGATCGTCCTCGCCGTCCTGATTGCCTGCGCGCTGTACGTGCACTTCCGCGGCCGTGAACGGCACAAGTTCCTGCGCCAGGTCACCGACCACTCGACCTTCATGGCGCCGATCAATGTGTTGATGTACGCGTTCTCGCGCGTTCCCGCAACGCCGTTTCTCGCGACTTCCGATTTCGCGGAACTGGAAAACCTGCGCAGCAACTGGTCAACCATCCGCGACGAAGCCATCGCGCTGGCCAGGGCCAGTCACATCAAGGCCTCCGATCAGTACAACGACGCCGGCTTCCATTCGTTCTTCCGTACCGGCTGGAAGCGGTTTTACCTGAAGTGGTACGACGCCGCGCCGCATCCTTCGGCGCTGCAACTTTGCCCGCGCACCGTCGAGATCCTGAAGGGCTCGCCGCACATCAAGGCCGCCGCGTTCACCCAGTTGCCGCCCGGCAGCCGGCTCGGCAAGCATCGCGATCCGTTCGCGGGTTCACTGCGTTACCACCTCGGCTTGATCACGCCCAACGACGATCGGTGCTGGATCCGCGTCGATGGCAAGCCATACAGTTGGCGCGACGGGGAGGGCGTGGTGTTCGACGAAACCTACATCCACTGGGCCGCCAACGAGACCGACCAGGACCGCATCATCCTGTTCTGCGACCTCGAGCGCCCGATGAAATACCGCTGGGCCACGGCTCTCAACCACGCGGTCGCCCGCACCCTGCTCGCAGCCGGCGCCTCGCCCAACCAGGA
>DASTIS010000213.1:0-28088 GCA_035717365.1 Rhodanobacteraceae bacterium
CCTCGCCATGAGCGCCTCACCCCGCTACACCCGCCTGTCCGGCCTCGAACCGCTGGTCATTACCCCCGACACGCTGTTCGTCAACATCGGCGAACGCACCAACGTCACCGGCTCGGCGAAATTCAAGAAACTGATCAAGGAAGACCGCTACGACGAGGCCGTGGAGGTTGCGCGCGAACAGGTCGAAAACGGTGCCCAGATCCTCGACGTCAACATGGACGAGGGCCTGCTCGACTCCGAGGCCGCGATGGTCAAGTTCCTGCGCCTGATCGCGGCCGAACCCGACATCGCGCGCATCCCGGTGATGGTGGATTCGTCGAAGTGGAGCGTGATCGAGGCCGGCCTGAAGTGCCTGCAGGGCAAGGGCGTGGTGAACTCGATTTCACTGAAGGAAGGCGAGGAACCGTTCCTGGAGTCGGCCCGCAAGATCCTGCGCTATGGCGCGGCAACCGTGGTGATGGCGTTCGACGAGCAGGGCCAGGCCGATTCCGTGGAACGACGCCTGGAAATCTGCGAACGTTCGTACAAGCTGCTCACCGAAACAGTCGGCTTCCCGCCCGAAGACATCATCTTCGACTCCAACATCTTCCCCATCGCGACCGGCATCGAGGAACATGCGAACAACGCGGTGAATTTCATCGAAGCGGCGAAGAAACTGAAGAAGCGATTCCCGCATTCGCACCTGTCGGGCGGCGTGTCCAACGTATCGTTCTCGTTCCGCGGCAACAACCGCGTGCGCGAGGCCATCCATTGCGTGTTCCTGTACCACGCGATCAAGGCCGGCATGGACATGGGCATCGTCAACGCCGGACAGCTCGCGATCTACGACGATCTCGACCCCGAGCTGCGCGAGCGCGTCGAGGACGTGGTGCTGAACCGACGCCCGGATGCGACCGAGCGGCTGATGGAAATCGCGGAGCGGCACAAGGGCGGCGCGCGCGAAAAGGACGACGGCAACGCGCTGGCGTGGCGCGAACTGCCCGTCGCGAAACGACTTGAACACGCGCTGGTGCACGGGATCGACCAGTTCGTGGTCGAGGACACCGAAGAAGTTCGCAAGACCGTCACGCGCACGCTGGACGTGATCGAAGGCCCGCTGATGGACGGCATGAACGTGGTCGGCGACCTGTTCGGCGCCGGCAAGATGTTCCTGCCGCAGGTGGTGAAGTCCGCGCGCGTGATGAAGAAGGCCGTGGCCTACCTGCTGCCCTACATGGAAGAGGAAAAGAAAAAGAGCGGCGACGTCGGCAAGTCCAACGGCAAGATCGTGATGGCCACCGTCAAGGGCGACGTGCACGACATCGGCAAGAACATCGTCGGTGTAGTGCTGGCCTGCAACAACTTCGACGTGGTCGATCTCGGCGTCATGGTGCCGGCACAGAAGATCCTCGACACCGCAATCACCGAACACGCCGACATGATCGGCGTGTCGGGCCTGATCACGCCGTCACTCGAGGAAATGGCCAACGTCGCGAAGGAAATGAAGCGACGCGACTTCAGGATCCCGCTCCTGATCGGCGGCGCGACCACCTCGCGGGCGCACACCGCGATCAAGATCGAACCCAACTACGAAACCGCCTGCGTGTGGGTCAAGGACGCCTCGCGCGCGGTTGGCGTGGCGCAGTCGCTGGTGAGCAAGGAACTGGTCGACGGGTTCCTGGCCAAGGTGCGCGCCGAATACGCCGAAGTACGCGAGCGCCACAAGAACCGCGGCCCGCGCAAACGGCTGGTGTCGCTGGACGCCGCGCGCGCCAATGGGGCCAGCTTCGACTGGAAAGGCTACGCGCCGCCGGCGCCCGCCCATCCCGGTATCACCGTGTTCGACGACATCGACTTCAAGGACCTGTTGCCGGTGGTCGACTGGACGCCGTTCTTCCAGGCTTGGGAACTGCACGGGCGTTACCCCGCGATCCTCACCGACGACAAGGTCGGCGCGCAGGCCACCGAGCTTTTCAACGATGCCCAGGCGATCCTCAAGAAGATCATCGACGAGAAGTGGCTGCGCGCGAAAGCGGTGATCGGGTTCTGGCCGGTTGCACGCGTCGGTGACGATCTCGAACTTTCGCTCCCTCCCCTTCAAGGGGAGGGGCACCCGGCTTCTCCCCCTCCCCTTCAAGGGGAGGGTCGGGGTGGGGATGGGGTCGACGATCGGGACCGGGAGACACGCATCATGCTCCACCACCTCCGCCAGCAGGCCGACAAGCCAGCCGAGCGGCCCAACCTGTGCCTGGCCGATTTCATTGCGCCGAAGGACACCGGCGTCGAAGACTGGATCGGCGGCTTCGCGGTCACGGCAGGTCTTGGCATCGAGGAACACCTGGAGCGATTCAAGCAGGATCACGACGATTACTCGTCGATCATCCTGAAAGCCCTGGCCGACCGCTTCGCCGAGGCGCTGGCCGAATACATGCACCGCGAGGTGCGCCGGAAGTATTGGGGCTATGCGCCGGACGAAGACCTCGACAACCAGGCGCTGATCGCCGAAAAGTACCGCGGCATCCGTCCCGCGCCAGGCTACCCGGCCTGCCCCGACCACACTGAAAAGGCCACGCTGTTCCGGCTCCTCGATGCGACGAACAATGCCGACATCGAGCTTACCGAAGGTTTTTCGATGTATCCCGCCGCGGCGGTCTCGGGCTGGTACTTCAGCCATCCCGACAGCCAATACTTCGTGGTCGGCAAACTCACGAAAGACCAGGTCGAGGATTACGCCCAACGCAAGGGTTGGACGCTCATCGAGGCCGAGCGCTGGCTTTCCGCCAATCTCGACTACGATCCGGACTGAACCTGCGCCGGCGATCCAGGGGGGCGCCCGCCTCCGCACGGCGCGGAAGGCGGGTCGCTGCCCGCCCCGGCCGAAGCCAGTGTGGCCAGCGCTTACAGTGAAGGGCCGCCCATCGATTGCGCGGCGTGAAACAGCGCGGCACCGAAAGTCATCATGAACAGCAACCACAGCACCAGGAACACCGCCGCCAGGATCAAGGCGGCCCGACAATAGTTCTGCTTGCTCGGATTCGTGCCGCTCGAAAATCCCCACACGAACAGCATGACGATCCCGACGAGCGGAATCGCCAGGATGATCAACGTCAGGATCCAGTCTCCCAGCGAAACCGGTGCCGCGTCCCGTGGACCGAAGTTTGTGCCGCCTTGAGTACCGACTTGAGCATTCATGTCATTCCCCATGTGCTGGAACGGACCGTTGAGCCCTGAACACGGGTCACCAACCCCTGGCACCCGCGCCTTTCCCACCAGCGTCCGTTGGTACAGACGCCCGCGCGATCCTAGCGTAACCGTGGCATGCGGGCTAGGCCGGGGCACCTCCTGACTTGTCGGTGTCCGGGTGCCGCACGTGCACGATCAGGTTGTATACGGCGACGAACGCCGGGAACAGGTTTTGCACGATGCCAACCGAGTCGTTCTTGCCGAAGGTGAAATATGCCAGTACCAATACGCTCCCGCATATCGACAACACCCAGAACGCCATCGGCATCGTCACCCGCTTGCGTTTCCGGGTCACGTAAAACTGGACGAACCACCGGCTCGCAAACATCACCGCGCCGAGAAAGCCGACCGCCTTCCATGGCGTGATCTGGAAATTGACGAGCGCGTGCAGGATGTGTTCCATGGTCCGGATCCGAGGCGGAGAACACCCGGATTGTAGCAACCGCACGGTCGCCGATTGACCGAAAATTCAGCCCCCCGTAGACTTCCCGGCTCGCGTGGGCGGTTAGCTCAGCGGTAGAGCACTGCCTTCACACGGCAGGTGTCGCAGGTTCGATCCCTGCACCGCCCACCAGATCCCATGGCCTGCGCACAGCCTGTGTGGACACTGGCCGTGTTCACCCGCGTCGCAGACGGTACCTTGACCACTCGAAGTCGCGGAAGTGGTCCACGAGGGTGTCGATCAACCGGCGCACGGCGCGGCTGACGTAGCGCGTGGGTGGATAGACCGCGTGGATCGCGTCCTCGGTGGGCGGCGTGCGCGGCAGTACGACCTGCAATTGTCCCGCCGCCAGCGCAGGCCCGGCGATGAACAGCGGAAGGATGGCAAGGCCGAGCCCGGCGATGGCCGCATCGCGCATGCCCTCGCCACTGTTGGTATAGACGCGGCCACGGACCGCGACCTGGCGGGGCTCGCCGCCGCGCCGCGCCGGCGCGAATTGCCAGAACGGCGTCGAACTGGCGTTGCCGTACGCGATGCACGGATGCCGCTGGATGTCCTCGATCCGCTTCGGCAGCACGTGCTCCGCCGCATAGCCCGGGCTGCAGCAGAGCACGCGCGGGCTGCGCGCAATCCGCCGCGCCATCAGTGACGAGTCCGCCAGGCGCCCGATCCTCACGCCCAGGTCGAAGCCTTCGCTCGCCAGGTCGACGTAGCGATCTTCGAGGTTCAGCGTGATCGCAAGCTCCGGATGACGCGCCACGAACCCGAATACGGCGCACCCCAGATATTGGGCGCCGAAGGTCACCGGCGCCGTGATGCGCAGGTTCCCCGCCAGCGCACCATCGCCGCCGGCAGCCTCGTCCGCCGCCTGCTGGATGCCCACCAGCAAGTCGATCATCCGCGCGTGGAAGCGCCGCCCCGCATCCGTGACGGCGGCTCCGTGGGCGGAGCGGTGCAACAACTGGACGTGCAACGCCGCTTCGAGGCGCGTGATGCGCGCGCTGAGGCTGGACTTCGCGACGCCGAGGCGGTTCGCGGCGGCAGTGATGCTGCCGTCGTCGACGACCTGCACGAAGGCCCGGATGTCGGCCAGGTTGTAGTCCACGGACAGTGCTCCCATGCCATCGGGTGTTCGGTTTTTCCGAACACCGGGTTCGCCGCACCGAGTCTACCCAGATTCGCGACTGGCGAATAAGGTGTGCGCATGATTCCACGGGAGTTCCAGTCATGAACGCCATCCGATCCGCCGCCGAACGCGGCCAGTCCCGCCTGGGCTGGCTCGACAGCCGCCACACCTTCTCTTTCAGCAATTACCACGACCCGGCCCACATGGGCTTCGGCGCCCTGCGCGTCATCAATGAAGACCGTGTCCAGCCGGGCAAGGGTTTCGGCACGCATTCACACCGCGACATGGAAATCCTGTCGTGGGTGCTCGACGGCGCGCTCGAACACAGGGACAGCATGGGCACGAACGGCGTGATCCGCCCGGGCGAATTGCAGCGCATGAGCGCGGGGACGGGGGTCACGCATTCGGAATTCAACGCGTCCTCGAGCGAACCCGTGCATTTCCTGCAGATCTGGCTGTTCCCCGAACGCGAAGGACTTGTGCCATCCTACGAGCAACGCGCGTTCACGCCCGCCGACCTCGCGGACCGCTTGCACCTGATCGCCTCCCACGACGGCCGCGACGGATCCGTCAAGGTCCACCAGGACGTCAACCTGTACGCGGGCCGGATTTCGGCGAACACGACCGTTCCATTCGGCGCCGACGCCGCGCGCTCGCTTTGGCTGCAGGTTGCCAAGGGCCATGTCGAGCTGGAAGGCCGCGAGCTGCACGCAGGTGACGCTGCATCCTGGACCGCCGCTCCCGAAGCGCTGGACATCCGGGCCGTCGCCCCCAGCGAAGTGTTGTTGTTCGATCTCGCATCGGAGCGCCACTGATACGCTTCGTTGCGACCGTGCACGCCACGGCCGTGGGCCGGCGGCACAAACGTTGCCCGTTCCCTTCCACAACCGGAGGTTACCCATGAAGACCCTCACCAATGGTGCCGACCTGCTCGGCCGGCTGTTCCTGGTCTTGCTGTTCCTGATTGCCGGCTACGGCAAGCTCGGTGGCTACGCAGGCACGGCGGCTTACATGGCCGCAAGCGGCGTGCCGGGCATGCTGCTTCCGCTCGTGATCGTGCTCGAGATCGGCGGCGGCATCCTGGTTCTGCTCGGCTGGCACACCCGGATCGTGTCGATACTGCTGGCCGGGTTCACCCTCCTGGCGTTGTTGTTCTTCCACCTGCCGGTCACCGCGGACAATCAGATCGTGTTCTTCGCGGAGTTGGGCGTGGCAGGCGGCTTCCTGGTCCTTGCGGCACATGGCCCCGGCGCCTGGAGCCTGGACGCGTGGCTTGCCCGCCGCAATCCCGCGAAAGTGGTGGCCACGTAATACAGGGCGGTATCATCCACGACGCAAGTCCGGGGGTTCGCAGCGATCGCTGCGAACCCCGCCGTCGACCCGGTCATGACGGGGGCGGGCTGTCTGCAGGCACTTCACGCAATGGTCCGTCCGGCGCCTCGATCCGGGTGACGACCTTGGCACCCGCCTCGAGCGTGCGGTGTACCGGACACTTGTCGGCAATCCCGGCAAGTTTGCCCTGAAGCTCCGCGGAGATCTCGCCCGCAACCGAAATCACGCGTTCGAAACGGTCTATCCTCGCATTGGTCGCACGCTCTTCATCGGTGCACTCCGCGCAATCCTTCGCGTGCACTTTTGCATGCGAAACGTCCACCCGGATTCGTCCGAGCGCAAGCTGCTTGTGTTCGGCATACATGCGCAACGTGATCGACGTGCAGGCGCCCAGCGCCATGGCCAGGAAATCGTACGGCGACGGCCCCGAACCAAGGCCGCCCACGCTTTCGGGCTCGTCGGCGAACGACCGCCAGGCCCCGGCCCGCACCGTGTTCTGGTAACGGCCTTCGCCCGTTTCCGACACGCGTACCAACGCAACGGGCTTCGCCTGCTTCGCTACGGCGACGCCGACGTAACGCGCGACCCAGCCCGCGATCACCTTCGCCGCATAATCGGCATCCGCGGCCCGGGTCAACAGGTGATCGGCGGTATCAAGCGAAACGAAGCTCTTGGGGTGCTTGGCGGCCGTGAAGATCGCCGTTGCGTGGTCGATGCCGACCACCTCGTCAAGCGGCGAATGCATCACGAGCAACGCCTTGCGCATCGTCGCGATGGCCCCGGTGAGGGTCTGCGCACGCACGTCTTCGACGAACTGCTTCCTGATCGTGAACTTGCGCCCGGCAAGTCGCACCTTGGCTTCGCCGTCCGCTTCGATCGCCCCGATGCTGCTCCCGAATTGCTTCAGCACATTGTGCGTGTCGGCCGGTGCCCCGATGGTGACGACGGCCCGGGCTTCGGGGATGGAACCCGCGACCGCCAGCATGGCCGCGCCGCCCAGCGAGTGTCCGATGAGGATCGCGGGCGCCGCGTAATGGTCACGAAGGTAATCGGCGGCGGCTACGAGATCCGCGACATTGGAGGAAAAATTGGTGGAAGCGAATTCACCTTCGCTGGAGCCCAGCCCGGTGAAGTCGAAACGCATCACCGCGATGCCTTCGCGTGCAAGTTCGGCGGCGATGCGGCGCGCCGCCAGCAAATCCTTCGAGCAGGTAAAGCAGTGCGCAAACAGCGCGAAGGCGCGAACGGGCCCGCCCGGCAGGTCCAGTCGCGCGGCCAGGGCCGCGCCGGAATGGCCGGCGAATTCGAGCCGCTGGCTGGTGGAGGGGATTGGCATGGTCTGAACCTTGTCCGGTGGGGGCAAGTCCGGCGACGGAAACCACCGCGGGGACTTCATCTGGCTTGAGTCATCGCAGGCCAGACTACACCACGCCGGCGGCAGCCCGGATTCCGGCTCCATCGCGCACGTGACGATACGCCGGTCTGCGCCGGAATCGCGAAACCCGCGCGGTCCGTCCCGGGATAGGATGGTTGACGTGGCGACCGGCCATGCGCCGGATTGCCATCGCCCGCGCGATCTTCAAATGAGCAGTGACACACCCCAAGGAGGCGGAAATGAAACACGAAGTCTGGCCGGAACTCCCTTACAAAGCCTGGAAGGATACGTGCGCGACATTGCACCTGTGGGCGCAGATCGTCGGCCAGATACGGGTCGCGCAGACGCCATGGCTATGTCATTCCTGGCACACCACGCTGTATTTGACGGCACGCGGATTGACCACCTCGCCGATTCCGTACAACGAGCGGACCTTCCAGGTCGACTTCGATTTCCTCGATCACGCATTGCTCATTGCGGTCGATGATGGCGCCAGGCGCAGCGTCAAGCTCGAGGCCCGGTCGGTAGCAGCATTCCACGACGCGCTGTTCGCGGCGCTCGACAAACTCGGACTGCACATCACGATCCACGGCAGCCCGAATGAATTGCCCGAGGCGATTCCATTTCGCGAGGACACGCTGCATGCGTCGTACGATAGGGAGTACGCGCAACGCTTCTGGCGCGTCCTGCTGCAGGCGGATCGCATCTTCAAACGGTTCCGGACCGGCTTTCTCGGCAAGTCGAGTCCGGTGCATTTCTTCTGGGGGAGTTTCGATCTCGCCGTCACCCGCTTTTCGGGGCGCCGGGCACCGCCCCACCCCGGCGGTTTCCCCAACCTGCCGGACGAGATCACCCGCGAAGCGTATTCGCACGAAGTGAGCAGTGCCGGTTTCTGGCCCGGCGGCGGCCCCGTGGATGACGCGGCCTTCTACTCCTACGCGTATCCGACCCCAGAAGACTTCGGGAACCAGCCGGTGCGCCCGGACGGCGCGTTCTTCCATGAAGGCGCGGGTGAATTCATCCTGCCCTACGAAGCGGTCCGCACCGCGCCCGATCCGGAAGCTGCACTGCAGGAATTCCTGCAAAGCACCTACGACGCGGCTGCCAACACGGCGAAGTGGGACCGCGACGCGCTGGAATGCGAGTTGGGCCTGCCCCGCGTCCCCCGCAAGGCCTACCCTGATTGACGCCATGACCACCAGTAATGTCAAATCAGGCGATGGATGGTGGGTGCGGCGCTGGCATCGCATACGCAAACATTCGCGCTTCGTGGCTTGCGCTGCCATTTTCATCGCGCTCGTGGTCGTACTGCTTCTCGGCGGAATGCCGCCGGATCGCAGCGTATTGCTGGCTTTCGACGCCGCGGCGGTCATCTTCCTCGCCGCGATCGTCGTCATGATCTCGCGTTCGGACAACCGGTCCATGCGTGGCCGCGCGCGCAAGGAAGACGAGGGCTACTGGGGATTTCTCCTCGGCAGCGCAGCCGTCGCGACCGTGGCATTGGTGGCACTGGCCATGGAATTGCATGCGGGCAAGCACGCCGATGGCCTTCAAATCGCGCTGGCGGTCTCCAGCGTGATCGTGGCATGGCTGTTCCTGAACACGATCTTCGCACTGCATTACGCGCACGAATTCTACGGCGACAGCGGCAGCCAACACGGCGGCCTGGAGTTTCCCGTCAAGACCGATCCCGACTACTGGGACTTCGTGTATTTCGCGTTCGTGATCGGCATGACCTTCCAGGTCTCCGACGTGCAGATCGGCGCGCGCACGATCCGGCACGTGGCATTGGCACACAGCGTGATCGCGTTCTTCTTCAATGTGATCGTGATCGCCGTCAGCGTCAACATCGTCGCCGGCAGTGCGTGATCCGAGCCGGCACAACCCGTCTTCCAGGGTGGCTGTGTGCGCATGGCATCGATGTTGCGGAATCAGTGCGTCGCGAAGCCGTACCCGGCCAGCAGGGGCTTCAATGCACGAATCCAGATCGCGTACCCGGACCGCGACATGTGCAGGCCGTCTTCGCGGAACAGCGACGGCCGCGGATTCCCGTTCGCATCCAGCATCTCCGCCGAGACGTCCACGAAGGTTACCCGCTGTTGCGTCCGCGCCCAGTCCGCGATCAGCCGGTTGGCCTCCGTCATGCGGGGCCAGATCGCCTGGCGCGCGAGGCTCGGCTTGATCGACAGGTACACGACTGCGACATCCGGCAACCCGCGACGGACACGTGCGACAAAAGCCTCGAACTCGTCGAGGACCTGGCCCGGGGTGCAGCCCTCGGCGATGTCGTTGTCGCCGGCGTACATCACGATCACGCTTGGCCGGTACGGAATGGCGATGCGATCCGCGTAATGGGTGCTGTCGGCGATCGTCGAGCCGCCGAACCCGCGGTCGATCGTCGGCACGCCGGGGAAATCCGTCGCGATCGTCGTCCACATCCGGCTCGAGGAGCTGCCGACGAACAACACCGCATGTCGCGGCGGCGGATGCAGGTTATCATTCGCGACGAGTCGGTCGATGCCCGGCTGCCAACGCTGTGGCGACGGCGGACACGCCAACGCGACGTGGCCGATGACCAGCCACAGCAAACCCGTAACCAGCGCACGCAACGGATGGCGTCCCGGCAGCATCGTCACCCCGCATTTCGTGTTGACGCTGCAGGCCATGCTGGACCGCGCACCGCACCTTGGCAACCGAGAGCGAACATGGCAACGGCGTCGACACCAACAGTTTCCTCCGCCCGGCCCGCAGCACCCGCCCTGCAATCCTACGACCTGTTCCCGACCCGTATCTGGCAGGCCCGCCTGCCGTCGCTGGACAATCGTCTGGCGGAATGGGTCGCGACGGTGATGCGGATGCGCGCGTCCCACCCCGAACCCGCAGGGCGCACCAATCGCCGGGGCTGGAACAGCGCGGACATGGCGGTCCTGGAGCAACCGGTGTTCGCACCGCTGCGCGAGGCGGTACGCGCGGGGTGTGCCGGCGCGCTCCGCGAAATGGGCGTTGCCGCCATTCCCTTCGAACTGCAATCCTGGGTGAACCTGCACGATCGCGGCGGCTTCAATTTCCTGCACGTGCACGAGGGGTGCCTGTTGTCCGGGTCGTTCTACCTGAAAGTCCCGCCCGGCGCGGGCAAGTTCGTGTTCCGCGACCCGCGGCCCGGCGTGGTGCACGGCTTCGTCAAGGGCGCGGTACCGAACGGCTACAGCGACATCCAGCTCACGCCGGATGCCGGCCTGCTGGTGTTGTTCCCGTGCTGGATGGAGCACTACGTGGAACCGCACGACAGCGACGAGCCGAGGATCGTGATTGCCTTCAACGCGGTGACGGTCAATCCGGGTACGCCGACCTGATGCCGTCGACGTGCCAGGGAGATCCCGCATGAACATCCGCAACTGCTGCGGCAGCATCGCGACCTGTTGCCTGCTGGTCGCGGCGATCGGATTGTCGCCTTGCATCCTGGCCGCGCCCCATGGCACTTCCACGGTGGCGGCCGGCAATGTCCGTTTCCAGTTCCTGACGCCATCGCTGGTCAGGATGGAGTATTCGCCCTCCGGCGACTTCGTCGACGCGCCGAGCGCGGTCGTCGAGAAGCGCAACTGGCCTGACGTTGATGTTCGCAAGGAGGTGGAAGACGGCTGGCTCGTGGCGAGCACCGATGCCATGACGTTGCGCTACCGGCTGCATTCCGGCGCATTCACCGCCACCAATCTCGAAGTCGACTGGAAAGGTGCCGGCTCGGCGCACACGTGGCATCCCGGCGAAATCGACGATCGCAACTTGGGCGGACTGACTTATTCGCTGGACAACGTCAGCACGAAGAATCTTCCCCCCGACGTTCGCAACAGCCCCGTCAACGACATCATTCCCGGCATCGACGTGCTGCTGCCCAAGTCGGAACCGGGCTTGCTCAGTCGCAACGGGTTTGCGTTCATCGACGACAGCCACACCCCGCTGTGGAACGCCGCATCGCAATGGATCGAACCGCGCAAGCCCGGCAACGGACAGGACTGGTATCTGTTCACCTACGGCCACGATTACCGAAGGGTCCTGGGCGAGTATGCCGAACTCTGCGGACCGGTTCCAATGATTCCGAGGTACGTGCTGGGGCCGATGGTGACGGACCTCAATTTCGAATACTTCCCCGGCGATCCCAAAACGAAGACGCCCGCGTTCGAACGTTACGGCGAACGGCATATCGAGGACGAGATCACGCGCTTCCGCCGGGACCATATCCCGCTGGATACCCTGGTGCTGGATTTCGCGTGGCACAACTACGGCTGGCAGGGCGGCTACGACTGGAGCCCGTTGATTCCGCACCCCGACCGGTTGTTGAAATGGCTGCACGCCCGCGGCATCAAGGTGGGCTTGAACGATCATCCGGGCTACGCGAACACGCAGGAAAACATCCTCTCGCACCACGACAGCCACGCCCCCGCGGTGCTGAAGGCGCTGGGGCAGCCGCTTCCGCCGAAGCCTTCGTTCGATCTGGACTTGTCCAGCAATTGGGTGTTTGCGATCGATCCGCGCGACACCGGCATCCGGGAGCACTGGTACACACCCGGCACCGGCAAGGCCGACTGGAAACCCATCCGCACCGACGCGTCGCCGGCAAAACAGGGGTACGGAAACTACGCAGGGATCACGTGGTACCGCACGCAGGTGCGCCTTCCGGCACTTCTGCCATCACGTCTCTACCTCTACCTGAGCCGGCAAGCCAAGGATTACCGACTTTACGTCAACGGACGCGAAGTCGAACACAGCCACGTCCGGTGGCCGCGACGGCTGACCTTCGCCGACATTACGCCTTACGTGAAAGCAGGGCAGACGAACACCATCGCCGTGCGCATCGAGCCGAACGAGTACGGCAGGGATTTCCTGCGCGGGCCGACGGCAATCCGTAACGTCAAACCACCGTCGCGGATTTATTTCGATTTGTCCAACAAGAAGCAGGCGGAAGTCTCCATGCGCGACTTGCATGGACCGTTGCTGCGGCAGGGTGTGGCCTTCTGGTGGGTCGATGGCGGCAGTGGCGCCGCGGACATGTCGGGCCTGAATCCGCAGCTTTGGACCAATCGCGTCTTTTACGACCACATGCAGAAGCAAACCGGACATCGCGGGTTCATCCTTTCGCGTTACGGCGGATGGGGCAGCGAGCGCTATCCGGCCTACTTCACCGGCGATACATACTCGGAATGGCCGGTGCTCGCCTACGAAGTCGCCTACAGCGTGCGCGGCGGCAACGTGCTGATCCCGTACATCAGCCATGACATCGGCGGATTCCACGGTGGAAAGATCGATTTCGACCTGTACGCGCGTTGGCTCGAGTTCGGCGCGTTCAGTCCGCTGTTGCGGCTGCACAGCGCGCACGAAAACCCGCGCGAGGGCAATCTGCGCATGCCGTGGACGTACGGCAACCGCGGCGTCGCGCTGGCCAGGAAATACTTCACGCTGCACACGCAACTGATTCCCTATACCTATACGTATGCGTGGATTGCGCACGAGAAATCATTGCCGATCCTGCGCCCGCTGTACCTGCACGACCCGGAACTCGGGGAATCCTACGAACATCCGCACGAATACTGGTTCGGCAGCGAGATGCTGGTCGCGCCCGTGCTCAAGGCCAGCGGTAACCGCACGGTCTGGCTGCCACCCGGCAAATGGATCGATTTCTTCAGCGGAAAGCATTGCGAAGGCGGCACCACGTTCACCGCCCACTATGCGACGGATGAAACGCCAGTGTTCGCACGCGACGGCGCGATCATCCCGGAGCAACCCGCGGATTTCGCCTGGTCGAACGCGAAACCGCTGGATCACCTGATCGTGAATGTTTATGGATCGGGCAAAGGCGGCTTCGACATGTACGAAGACGACGGCATATCCCTTGCGTACGAACAAAAGCGATATGCCCTGACTCCGATGACGGATGCACCGACAGGCGAAGGCTCGCATCGAATCGTGATCGGGCCCACCCGTGGCTCGTTTGCCGGCCAGGTGCAGCGGCGGTCGTACGAACTGCGCCTGCATGGGATCCGCAAGCCGGCGTCGATATCGGTCGATGGCGGCACGGCCGGACAATGGTCGTGGAACGGGGGCGACGCGACCGCGACGATTCCGATCCCGGTGCATTCGATCCACGATCGGCTCGTCATCGAGTGGCGCACGGGCGCACGATAACCGGCAAGGATCAGGAACGCGGGCCGGGCACGGCGTCGAATGCCACGGTCAGCCGCGTGCGGTCGACGGAAAACGGTACCGTTCCATGCCAGAAATAGGAGGGAAACAGCACCAGCATCCCTGCTTCGGGACGGATTTCGTGTTCGGCGTGCAATGCCGGCATCGTGAGGATGCCGGGTTCGCCGAACGTGAGCGCGCCCTCGCGTGTTCGCGGCCCGGACTTGCCGTCGGGCAACTCGATGTAGCAGGCCGATGAAATCCAGCCGCGCGGGTGCACGTGGTTGTGGTGGAACCCGTCGGAGCGCAACCGGACCGACCAGCTTCCATTGAAGCGGTAGGCACCGCTGTTCCTGCGCCGCAACGGATCATCGCCCGTGCCCATGCGCACGATGTAATCGCGGATCGGTGCATCGAAGGCTTCGAACAACGCGCGAATCACGGGATCGTCGCTGCGCGTCAAATCGTTCGTGGTTTCGGTGCCGTGCCGCAACGACTGGAACAGCAGCGGATGGCGCAACGATCCGTGCAGCTTCTCAAGGCTGCGTTTCAGGTCGGCGATGAAATCGACCAGGCTGCCCCAGGGCGATGGGGTTTCGAGTTGGTACGAAACGACGAGATTCCGGTAATCGCACAGCCGCGCGTGGCGTTCGTCGCCGAGCAGACGCCAGGCCGTCGTCTGCAACGCGATCAGGTATTGATCGTCCGGCTCCCCAGCCAACAACGCTTCGCACAAGGGCAATGCGTCGCGCGCGTCACCGGCGCCCAATTGCGCGGCCACCATGAGTTTGCGCACCGCGACATCGGCCGGTGCAACGCGCAACGCCCGCTGCGCAAGCTCCAGCGCGCTGCGCGGATCGAACTCGAGTGCCGCAAGACCAGCGCGCACCAGCAAGGCCGGCGCGGCGTGCGGACGTTCAGCCCGGGGCGCGAGACAGGCATGCGCGGCACGCGGGTCCCCGGCCCCCTGCAGTACCGCGGCCTTGGCCGCCCACAGCGCATCGTCATTGGCGAACTTCCGCAACGCTTCGTCGAGAGCCGCGGTCGCCTCGGCGGTGTCGCCGGTGCGCATCCATACCAGCCTGGCGAGATCGCTGTGTGCTTCGGCGCGCTGGGGTTCCAGCCGCAGGCAATCGCGCAGGGAGGCCTCGGCGGATTCGAACGCGCCCAATGCGATCAGACTACGAGCGCGCGTGTAATGCATCGCCGCGTTTCGATACCCGCGATCGAGTGCGCTCCGTACAATGCGCTCGGCTTCCTCGTGCCGGTTCGATGCCTGCAGCGCAATCGAAAGCGCATGGGCTGCCGCCGGGTTGTCGGGCGCACTCGACACGATGTTCCGGTAGAACGCGACGGCCTCGTCCGTGCGCCCGAGTGCGACCAGCGCATGGACGTGTTGTGCCGCCAGCTCCGGATCGGCGTTGCCGCCGGCACACAACGGCGCCACGATTGCGAGCGCCTGCGCAAAGCAACCCCGATCGTTGTAATGACGCGCGAGCACCAATACCGCACGCGGATCCACCGGCGTCCCGCTGGCAGCCGGCAACAGGTACTGCTCTGCCTCCGCATGCCGGCCGCTGTTCAACAGCAACTCGCCCAGCATCGTCAGTACGGGCGGCCATACCGGCTCGAGCCGGGCGGCCTTGCGCAACACCCGCTCGGCGCCGGCGGCGTCCCCCAGCGCCAGCTTGGCACCGGCGAGCAACCGTTGCGCCTCCGCAAAACCGGGATTGGCACCCGCGATGGCTTCGAGCCGCTCGTGGGCAGCGCGGAAGTCGCCTGTCTGCAGCAGCCTGTTGACGCCCTGCATCGCGTCGAGAAGTGCGTTCGAGGTCATGGCGTGTGAATGAACCGCCCGGGTAGTGCCGGAACGGCAAGGTGTATGCGCATGCGTTTGATCATCACGGCCCGTGCGGCGGACGCTGGCGGCAACCGCCGCAATGCACTAGCGCCCAAGGTGCCCATCGAAGAATCCGACCATCACGGCATAGGCTTCCTTCGATTCCGGCATTCCGGGATCGGAAAAGAACGAATGCCACATGCCATCCCAAACATGCAGCTCCGCATCGACGCCGGCATTCGTCAGCAGGCGCTGGCTCTGGATTTCCGAACCCATGGTGAAATCGCGGGTGCCCGTGATCAGCAGCGTGGGCGGAAACTTCGCCAGCAGTGTCGGCGAGTTGGCTGGAAACACCAGTGGGTCGCTTGCCTTTGCGCCCTTGAAGTACGGCAGATCCGACAGTTTCAGCGGCGAGGTCGGCGGCGCATCGCCCTCGAGCACGGGCGCGATGTAAGTCGAATCGCCGCCCAGTTCCGCCACCGAACCGCAGAAGGTTCCGATTGCGCCAGGTACCGGCAATTTCTCGTGGATGAACCACGCCACAGCCTCGCCGGTCAGCACGCCGCCGGCCGAACAACCGTAGATGCCGATGTTCTTCGCCGGATACTTTTTCAGCAGTTCACGATAGACCGCGGCAACATCCTCGCTCGCGGCGGGAAATACATGCTCCGGCCCCTGACGGTAGTCCACGGTTACCACCTCGATCCTGCCCACGCTGGCCACCGGGATCGATTCGACCAGACCGCCGGCGCCCGCGCCCCACAGGAATGCGCCGCCGTGCAGATTGATCAACACACGGTGCTTCTGCTCCGGCGCGATACCCTGTTTCGGTGTGATCACCTGGACGGGAACTCCCCCGATCGTGCGTATTTCGATCTTCACCGGGTAGAGCCGTTCCATCAGTTCGGCGCGCGCGGTGTTGATCTTGTTGTAATACGCACGGCTGGCCGAAACGGGCCCGCCCAATGGTGGCGCTTCGCGGCCTTCTTCGAGCATACGCTGGAACAGCTTGCGCGCCTGCGGCGAGGCATAACTGGAAAAGGGAACGGTGAAAGCGGGAATCGCCGCGTTGCCTTGCGCGTCGACGGCCGGAGGCGCCGCGACGGCCGGCGCAAGCGCAAGCGCGGTTCCCGATGCGGCGATCCACCGCAACATCTTGCGGGCTATCGGGTTCATGGCATGTCTCCTTTCAAAGCCGTCTGCGTTGCAGACGCGGTTTGCCGTCGGCAGCACGCTCGACAACGATGTCGTAGTGTTTGCCGCGAAATATCACGTTCTTCAGGGTCAGTGATTTCCACTTGGCGGGCAGCACCGGCGGATAGGCTTCGACCAGACCGGCTTTTTCCATCCGCAATCCGCTGAGTCCGTAAACCAGGCTCTGGATGAACCCCGCCGAGCCGGTGAGGAAATAGCCGGTGTTGTTGCCGGAGGTCTCCGTGCGCACGTTGAACGGGGCTTTCAGCATTGCCTTGCCGATGTTGCCTTTCAGCCAACGCGTCGCCTCCGCCGAATCGCCCAACGTGGCAGCGGCGACCGTGAGCGGCGCGAGTCCCATCGAGGTGGGCGCCTGGTCTGATTGTTCCAGCGACGCGGCTGCGATTCGGTAATCGTTGCGCCTCACGGTTTCGTTCATCTTCAGATCGAGGGAAGGAAACATCAGGAATGCCAAATCGTTGTCGTCGGGATCGTGCAGGCGCACATTCGGATCCAGGGCGCCGTGGTGTCGACCCTTCGCTGAAAACGGGACGTACAGATTCGCCGCAATGTCCTCCCAGCGCGGATCGGGTTTCGCCCCGACCAGCTTTGCAGCCTTGCTCGCGATCCTCAAAGCCTTGGCAGCCGACACGTTGGTGAACGTGTCGTTGTCTACGTGGGCGTAAGGCTCCATGACCGACACGACATCGCGAATCTCGTAGCGTCGTTTCGACGCGTTGTACGTCGCGCGGCTGGTCCAGAATTCGGCCACGTCGCGGATCACCGGCCATCCGTTCTTGCGCAACCATTCGCGGTCACGCGTCGCCAACCAGTATTGCCATTGCGCGATCGCGATGTCGGCGTTGACATGGATTTCCCCGACGCTCAGGCGATGGGCGGCGTAGAGGATCTGCTCGCTGCCGTTCTCGGGATCGGCTTCCCACGGGTACTTGGCGCCTTCGAAGCCCGCGTCGCGCGCGCGCCGTTGCGCCGCCGGCAGCGTGCGATCACGGAACATCACGATGGAGCGCGCGCGCTCGGGGTGCAGCAACAGCAGCGCCGGGAAAATCCAGGTGTCGCCGTCCCAGAACACGTGGCCGACGTAGCCGGTGGTCATGCCGCAGGCTCCGACGCCCCACGCCATGTCCGGTGCCACATTGGCGAGCAGGTAATACAGGTCCGAGTGCACCGCGAGTTGTGCCGCCGGATCGCCGTCGATCAGGATGTCCGATTGCCACAACTTCGCCCACGCCGCGCGTTGCTCGTCGAGCATCGCCGCGAAACCGTGATCGCGCGCCGCCTTCGCCAGCGCCAGGTCCGCCTGCACGTCGCCACCCCGACCTTCGCGTGACACGGCAACGTATTTGGTGAGCGCGTAAGTCCTGCCCTTTTCCAGCTTGACGCGCAGGTCCAGCGCAAGGCGATGTTCGCTCCGGTCGAGCCTGGTTTCGACCGGGCGCACGCCTTGCGGCAATTGCACGGCGACGGCCTCGTCCATGTGCAGGCCGTTCGTCGCTCGCCCGCCCACCCGCAACGTCAGATTCGTGGTATCGCCATCGGCCTCCAGTATCCGCGTGTCGCCGTGATACCAGATGGCGGCGCGATCGGGCGTCGCGGGGGGCAACGCTTTCAATGCAAGTCCGTGCGCTTCCAGCGCTTGCCGGAACCGGTCACCCGTCAGCCCGGTGTCGCCCGGTAACTCGGCCAACGGCAATCGCGGCCGGGACGGCGCCCACAACACCAGCGGGAATGAAAGCTCGACCACGCCGTCGAACTCCGGCGTGATCGTGAATTGTTGCGCGGCCAGATGCGGTGACGCCTCGCTGGCGAAGGTGACCACGTCGATGCGCGTGGCCTTCCCATGATCGACGTAGCGATAGCTCGTCGTCAGCGTACCGTCGTGCAGGTTCAAGACCTGCCTGTAATCCTGGAATACCGAGGGTTCCAGCGGCGCGAGGTTCAACCATGTGCCTGAAGCGCCCATGCGGTAGTCGATGCCGCTCCAACCCGGAATCGTCGCCGGCCGCGCGATATCGCCTTTGCCGTAATCCATCAACGCGACGAGATAGGAAAGATTGCTTTCGGTGCCGCGCGGCGAGGTAAACGTCGAGAGATAACCGTTGGCCAGTTGGCCGGGAAAGTACGAATTGAAATCCTTCGCCGTAGCCGTGAGCAGGAAGCTCGGGTCCGTGGCGGCGAACGCCATCGGCGCGAGGGAAACGAGCACCCACGCGATAAGGTTGCAAGAACCGCGGCCTACGCGTGTCATTCAACCTCCGATAGCTTGACCCTCCCCTTCGAGGGGAAGGTAGCGCGTAGCGCCGAGTGGGATGACGTGGAAGTGTTACTGGCAAGGGTGCGCGTTCGCAAGGCGACACCATCCCCCTCCCTGCCTCCCCCTTGAAGGGGGAGGTGAACAGCAGCTTGCCTGATGCTCTGAGGCGAAGTCGTTGAGGCAGACATGTTGACGATCCCTTGACCCCGCCTCGAAGTGCTTATTTGGATTTGCGCGCCAGCTTCACCTTGCCGTCGGCATCGCGGTCGATCGTAATGTCGAAGTGTCTGCCGCGGAAGCTGACGTCCTTCAAGGTCACCGACTTCCAGTCTGGCGGCAGGATCGGCGCGTAGGCCTGGTCCAGCCCCTTCCCGTCGATGCGAAGTCCGCTCAGGCCGTACAGGAAGTTCTGCACGAACCCCGCCGAGGTTGCGAGCAGATAGCCGGCGTTGTTGGTCGCGGTTTCGGTGCGGACGTTGAACGGTGGTTGCAGGAATCCCTCGAGGTTGCGGTGGATCCAGTAGCCTACGGCCTTCGCCTCGCCGACTTCGGCCGCACCCACGGTCATCATCACCATCATCATTTCGTTCGGGTTGTCGCCGTGGGTTTTCAGCGCCTGCAACTGGAAGTCGAAATCGTTGCGCCGGACCTCGGGCGACATCGGCATGTCGAGGTTCGGATACATCAGGAAGATCAGCGACGAACCCCACCACGTGACCTTGTCGTGCGGCACCGAAGGATCGAAGTCGTAATGGCGCTGCGCCTTGTCATCGAACGGGATGTACATCTTCGCCGCGATCGTCGCCCACGCGGGATCGGCTTTCGCACCGACCAGCGCGGCCGCCTTCGTCGCGATCCGCAGGGCCTTGGCGGCGGCGGCGTTGGTGAAGGTGTCGTTGGGTACGTCGTTGTAGGCTTCGTCGGTCGAGGTGACGTGCAGGATTTCGTAACGGTCTTCCGCCTTGTTGTAAGTCACGCGGCTTTTCCAGAACTCGGCGATGCCTTCGATCACCGGCCAACCGTATTGCTTCAACCAGGCGCGGTCACCGGTCGCGAGCCAGTATTGCCACTGCGCGATCGCGATGTCGGCATTGACGTGGACCTCGCGATACACGCCATAGGCGAAATGCGGCGTGACGTCGATGCCCTTCTGTGGATCCGATTCCCACGGATACATCAGGCCCTTCACGCCGTATTGCTTCGCGCGTTCGCGCGCGCCCTGCATGGTCCGGCTCCGGAACATCACGATCGACTTGGCACGCTCCGGGTGCAGCAACAGCAAGGCCGGGAATACCCACGAGTCGGCGTCCCAGAACACGTGGCCGGCATAGTTCGGGGTCAGCGCGCAGGCACCGACCGACCACGCCGTATCGACGGTGGTGTTGGACAGCAGGTAGTAGAGATCCGAATGCAGCGCCCGCTGCACCTTTTCATCCTTGTCGACCACGATGTCGGACTTCCACAAGGCATGCCACGCTGCGACGTGACGCGCGAGCAGTCGGTCGAAACCTGTTGAGCGCGCCTTCACCGCCCTCGCAAGATCGGCCTCGGCGTCGCCGCCCCAGCCCTGGCGCGACGCCGCGATGTACTTGGTGAAGGTGTAGGCAACGCCCTTGTGCACGTCCGCGACCACGTTCATCGATAGCTTTCCGGAGGTCTTCTCCAACTTCACGCTCACGATCTTCAAGCCGCGCGGCAATTCGATGGCCGCCGCCTCGGCCATCGAAAGACCGTTCACGGCGCGGCCGTCCAGCCACAACGTCCGTTGCTTCACGTCGCCACCGTCCGAGGTGACGCGCGTGGTGCCCGGATACCAGACCGGCGCGCGGTCGGGCGCGGGGACCGGCTTGTCGTTCAGGTTCTGTCCGCTCGCGATCACCGCATCGATCATCTGGTCGCCGGTCATGCCCGCGATCGGAAAGCGTGGCTGATGGCCCGACCACAGCCGGAATGGAAACTGCAATTGCACCTTGCCGTCGAACTGTGGCGTGAGGACGATGCGGGTGGCCGCGAGATGCGTATCGGCCTGGCTGACGAAGGTCGTGACGTTGACGTCGGTTGCCTTGCCCGCGTACGCGAAGCGGTAGCTCGTGGTGAGCGTCGCGTCGTGCATGTTCAACGTCTGCGCGTAGTCGGCGAAAATGTCCGGATCAAGCCGGGTCGAATTCATCCAGCCTGTGCCCGGGTTGTAGTCGATTTCGCTCCAGCCCGGGATCGCGGCAGGTCTCGAAATGTCGCCGCCGGTGTAGTCCATGAACGCGACCATGTAGCCCATCGCCGGCTCGGTACCGCGCGCCGTGGTCATGGTCGAAAAGTAGCCGTTGGCGAGGTACGACGGAAAATAGGAACCGAAATTCTTCGAGGTCGCCGTCAGCAGGAAGCTCGGGTCGGTTGCGCAAAGACCCGTGGCCGGCGCAAGCAGCGCGAGCACGCACAGGCCGGGAAGCAGGAGATGGCCGCGTTTCATCGCAATGCTCCGGACGAGGAGGTGGCGGAAGTGGAAGCGCACGCGTACGACCGCACGAGGCGCGCTCCCGTCGCAGGCATCGACAATACCGCGTCGGCCGGCCGAAGGTACGTGACGTCATGCCGGGTCCCGACGCGCGCAATCGCGCGCCGGGACATGGGTCATGCAACGATGCCGCGTTTTCAGAAGCTGTACTTGGCCTGGAAATTGATCTCACGTCCGAACAGCGGCCGCGCCATGAGCACCCCGCCGATACCGGTGTTGACGCCGAACTTCCGTGAGTTGCCTTCGGTCAGGCCGACCTCGTTGGTCAGGTTCGTGCCCTGCAAACGGAATTGCCAGTTCTCCCCTACGTTGGCAACGATCCCGCCATCCAGCGTCTGGTACGTGCCCAACGGTTGCAGGGCCGATATGTCCTGATAGTGCTGGCCGACGTGGGTGTAGGTCACGAACGCCATGATGCTGCCCCAACTGGTCGGCAACGTGTAGCTGGGCGTGATCATGTAACGGAACTTGGGCTGGCGTTGCAGCGGCGCACCGTTGATGGGTGCACACGCAGGGTTGCCATTGATGTCGGTGTACTGCGCGCAAGCGTTGTAGTGGGTGTAGTGTCCGTCCATGTACACGCCGATCATCGCCAGTCTGAAGTTCTCGATCGGCGACCATGTGACGTTGAGATCGATGCCTTTCGAATTCGATCCGTAGGTCGAAATGGGGGCACCGACCAGCGGCTGGCCATTCGGGCCTGTTGGCGTGTATTGCAGACCCGTGAACAGGCGGTGGTAGATGCTGGCGTCCACGAACAGCACCGGTGATTCGTACTTGAACCCGGCTTCCATGTTCTCGATCTTCTGCATCGGTGCGAAATTGCCGTTCTGGCCGCGGATGCCGTTGTCGAAATCGTCGAAATGACCGCCGGTGTTGGCGCGCACATAGGCGCTCATGTGGTCGTTGAATTGATAGTTCACACCGACCGTGAACGCCGGATGGGTTTTCTTGTAATGCTCGTAATCCCAGGTGCCGTTGCAGACGGGCGTCGTGTTGTCGTACAGCGTGTTCGGGTTTCCGTCGAGGTCGACCTTGGACTGGTTGCAGGTCCGCTGATTGACGTCGATGTTCTCGATGCGCCCGGCGGCCTGCAGCAACCAGGGTCCGACACGCCACGTATCCGCCAGGTAGAAGGCCTTGTTGGTCGCGGTGCCGGCCTCGACGATGTTGAAGTTGTTGTTGAAATCGACAAAACCCTGCGGGTTGGCAACCACGATGGTCTGCCCGGTCTGCTGGTAGGTCAGGCCAATCGGCTTGGTATTGGACTGGTTGAGCATCAGCATCTGGTTGCCCAGCGACCAGTTGTCGTGGTCGGTGTAGCGGGCAAGATAGACGCCGGCCGTCACCGTGTTGCCATCGAAGATTTCCCTGCTGACGCGAAAATCGTTGTTGAAGCTCTTTAGGCGCTTCTGGATGTACCACCAACCCTGGTGGATCACGCTTTGATCGAGTGGCACCACCTGGCCGTTCGGCAAGGTCGCGGTCACGACCTGGCTGGCCGGATAACCCAGGTTGTCGCTATCGACCGGCTGATTGTTGGCGTCACAGAAACCGGCGGGCTGCGGAATGTTGCAACCGTAGATGTAGTAGCCGAGCGGTTTCGGGTTGGGGCCCGAAAACAGTGCGTTGGTCGGCAAATCGCCGCTGTTGAAGATGAAGTGATCCGAAATCGTCCAGTCGCCGAAGGTAGCGTCGTAACTCCCGCCGAAGAAATTCATCTGTGCGCCGCGCCCATTGGCGAGGTTTGCGTTTTCGAGGTAACCGAGCGGATTGGGCACCTGTACATGCTGGATCGCGCCGCTGGCGTAGGTGCCGGTCAGCGGATCGAAACCCGGAAATCCGTAGAAGCTGTCGCCCGAGCCCTGGATCATCGGGATCGGCGTGATGAACTGGTTCTTGTCATCGAGCCTGCGCGCCCACAGCATGAATGAGCCGTTGTCCATGTCGTGCGACAGCGTGGCAGTCAACTGGCCACCCTTGTCGGACGGGAAATCGCGCGGGTCACGCACGCCGTCGGAGGTGCGCCAGAACCCGCCGATGCTGGCGTACCAGCCGTCGGCGATCTTGAACCCGTAGAAACCGTCGAGGCGCCACAGGCCCTCGTCGCCGTAGGTGACGCCGATGTCGCCGGACGGCTGCGCGGTGCCCTGGCGCAGGATGAAGTTCGCGGTGGCACCCATCTGTCCGGGCCCGAACACCACGCCCGGGCCGCCCTGCACGATTTCGACGCGCTGGATGGTGTCGTCCAGCCTCAGCAATGAACTCGAATCCATGAACGAGAGCGACGGCATGCCGTACAACGGCGTGCCGTTGACCATGTTGGTGAAGAACGGGGCGTCGCCGCCACCGGGGAAACCCGCGATCTCGATGTTGGCGCCGGTCTGGCCACCAGTGGATTCGGGCCAGATACCCGGCGAGATCTTCAGGAGATCCGCGACGCTCAACGGATTCGCCTGCTTGATCTCCTCGCGATCGGCGGTGACGATGTTGTAGCTTGCGTCGAGCTTCTTGACACCAATCGGACTGGCCGTGACGACGACGGCCTGCAAGGTCTGCGGTTTGGACTGTGACTGCTGTGGCTGGTCTTGCGGCGGCGCCTGCTGGGCCGTCGCCGAGGTCGTGGCCTGACCGCTGCCACCTGCCGCCTGGCCCGGGTTGGCCGCCCAGACGACAGGCGGGAGCGCGGCAAGGATGGCGCTTGTCAGCGCCAGTCTGATCAGCTTGTCGTTCTTCATGATTCACCCTCCAGCGAAATGAGAAATCCGTGGCACCACGTCAGGCGGGTACCTGTTCTTCTTCTGCGTGACACAACGATCCGGGCTCCAGCGGCTCGCGATATCGAAGCCTCGACGAACAATGCTGTCTCCATACCCATGCCAGTCACCCCCCGGATGACGCGCATCGTGCAGTTTGGCCGCACAAAGACAGCGCTGTCAATTTGCGGTGCACCACTCCCGGACCGACATCGCACGGGCGGCGGCATGCCGCTGAGCGCGTCGGATACGAGCTGTACCACGGGTTTTAAGGGGGGACTCTCATGTTGCGACGCAACAGTCCCAGCGCGGAACAACCGGGTGTTCCTCGACATGAACGTGTGCCACACTGTGGATTGGCGGTTGCATTGACAGCGCTGTCAACACCAATTCCCGGATCCACCAAGGCTTGCATTGACCCTGAAAACGACCCTGGCTGCAATCCCGCTGCTGCCGCCGCGTTGCCGGCTCGGGCAGCCCGGATCGACGGATTCGGCAACGCCTGCCGATCGGGGATTCGGTGGATCGTGCGGAGTACCCAGCCGGCCCCGCGAACGAGAGGGTGTCCAGTGGGCTCCGTAACGCTCGACGACGTCGCGACCCAGGCCGGCGTTTCCGCGAAAACGGTCTCGCGCGTGGTCAATGGCGAGCGTTCGGTGCGCCGCGAGACCCGCCAACGCGTACTGGACGCCATCCAGCAACTCGACTACCGCCCCAATCTTATGGCCCGCGGCCTGAGCGGCTCCCACGCGTACACGATCGGCCTGGTGTACGACAACCCCAACGCCTACTACATCATCGCGATGCAGCAAGGCGCGCTCACGGCGTGCGATGACTTGCATTTCGGCCTGCAAATGCGTCCGTGCGACTCACGATCGCCCGGGCTGGCCGAAGGATTGCGCGACTTCGTGCGCCGTTCACGACTTTCGGGACTCGTGTTGACCACGCCTGTGTCGGAACGCACGGCGTCGCTGCGCAAGCTGTCGACGTACCACATCCCCTGCGTCCGGATCGTTTCGGCCGCCAGGGAGCCTCGTGGCGGATTCCCGTGCGTCTACGTCGACGACCGCGACGCCGCGCACGCGATCACCACACATCTTCTGCAGCTCGGTCACGTCCGCATCGGTTTTTTGCGCGGCGGCAAACACCACCACGCCAGCGCGCAACGGCTGACGGGTTACAAGGACGCCCTGCGCGACTATGGGATTCCGGTGCGCAAGGAACTGATGATCGACGGTGATTACGTGTTCGACGACGGGTTCCGCGGTGCACGCCGCCTTCTCGACCTCGCCGAGCCGCCTACGGCCATTTTCGGGTGCAACGACGAAATTGCCGCCGGGGCGCTGGCCGCCACGCAATCGATGGGATTGCACGTGCCCTACGATGTTTCGATCGCCGGGTTCGAGGACAGCCCGTTTTCGCGCCACTCGTGGCCACCCCTCACGACGGCGCGACAACGTGCCGACACCATCGTCGAGCGCGCGGCACGCATGTTGATCGCGGGAATCAGCGGGCACGACGTCAAGAACAAGGGATTCAATCCCGAACTGGTGGTGCGCGGCTCGACCGCCCCGCCACGGCCGAAGTCGCGCCGACGCAAGCGCGGATAGCCGCACCCATGCGACGCGTCGCCATGCAACGTGGGCAAGCCTCGAACGTGGATGGAACCCGGGAAGCTAACATGGGCCATCGGCCCTTCCGCTACGCGTCTTCCACACCTGCACGGATGGACCGCATCGACCAGACCCTGACCCTGCCACCACGACCAAGGGGACCCGCCATGAAAATCCGATCGCTTCTCGCCACCGCCCTCGCGACGTTGTTCTTCGCCACGACGGTCTGTGCCGCAACGTCCGACCCGGCCAGGACCCGCAGCTATATCGATCATGCGTGGAGCACCCTCACGCGTTCGGCGGACGAATGCCGGGCGTTGGTCGATCCCAAGGTGCCGTCGCGTTCGGTGGTCTACCTGCCCGCGCACGTGTCGATTCCGGATTCGCTCGCGCAAAGCGCAAAAAGATGCCACGTCAAGGTGCAGAACCTGCCCGCCCCGATCCGGCAACTGGGCGATGTCGATCCAACGAAACTGCCTGCCCAGGGATTGCTGTACCTGCCCCATCCCTATGTCGTGCCCGGCGGCTTCTTCAACGAGATGTACGGCTGGGACAGCTACTTCATCGTACTCGGGCTCGTCGCGGACCACCGCGAAGCGCTGGCGCTCGACATGGTCAACAACTTCCTCTACGAAATCGAATACTACGGCGGCGTGCTCAACGCCAACCGCACCTACTACCTCACCCGGTCACAGCCACCGTTCATGAGCGCGATGATGACCGCGGTCATGGACGATCCCGCGAGCTTCCCCGACGCGCAAGCAAAGCACGCCTGGCTCGCGCACGCCTATCCGCTGGCGGTGCGCAATTACGAAATCTGGACGAGCCGGCAGCACCTCGCCGGCGACACCGGCCTCTCGCGCTATTTCGGTTATGGCCAAGGCCCGGTGATCGAAATGCCGGACAGCGACTACTACGTGGGGGTGATCCGCTGGTTGCTGGCGCATCCCTCGCAGGATCCAGGTTATCTCGTCAAGGCACCGCAACACCCCGATGCCGCGCAAGCGGCGGCGTTGAAGAAGACCAGTTGCGACGTCACTGCCTCGAAAATCTGCGCAGGCGACTGGCTGGCTGGCTATCGACTGACCGCCGACTATTACAAGGGCGACCGTGCGATGCGTGAATCGGGCTTCGACACCGATTTCCATTTCGGCCCGTGGGGCGGTTCCACCCACCACTACGCCGGCGTGGGCCTGAACAGCCTGCTGTATCGCTACGAACGCGACCTGCACGACTTCGCGGCAGCCCTCGGCAAGACGGCTGACGCCGAACGTTGGGCGCACGCCGCCGATGCGCGCCGCAAGGCGATCGACAAGTACCTGTGGCACGCCGACCAGGGTCGTTACATGGATTACGACTTCGTCGCGGGCAAGCCTTCGACCGATCCCTACCTGACCATGTTCTATCCGTTGTGGGCGGGCGCTGCGACGCAGCAGCAGGCCAATGACCTGGTCAAGCAACTCAAGCTGTTCGAGCGCAAGGGTGGGCTCCAGATGAGCACCCGCGACACCGGCGCGCAATGGGATGCGCCGTTCGGCTGGGCGCCGACCAACTGGCTCGCGGTCGAGGGGCTGCAGGCCTACGGGTTCCATGCCGACGCACGCCGCATTTCATGCAAATTCACGGGCACCGTCGACCGCAGCCTCGCCAAGGACGGCACCATCCGCGAGAAATACAACATGGTCCTCGGCAATGCCGACGTGAAGATCACCGCGGGCTACAAGCAGAACGTCATCGGCTTTGGCTGGACCAATGGCGTGTACCTCAACATGCGAAGCCTCATCGCGGCCGACGGTGGCTGCCCGGCGCAACCCGCCGCCGCGGCTGCCGCGCCATGATCCCGTAGGGCGGTCGTCAGGATCCGCACCATTAGCGGCGGACACTGACCACCTTACTCGTCAGGCCAGATCGCGACGCGCGGCACGCCGTCGTCGCCGATCCTGCCCCGGAACATGCCGTCGGTATTGAACGGCATGGCGAAGCTGCCGTCAGCCCCCAGTACGATCGCGCCGCCGCTGCCGCCGAGCGATGGCACCTCGCGGTTGACGACCTCTCCCGCGGCTTCGGCCAACGGCTGGCGCATCGTCGCGACCCGCATGCACACTGCGTGTGCGGCGGCGATGCGGATGTAGAACTCGCCCCAGCCCGTGCCTGACATCGCGCAGGCCACGTTGGCGTAGGTCCCGGCGCCGATGATCGGGGAATCGCCGATGCGTCCCCAACGTTT
>DASTIS010000214.1:0-10115 GCA_035717365.1 Rhodanobacteraceae bacterium
GGTGCGGCGCTGGCTCAATTCCGGTCGCGAACGCGCACAACACCAGGGCTACCCGGTGATCGACGACGCCGGCCGCGTCCGCGGCGTGGTGACGCGCCGGATGCTGCTCGACCCGGACCGCCCGGGGTTGACCCGCATCGGCGAAATGTTGAAACGCGGGCCCATCGTCGTGTTCGAGGACCACAACCTGCGCGACGCGTCCGACCTGATGGTCGCGGAAAACGTCGGTCGCCTGATCGTGGTTTCGCGCGACGACCCCACCCGCCTGGTCGGCATCCTGACCCGCAGCGACGTCATGGCCGCCAACAGTCGCCGCATCCACGAGATGCGCGACGTCTCGCGCCACATCCGGATCCGGCAAACGCTGAAGCGCCGCTTCGGTCGCGGGCACGCGTAACCCGGGACAACGTCGCCGCAAGGCGCAGAAGCCAGGTTGGGTTGACGCCGCCTTTGGCGGAAGCCCAGCGGCTCTCCGACGGGTGTTGGGCTTCGCGGATGAAGCCCGCTCATCCCAACCTACTTGCTACGCGCAGGACGGAAGCAACCGGCACGAGCAAGCAGCTCGCATGGCGCACAACGTAGGTTGGGTTGACGCCGCTTTTGGCGGAAGCCCACCGCTCTCCGATAGGTGCTGGGCTTCGCGGATAAAGCCCGCTCAACCCAACCTACTTGCTACGCGCAGGACGGACGCAACCGGCACGAGCAAGCAGCTCGCATGGCGCACAACGTAGGTTGGGTTGACGCCGTTTTTTGGCGGAAGCCCAACGGCTCTCCGATGGGTGTTGGGCTTCGCGGATGAAGCCCGCTCAACCCAACCTACGTGTCCAGCCAACCTGTTCGCGTTCAATTGTTCGGAATCGGCGCGGCCAGGCAGCGCCGGACTCTCACTGTGTGCTTTGCGGTTCCGCGGGCTGCGCCTGTTCTGTGCCGGATTGCACGGCTTGCGGTGCATCCGGCCGGGTCCACTTCTTCAGCCAACCGAGCACCGTCGCGTGCCACTGCACGCTGTTTTGCGGCTTCAACACCAGATGGCTTTCGTCCGGAAAGTTAAGGAACTCGCTGGGAATGCCCTGCCGCTGCAACGCAGTGAACGCACCGAGCCCCTGTGACAGTGGAATGCGGTAATCGTGATTGCTGTGGATCACCAGCATCGGTACGCGCCAATCCTTGACGTGGTTCAGCGGATTGAACTTCTCGTAATTTTCAGGGTGCAGGTACTCCGGGCCGCCGTTCTCGTGTTCCTCGAACCACAATTCCTCGGTCGCGTAATACATCATGCGCGCGTCGAATACGCCGTCGTGGTCGACGAAACATTTCCACGGCTGGTTCCAGACCCCGGCCATCCAGTACACCATGTAGCCGCCGTAGCTCGCGCCCAGTGCGCAGGCGTCGTTGCCGTCGAGATACGGAAACTGCTTCAACGCAGCAGCCCAGCCTTTCTGCAAGTCCTCGAGCGGACGATCACCCCAGTGCTGCGAAATCGAGTCGGTGAAGGCCTGTCCGTAACCGACCGAGCCGTGGAAGTTGATCGCGACCACCGCAAACCCCGCGCCGGCATAGGTTTGCGGATTCCAGCGGTAATGGAATTCGTCCGGCCATGCGCCTTGCGGACCGCCGTGGACCAGGAACGCGACCGGATATTTCTGGCCCGGCTTGGCGCCTACCGGCGGCATCACGTACCCGTGCACGGTGTCGCCGTTCCAGCCCTTGAACGTGAACCACTGCGCCTTGGAGAACTCGATGTCCGCGAGTCGCGCCGCGTTGAAATGCGTGACTTGCGTGAGATCGCCACCGCGCGGCGTCAGCGTGTACAGGTCGGTCGGATGGGTGAAATCCTGGCGCGCGGCGACGAGTCGTTTGCCTGCAACATCAAAGCCCAGCACGCTGCCGTCGCTCAACAGTTTCGTCGGCTTGCCGCTGGCGACATCGATTGCATACAGCGCGACGTTGCCGTCGTCGGCGACCGTCGTGTAGAGCGTCTTGCCGTCGGCGGACAATTCCAGCGGCCCCGCGGACCGATCCCAGTCCGGGTCGATTTCGCGTGTGGCACCGCTCGCCAGATCCATCGCCATGATCCCGAAGCGATCGGCTTCGAATCCCGGCGTCTTCATCGCGAGGTAGTACAGCGTCTTGCCGTCGTGCGAGGGCAAGGGATCGGCATCCCACGCCTTGTTCGACGCCGTCAGGTTCTTCGGCGTGGCGGAGCCGTCGGCAGGCACCGCATATACGTCGAAATTGGTGGACCACGCCTCGGTCTTGCCGGCGATGCGCACGTCGAAATACACCGTCTTGCCGTCCGGCGAGAACGCGTATTCGGCATTGCTGCCGTACGGCTTGCTCGGCGCGTCGCCGTCGATACCGCGGGTCAACAGGATAGGCCTGGTCGAGCCATCCAGCGGCATCACGAACAATTGGCCACGGCGATGATCGGACCAGGTATCCCAGTGGCGCACGAACAGGCGGTGATACAGACGCCCGGTCGCCTTGACCTTCTTCTGCGCGTCCAGCTTTTCGCGGGTGCATTCCAGCGTCGTGCAATCCTCGAACATCTGCGCCGAGAACAGCAGCGATTTGCCGTCAGGCGACAGCCTGAAATTGTCCACGTCAAGCGGCAGGTGCGTCACCTGCACGGGCGCACCGCCCGCAGCAGGCGCCGACCAAAGCTGCGTGGAATCCTTTTCGGTCGCGAGGAAGTAAAGCGTCCTGCCGTCCGGGGAAAACGCCGGACTCGACGCGTTCAATTCCAGATCGGTGACGCGCCGAGGCTCGGCGCCCTTCTGCGCAAGGTCGAGCAACCACACGCTGGTGACGCCCTTGTTGGCGTCCCAGTCGGTGCTGCGCACGGTAAAGGCGACCTCGTTGCCATCGGGCGAAAGATGCGGGTCCGAAACCCGGTCCATCATCGCCAGGTCATGCGCGTTGAAGGGATGTGGCGCGGCCATGGCGGCTCCCGAGCAAACGGCCAGCGCAACCGCGCAGGCGGCAAGGCGAAGATTCATCGCCGCTCTCCGGCATTCATGAAAACGCCACGTTACCCTGCGCGCGTGCATCCGCACAAGCCGGCGGCAAGGTCCGGGCGCGGCCGCCGAATGGTATGCCGGAAGAGGGAATCGAACCCCCGACCCACGCATTACGAATGCGTTGCTCTACCAGCTGAGCTATTCCGGCACAGGCGGACCGGGTAGTTTACGGGCCACCCCGTGCGGGCGCAACGCGACCGCCAGTCCGACCCGGTGCGACCATGATTGTGAAAAATTCCCCGCGGGTCTTGTGCGAACCCGCCTCCCGAAGCATGATCTGCGCGTGGCGACCACGACACGGGCAATCATGACCAGCGGCACGACCGGGATTGCCGAGCATATCCGGCGCGAACTGCGCGTGCTCGATGTGTACCGGGTGTTCCAGGCGCTGGTCTACACGGTGCTCTCACTCAGCAGCCTCGCATTCGTGTGGATGCCGCTTCGGGATCCGCTTCTCGCACGGGCAACCGCGGCCGTTTACCTGCTGGTTGCGCTGGTCGCCGTGGCGCGCAACTTTCGCGGCTCGCGCGCGTTGGTCGCCAGCACCAGCGCTTTCCTCAGCATCGATGTCGTGGCGGCATTCCTGGCCGCGGTCACGATCCCCGCCGCACACACCGGCATCGCCGCGATGTTGGTGATCAACGTCGGCGCGGCAGCATTGCTGCTTTCGCCCCGGCTTGGTGGCTTGTTCGCGGCGCTGGCGACGCTCGCAATGATCGCGCAGGCGCTGCTCGTACGGGACCCGGCCGACGTTGGCCAGGCGCTGCTCGAAGCCGGTCTGTTCGGCGTTGCGTACTTCGCCACCGCCGCCCTGTGCTATGCGCTGGGCAGCCAGATGCGCGCCAGTGAAGCCCTGGCCGAGCAACGCGGCAGCGACCTTGCCAACCTTGCGCAGGTCAACGACCTGATCATCCGGCGCATGAAGACAGGCGTGTTGCTGGTGGACGAGGGCAACCACATCCACCAGATCAACGAATCGGCATGGATGCTGGTGGGCAACCCCGGCATCGAGCAGCGCGACCTCGGTACGGTGGCGCCGGAACTGTCGCGCCGCCTGTACCACTGGCGCACCACCCACGAACACGACACCAGCGCGATCGCGCTGGCCGAGAGCGCGCCTGAAATCATCCCGCGCTTCACGCGCCTGTCCGCGCACGACGATTCCTTCGTCCTGATCTTCCTCGACGATACCTCGCTGGTGTCGCAACGCGCCGAACAATTGACGCTGACGACGCTGGGCCGATTGTCCGCATCGATCGCGCACGAAATCCGCAACCCGCTGGCCGCGATCCGCTATTCGGCCCAGTTGCTCGCGGAATCCGAAGACATCAGCGATGCCGACCAACGCATGGTCGAGATCATCAACAATCATTGCGGACGCGTCAACGAGATCATCGAGAACATCCTGCAGCTTTCGCGGCGTGAGCGATCACGGCCCGACTCGCTGGATCTCAACAACTGGGCGGTGCGTTTCGTCGATGAATACAAGGAAGCCAACGACATCGGCCATGACAGCTTGCGTCCGCTCCTGTACCCGCGTCCGGTGGAGGCGCTGGCCGACACGCAGCACCTGCAACAGGTCGTCTGGAACCTGGTCCAGAACGCGCTGCGGTACGGACGCCTGCCCGACGAGCCGGCGCGGGTGATGGTGGTTGCGCGGCTGGCCACCGACAACGGCCCGCCGCTGCTGGAAGTGATCGATCGCGGCCCCGGCATCCCGCCCAAGGTCGCCGCGCAGATTTTCGAGCCGTTTTTCACCACCCACCAGTACGGGACAGGCCTCGGCCTGTACCTGGCCAAGCAGATGTGCGAGGCCAACCAGGCCAATCTGGAATACGTGCCGGTGGCCGGTGGTGGCAGTTGCTTTCGCATCACCCTGACCGCGCCCGTACGCACGTCGATGGGGGTGGAGACATGATGGGCACTGCATTCCGGCATGGCGCCATCGCGCCCGCCGCGGTACCCTCGCAGCCGGAGAGGCTGGACGAATCGGGGCAGGCATGACCAAACAAACAGTGCTGGTCGTCGACGACGAGCGTGACATCAGGGAGCTGTTGAGCATCACGCTCGGCCGGATGGACCTCGACGTCGACACCGCGGCCAATGTCAGCGACGCGAAGAAGATGCTGGGCGAGGTCCGCTACGACCTCTGCTTTACCGACATGCGCCTGCCGGACGGCACCGGCCACGAGCTGATCGAGCTGATCGCGCGCGACCATCCGGATACCCCGGTGGCGATGATCACGGCCTACGGCAACGTCGAGGCGGCCGTCGATGCGCTGAAGGCCGGCGCCTTCGACTTCGTCAGCAAGCCGGTCGATATCCACATGCTCAGACGCCTGGTGCAGACCGCACTGCGCGTGGGCCAGGCCGCGGAACAGGACGCCGACGAAGCGCCGGCCAGCCGGTTGGTCGGTGAATCCCAGGCCATGGACGAAGTGCGCGCGCGCATCGCCAAGGTCGCGCGCAGCCAGGCACCGGTATACATCAGCGGCGAATCGGGGGTCGGCAAGGAACTGGTCGCCCGTTCGATCCACGAACTCGGGCCTCGCGCCACCGGGCCATTCGTGCCGGTCAATTGCGGCGCGATTCCGTCGGAACTGATGGAAAGCGAGTTCTTCGGCCACAAGAAGGGATCGTTCACCGGCGCGCATGCCGACAAGGAAGGCCTGTTCCAGACTTCCAGCGGCGGCACGCTGTTCCTCGACGAGGTCGCGGAGCTGCCGATCCACATGCAGGTGAAATTGCTGCGTGTGATCCAGGAAAAGGCGGTGCGGCCGATCGGCGGGCGCGGAGAAGTGCCGGTGGACGCGCGCATTCTGTCTGCCACCCACAAGGATCTCGCGCGCCTGGTCCAGACCGGACAGTTCCGCCAGGATCTCTATTACCGCATCAACGTGATCGAGTTGCGCGTGCCACCACTGCGCGAGCGCGCCGGCGATATCGCGGTGCTCGCCACGCACATCCTCAAGCGGCTGGCGGAACAGGCCGGCGTCCCCGTCCCGGCCATGCAACCCGCCGCGCTGGAAGCGCTCGGGGATTACGATTTCCCCGGCAACGTCCGCGAACTCGAGAACGTGCTGGAACGCGCGATCGCGTTGTGCGAAGGCGGCGTGATCGAGCCCGCCGACCTGATGCTGGAACCGGTGGAACACGCCGGCGAATACGACGAGGATGAACCCCTGGACGACGACGATGACCCGGCACCGGACCTCGGCGAGGGCGTCGGTTTGGACGACTACATCTCCAGCATCGAACGCGACGCCATCGTGAAGGCGCTCAAGGAAACCCGTTACAACAAAACCGCCGCCGCCAAGAAGCTCGGCATCACCTTCCGCGCGCTGCGCTACAAGCTGAAGAAGCTCGGGATCGACTGAAGGCACGCCCCGCCGGATCGACCTGCCGGGCCTCGTTGCGCCCCGCCTCATCCTTCAGCCATGCGATGACAGTCGCCACCGCATGCCGTGGCGCGCGATCCGGGCGCACGATCCAGTAGGCGTTTTCGACGCGGAGCTCGCGCGCACCCAACGGGCGCACCAGAAGCCCCGCGGCCACGTCGTCAACCGCCAGGCGGTGGCGCGCGAGCGCGACGCCCTGGCCTTGCGCGGCCGCACGCAACAGCAAATCCGACGAAGCGAAGCGCGGACCGCGCTGCAGGTTCAGCGAGGCCGGCCCGAAGCGCTGCCGCCAGTGCTCCCAGCCTGCTTGCGGATCGCGGTCGTGCAGCAGGCGCAACGACGACAATGCCTGCGGACGAGAGGGGCGCCCCGCCTTCTTCCAAAGTTCCGGGCTCATCACCGGATACAACGCTTCGTCCATCAGCGCTTCGCAATGCAGGTCCGGCCACGGCCCCGCGCCCATCCGCACCGCAAGATCGATGCCGCCGGCGCGCAGGTCCTCTGCGCCCTGATTCACCAGTACGGACAGCTCGATGCGCGGGTGTGCACGCTCCAGTGCGGGGAGCCGTGGCAACAGCCAACGTGAGGCGAATGAAGGCGCCGCGGAAATCGTGACCGCGAACGCCGAGCGCAACTCGCGAACTGCACGCGTCGCAGCTTCGATGTCCAGCAGTCCGGCCAGTACCGCCCTGCCCAGCGCTTGACCCTGCGGCGTCGGCGTCCAACCGCGGCGGCCGCCCGTTTTCTCCTGCGCCAGCGGCACGCCCAGCCAGGCTTCCAGCTCGGCCAGATGACGACTCACCGACGAGTGTGCGATGCCCAATTCGCGCGCGGCCGCCCGCACCCCGCCATGCGCACAGGCCAGCGCGAACACGCGCAGGGCATTCAGGGGCAGATCCTTCATGGTCTCGATATTAGACCAAAAACGCTGCACACGATCCAGCCGCTGCCGTGATCATCTCGCTCGCCGCACGACCCGATGGACTTGCCGATGACGTCGTTGTTCTCGACCAGTTTGTTCCTTCTGATCGCCGCGATCACCCCCGGCCCCAACAATCTGGTGGTGATGCGCGCCGCCGCGCACAACGGCTGGAAGGCTGCATTGCCCGCGGTGGCCGGAGTCATCGCGGGCGGCCTCGTGCTGCTGGTGGTCACGACGGCAGGTGCGGGCAGCGCTTTTTCCGCGTGGCCGTGGCTGCGCGGCACGATCAAGACCGGCGGCGTGCTTTACCTGATCTGGCTGGGCGCCCGGATGATTGCGGCGGCGGGCCAGGACGCCGGCTCGTCGGTACTCCCGGCCGGGCTTCCCGGACTGTTCGCGTTCCAGTTCCTCAACCCGAAAGGTTGGGTCATGGTGCTCACGGTCGTGGCTGCGCTGCCTGCCGTCGACGCAGCGCACGCCTTGCTGTATCTGGCGCCGCTTTTCGTGTGCATCCCCGCGGCATGCCTGCTGCTGTGGGCAGGGCTGGGCGGCGCCCTGGCGCCGCACCTGCGCCGGCCAGTGGTGCGTCAATGGACCGATCGTGTACTGGGCGCACTACTGATCCTGGCTGCGCTGCTGCTGTTCGCCTGATCCCAGCCGAAGGAGGTTTTCCACATGAACCCGCAAAATCCATGCAGCCACCGAATCCTTGCCCTGCCAGGCAGCCTGCGGCGCGCCAGTTGCAACCGCAAATTGCTGGAGGCTTCCGTCCATCACGCGGCCGGCAGTTTGCGGATCAAGCTGTTCGACGGCCTCATGGACGTGCCGATGTTCAACGAAGACATGGAGTCGGTAAACCCGTTGCATGCCGGCGCCGTTCATCTGCGCGAAGCCGTCGCCGGTGCCGATGGGTTGTTGATCGCGACACCGGAGTACAACCAGTCAATCCCGGGCGTGTTGAAGAACGCCATCGACTGGTTGTCCCGGTCCTTGCCGGAAGAAGTCCTGGTCGGCAAGCCGGTCGCGATCCTGGGCGCCTCGACCGGCCGCTGGGGCACACGCCTCGCGCAGGCCGCGCTGAGGCAAACGCTCACCGCGGCCGAAGCGCACGTGATGCCCGCTCCCATGCTGTTCGTGCGCGACGCAGATCATGTGTTCGACGGCGACGGCGCCCTGCGCGACGCCGGCACATCGGAGGCGTTGCGCGCATTCCTGCTCGCATTTTCCGACTGGATCGAGCTGGTGGGCACCCGGCGCGAGGCGATCGCGGCCTGACGCACGACGGCCACGCACGGTTTGCCTGGCGATCAATACGCCGTCATCGAATACGGCTGATCCTGCGATTGGGTGGCCCAGGTCTTGTTCGGCTTGGCCTGCATCGTGAAGTGCAGCGTGCCGCCGTCCATGATTTCCGCGTACGTGAGGTAGTCGCGCGAAAGCGGCTTCCCGTCGAGCCTGACCGAGCCGACGTAGGGATGGTCCCTGTCGAGCCCGTCGGCCGTGATCGTGAAGGTCTTGCCGTTGGGCAGGTGCATCACGGCCCGCCGCACGAATGGCCGGCCGATCACGTACTGGTTGCTGGCCGGCGCGACCGGGTAGAAACCGAGCGCCGTGAAGATGTACCAGGCCGACATCTGGCCCAGGTCGTCGTTGCCGGGCAGACCGTCCGGGGTCGGTTTGTATTGCGTGCGCATGATCTGCGTGAGGCGCTGCTGGGCTTTCCACGGCGCGCCGGCGTAGTCGTACAGGTAGGCGATGTGCTGGCTGGGCTCGTTGCCCTGCGCGTAATAGCCGATCAGGCCGGAGATGTCCTCGACGTGCGCGAATTCCTTCGGGTCGACCTTGGTGTCGAACACCGCGTCGAGCTTGGCGATGAATCGGTCGGCGCCGCCCAGTTCGCGGATCAGGCCGGCGATGTCCTGGGGCTCGTACCAGGAGTATTCCCAGGCGTTGCCCTCGGTGTAGTCGCTGCCATACCCGACCGCCGCCGGATCGAACGGGGTGCGGAAGCTGCCGTCGGATTTGCGCGCGCGCACGAAGCCGGTTTTCTTGTCGAACACGTTGCGCCAGTTGCCGGCGCGCTGATGGAACTTTTTGGCGATGTCGGCACGCCCCATGGCCTTGGCCATTTGCGCGATGGTCCAGTCATCGAAGGCATATTCGACGGTCTTGGAGGCCGCCTCCGGCTCCTTGTCGATGGGCACGTAGCCCAGGCTCATGTAGTCGCCGAGATCGCCGTAGGGCGCATAGGTTGCGCTCGCGACCATGGCCTTCAACGCCGCATCGGCGTCGAAACCGCGAAAGCCCTGCATGTAGAAATTGGCGATCACCGGTACTGCGTGGTAACCGATCATGCACCAGGTTTCGAGGCCCTGATACGCCCACACCGGCAGGATGCCGAAGGGGCTCGCCTGCTGCGCGGCAACCAGTGAATTCACGAAGTCGTTGATGCGCTGCGGCGGCTGCAGGAACGCCATCAACGGCTGCTGCGCGCGGTACACGTCCCACAGCGACCAGCTCGAATAAAAAGTGAAATCCTTCGCGGTGTGGATGCCATGATCGGGGCCGCGGTATTCCCCGTTCACGTCCATCGCGAGATTGGGCGCGATCATTGCGTGGTACATCGCGGTGTAGAAACTCTTCTCGACCTCCGGCGGCGCATCCACCTCGATCGCCGACAGCGCCTTGACCCACGCCTGCTTCGCCTCGGCGCGACGCGCGTCGAAATCCCAACCCTTGCCGTCGGTGTCGAGGTTGGCGATGGCGTTGTCCGCG
>DASTIS010000215.1:0-3837 GCA_035717365.1 Rhodanobacteraceae bacterium
CGCAGCGCCGCCAGTGCATCACGCATGTCCGCGACCAGCCGATCGCAGGCCGATGCGCCAATGGCGTTGCGGATGTCGTTCAACACCTGTCCGCCGCTGTCGTTGGCCGCGACCAGGGCACTGCGGCCGGCATCGGTCACCTGCCACGCATTGCTTTCCTGACGCACCAGGCCATGGTCGCGCATCAACTCCAGATTGTGGTCGACATCACGCCGCTCCTGGCGCAACTGTTCCGCCAGCGCCGCCGCGGTCAACGGCCCGGCGAACGCCAGCCGTTTGGCCACTAGATAAAACCAGTAATTCGTCAATCCGCTGGACTGGATGCCTTGCTCCACACGCTGCAACAAGGCGCCCCGCAAGGCCGCGGTCATCGCCACCAGGTCATGCTGCGGGGTACGGGGTGCCTCCATCGAGACGTTCATGGTCATTCTCCGGTTTTCAGTTGGGGGTGCCGCCAAAGGGCGACACCACCACGGTACGACGAAGCCTGCGCCGGAAGCCAGCACTTTTTCACAATTCGTAACAATTATCCGCTGCCGGGATGCCCGAAACGACCAGGCCCGCCGGAGGGCGGGCCTGGAAGGTTGCCATCCCCGCGGGCAGGCCGGATGGCGGGTAGTGGCAGCCCCGGATGGATTCGAACCACCGAATGCCTGAGTCAGAGTCAGGTGCCTTACCACTTGGCGACGGGGCTACATGGGTCTAACCGAGCGTCCTGCCTCAGCTGTAGTCTAGGGCGAAACGAAAATCGTCGCGAGCGAAGCGGCTGTTGTGAAAAGTCAGGCCACGGACGGCCGTTCTGATGATCGTTGACCGGTTATCCAGCAACGCGCAACGACGCCCAACGGAGCTGCGATCAGGGACGATCGCACAATCACGATCGATCGCACAATTACCGCTTCGAGAACTGCGTCGCACGCCGCGCCTTGTGCAGGCCCACTTTCTTGCGCTCGACCGCACGGGCGTCGCGGGTCATGAACCCGGCGCGGCGCAGCGGTGACTTGAGCGTTTCGTCGTACTCGACCAGTGCCCGGGCGATGCCGAGGCGGATCGCGCCGGCCTGGCCCGTGATGCCGCCGCCGGTCACGTTGACCTGGATATCGAACTTGTCGGCCATCTGGGTCAGTTCCAGCGGCTGGCGCACGATCATGCGCGAGGTTTCGCGGCCGAAGAAGTCGTCCAGCGGCTTGCCATTGACCACGATCTGGCCGTTGCCCTTGTTCAGGAACACGCGCGCTGCGGAGGTCTTGCGGCGGCCGGTGCCGTAATTCTGCTGTGTGGTCGCCATCGTCAGATCTCCAACACCTTGGGTTGTTGTGCGGTATGCGGGTGCTCGGCGCCGCGGTACACCTTGAGCTTGCGGAACATCGCGCGGCCCAGCGGGTTCTTCGGCAGCATGCCCTTGACGCCGATCTCGATCACGCGCTCGGGGTGCGCCGCCAGCAGATCCTTGAGATTGGTGGTCTTGAGGTTGCCGACATAGCCGGTGAAACGGTGGTATTGCTTGTCGTCCAGCTTGTTGCCGGTCACCGCAATCTTCTCGGCGTTGACCACGACAATGTAATCGCCGGTATCGACGTGCGGGGTGAATTCAGGTTTGTGCTTGCCGCGCAGGCGACGCGCGAGTTCCGAACACAGCCGGCCCAGGGTCTTGCCGTTGGCATCGACGAGGAGCCAGTCACGCTTGACCGACTCGGCCTTGGCGCTGAACGTCTTCATGGGAGCGATCCGTAAAGTTGTTTGGTCCGCACGTGATGCGGGGCCGCGTCTCGGGGGGCGCGGCGCGATTGGCAGCAACGAAAGACCGGCAAGGATAACGGCGCCGCGGTTTCCGCGCAAGCACGATGGCCCCGGGCCATGCGCCACCCCACGCCGGCCGGACACGCGAAAATCCGGCACGCACCGGCGCGCTACGCGACAATAGGCTGCATGGACGACAATATCCGCCACTTTGGACCCCTCGACCGCGTGCTGGCTGCATGCCAGCGCGCCCTGGACACCGTCGCCGGCGCCGTGGTGGCGACGCGTCCCTCGCCCGGCGAGGCGCAGCCGTTGCCCGAACTCGATCCACCGGAACGCCGCCATGCCGGCGGGTTGATGCGGGTGAACCATACCGGTGAAGTCTGCGCGCAAGCGTTGTACGACGGCCAGGCGGCACTGGCCCGCGACCCGTCAACCCGCGCGCACCTCGAAGCCGCCGCCACCGAGGAAACCGATCACCTAGCATGGTGCGCGGAGCGCCTGCGCGAACTCGACGACCGGCCCAGCCTGTTGAACCCCGTCTGGTACGCCGGCAGTTTCGCAATCGGCGCGCTGGCCGCCATGGCCGGCGATCGCTGGAGCCTGGGCTTCGTGGTTGAGACCGAAAGGCAGGTGGAGGCCCACCTCGGCGAGCACCTGGAACGCCTGCCGGTCGTCGACGCACGTTCGCGCGCCATTCTCGCGGCGATGCAAGCCGACGAGGCCCGCCACGCCGACAACGCGTTGGCACGCGGCGGCCAGAACCTGCCGCCGCCGATCCCGACCCTGATGCGCGGCGCCTCGGCGCTGATGAAAGCGGTGGCATATCGCGTGTAGGAGGGCCGGAAGGCCCGATCCGGATGACCCGGAATTCTCGTGATCCCCGTGCTTCCGGTCGCGGCTTCCGCCGCTCCTACATCAGATTGCGGCCGTGGAACAGGTCCTCGATTCCGCTGGCGATGCGCATCGCCAGTGGCGCGATGAAAGCGGTGGCGTATCGCGTGCAGGAGGGCCGGAAGGCCCGATCCGGATGACCCGGAATCCTCGTGATCCACGTGCTGCCAGTCGCGGCTTCCGCCGCTCCTGCATCAGATTGCGGCCGTGGAACAGGTCCTCGATTCCGCTGGCGATGCGCGTCGCCAGTGGCGCGATGAAGGCGGTGGCATATCGCGCGCAGGAGGGCCGGAAGGCCCGATCCGGATGACCCGGAATTCTCGTGATTCGCGTGCTGCCGGTCGCGGCTTCCGCCGCTCCTACATCAAGTTGCGGCCGTGGAACAGCTCCTCGATCTCGCGCTTCAGCAGTGATTCGATCTTCTGGCGGTCTTTGAACGACAGGTCGTCGGCGTGCGCCTCGAACAGGTAGGTATCGAGGTCGAAGTCCTTCACGTGCATCTTGGTATGGAACATGTTTTCCTGGTACACGTTCACGTCGAACATCTCGTACCGTTGGCGGATGTGCTTGGCGAGGTAATCCTGGATCGAGTTGATCTTGTGGTCGATGTAATGCTTCTTGCCGTGGATGTCGCGGGTGAAGCCGCGCACGCGATAGTCCATCGTCACGATGTCCGACTCGAAACTGTCGATCAGGTAGTTCAGGGCCTTCAACGGCGAAATCACCCCGCAGGTCGCCACGTCGATGTCGGCGCGAAAGGTCGCGATGCCGTTGTGCGGGTGGGTTTCCGGGTAGGTGTGCACGGTGATGTGCGATTTGTCCATGTGCGCCACCACCGCGTCGGAAATCACGTCGCGGCCGAGCTTGTCGACCACCGGGTGCTCGGAGATCAGGATCGTCACCGACGCGCCCTGCGGGTCGTAATCCTGGCGGGCGATGTTGAGGATGCTGGCGCCGACGATGTCGGCCACGTCGGTGAGGATCTGGGTCAGTCGGTCGGCATCGTAGGCTTCATCGATGTAATCGATGTAGCGGTCGCGCTGGTCCTTGGTGACCGCGTAACAGATGTCGTAGATGTTGAAGCTGAGCGCTTTGGTGAGGTTGTTGAACCCCTGCAGCTTCAAGCGGGGCAGCGGCTTTACCACGGCAATGTCCTCGGAGCCGGTGAAAGAATACGCCATCGTGCGCAGGGGTGGTTACCGG
>DASTIS010000216.1:0-4551 GCA_035717365.1 Rhodanobacteraceae bacterium
TGCGAGCGGCGTTGGGGCGGTGACGGACGCCACTTCCACGGAAAGCCCTGGCGCCGACGGCGGCAAGAAGGCGATGCGGGCGATGGTGGTGGGCGCCATCGGCGTGGTGTTCGGCGACATCGGCACCAGTCCGCTGTACACGATGAGCGAGGCGTTCAGCGGTCCGCACGGCATCGCGCCCGATCCTTTCAACATCCTCGGCGTGCTGTCGCTGGTGTTGTGGACGCTGGTGGTCGTGGTGACGGTGAAATACATCACCCTGATCATGCACGCCGACAACAAGGGCGAAGGCGGCATCATGGCGCTGATGGCGCTCGCCCAACGCGCCACCCGCGATCACCCGCGCACCCGCAAGCTGGTGGCGCTGGCAGCGGTACTGGGCGCGGCGCTGTTTTTCGGCGACGGCGTGATCACGCCGTCCATCACCGTGTTGTCCGCGATCGAGGGTCTCGAGGTCGCCGCGCCGGCGCTGTCGCACTGGGTCGTGTGGATCGCCGTGGTCGTGCTGCTGGGTGTGTTCTGGTTCCAGAAACACGGCACCGGGCGGGTCGGCAGCGTGTTCGGACCGGTGATGTGCGTGTGGTTCCTGTGCATCGGCCTGATCGGGATCTACAACATCGTGCAGCACCCGCTGGTGTTGCGCGCGGTCAATCCCTGGTACGGCGTCAACTTCTTCCTGCATCACGGCGCGGGCAGTTTCCTGGTGCTCGGCGCGGTGGTGCTGTGCGTGACCGGCGCCGAAGCGCTGTACGCGGACATGGGCCACTTCGGACGCAACCCGATCAAGATCGCGTGGTACGCGTTCGTGATGCCGGGCCTGCTCCTGAACTACTTCGGCCAGGGCGCGTTGCTGGTGCACCATCCGGAAGCGGCCAGCAACCCGTTCTACCTTGCGATCCCGACGTGGGGGCTGTATCCGATGATCGCGTTGGCCACCGTCGCCGCCGTGATCGCTTCGCAGGCGGTGATTTCCGGAACCTTCTCGATCACCCGCCAGGCAATCCAGCTCGGGTTCCTGCCGCGCATGCCGGTGGTGCATACCTCGAACGAGGAAATCGGGCAGATCTATTTGCCGTGGATCAACCGCATCCTGCTGATCATGGTGGTGCTGGTGGTGATCGGCTTCGGCTCGTCCAACGCGCTGGCCGGTGCCTACGGCATCGCGGTGACCGGCAGCATGACCATCGACACCGTATTGTTCCTGATCGTTGCGTGGCGGATGTGGAAGTGGAACCCGGCGCTGGTCGCGCTGATGGGGGTGCTGTTGCTGATCGTCGACCTGTCGTTCTTCGGCGCCAACACGCTCAAGGTGCTGGACGGCGGCTGGTTCCCGCTGGTGCTGGCGATCGCGGTGTTCACCGTCCTGACGACGTGGCGGCGTGGCCGCGAGCTGGTGCTGCGCCAACTCAAGCACAGCGGCCTGGCGCTGGCGCCGTTCATCGCCAGTCTCGCCGAACACCCGCCGACGCGCGTGGACGGCACCGCGATCTTCCTCGTCAGCGATCCCGATGCAGTGCCGCATGCGCTGCTGCACAACCTCAAGCACAACAAGGTGCTCCACAAGCGCAACGTGATCCTGACGGTCGATACGCTGGAAACCCCTTATGCAGACGCCGACGAGCGCATCGATCTGGCCGACCTCGGGCATGATTTCCACCGCTTGACCGTGCGCTTCGGGTTTGCCGACGATCCGGACGTGCCCGCGGCGCTGCACGCGTGCGCCAAACAGGGGCTCGATTTCAAGTTGATGGACACGACATTCTTCCTGTCGCGCGAAACCATCGTCGCCGCCGACCGCGCCGGCATGGCGCTGTGGCGCGACAAGCTGTTCACCTTCCTCGCCCGCAACGCGCTGCCCGCGACCGCGTTCTTCAGCATCCCCGGCAACCGCCTGATCGAACTCGGGGCGCAGGTCGAGATCTGACGTTCCCGGCCGGGCGAAATTCTGGTTGACTCTGCCTGGACCAGGGCATAGAAATTCCAGCCGTGCCACGCAATGTGGCGTGCCGTGAGGCTTGGGGCCGGATGCGTACCGCAGATTCCATGCGAGCGGGGAGTGTGTGATGGGGGCGAGGATTGGAAAGCATCAGCTGGACGCGGTGGGTCGTGCGGTGACGTTGTCGCCGCTGACCGAGCCGGCATCGGAGAGCACGCAATGACGTGCCGCACGCGCTCGCGGCCACGCGGCTGGGCAGGCCTGGTGCTGACGGCGCTCGCAGTCTTGGCGGCTGGCGTGCTCCCGGCGCAGGCCGGCGACACCGTCTACTACTATTCCAGCGATAGCCTGCACAGCGAGGTAGTGGTCACCGACCAGAATCGCAACGTGGTCGAACGGACCCACTACGCGTCGTACGGACAGGTGTTGAACCGATCCCTGCGCGAAGGGCCGGGTTACACTGGCCACGCGGAAGACCCGGGCACCGGCCTGGTGTACATGCAGCAACGGTACTATGACCCGCAGGTGGGACGGTTCCTGTCGGCGGATCCGGTGCAGGCGGGCGCGAACGGCGGCAACTTCAACCGGTACTGGTATGCCAACGACAATCCCTATCGGTATACCGATCCGGATGGACGGGAAACTGGTCCAACGCTTCAAGCTGAATGGCGATTGATGGGGGCGAAACCTAATTACACCCCAGACACAGCAGGCAAAGTAATCGGGGGCGCAGTCCTTGCGGTGGTGGCTGTGCCGGTTGCTATTGAAGCGGGACTGGCGGCTCTCGCGAATCCCGGTACAGCGACGACAATCGTCAACACGATTACGGATGCAGTTGCCGGTAACGCGATCGGGGGTACGTCGCTTTCTATCGGTGGTGGAGCTGTTGCGGCCGGTGCTCATGTCATAGCGACAGAAGCATCCAGCGCAACCAATGGCGTGAAGTTGGGCAAGCAGCTCGCGAGCGAAGCGCAGATGGGTGAAGTTCTTTCCGGGAAGGGAGCCGTCATTGCGGGTGGTAATAGCGGAAAGGATCTTCGAGCAGCGTCTGGGCTGGCAGAGAATCACGGCGGAAGTCCAAACGACTGGACCAAGGTCACGAGCTCCTCATATACGGCAAAAGACGGCCAGCAATTCTCCACTCATGCATATCAGAACCAAGCGACCGGCCAAGTCGTCGAGCCAAAAACAAAATTGGAGCGCGAGCATTGAAAGTGGTGGCCTCGGATGCGTGGCGAGACATACTCGCAAGCAAGTGCAAAGAGCGTAGCGAGCCCAGAGCGCCGACGCTATTTGTGACAGCAGGCAAGGCCTACATCGTTTACGGCATAAGTTTCAGGAACGTCGTCGGAACTGGTGGTTCCTTTCTCGAAGTCCTGGATGATTATGGCAACTTAGTCTCTGTGCCTGCGGACGTATTTCAAATAGTGGACGGGTCAATTCCGCAACTTTGGGTTGCAAGAATGAAGGAAGATGGACTATGTCTTTGGCCGGAAGCATTTTTCGCCAAGTACTTCTTCGATGACTTGTCGGATGGTGAGCCGGAAGCGTTATCTAAGTTTGCCGACGTGCGGTTGGCCTTGGGATAGGTAGCACGCGTCAGTCGGGTGCAGTGCAACGAATCCCACCGTTTGACGCATCGAACGACAAGGCCCGCACGCGGGCCTTGTCCGTTTCAGCGGTTGGCGTTGGTGTCAGCGTGCTTGCGCGAGCAGGGAGTCGAGGACTTCACTGACCATGCGCTGGCGGGCGCGCGGGAAAACAGGGGTCAGGAAAACAGGGGTCAGAGTCGACTTTCCTGCAACAAGGCCCGCGTTGCGGGCCTTGTGCTTTCTGGCGGTTGCGTCCGCGTCAGCGCGCTCGCGTGAGCAGGTACACAAGGGCTTCGCTGACCACGCGGTGCGGATCGCGCCGGCATGCTGTTATGGCGCGACAAGCTGTTGACGTCCTTGGTCCGCCACGCGGTGCCCGCCACCGCGTTCTTCAGCATCCCCGGCAACCGCCTGATTGAACCCGGCGCGCAGGTCGAGATCTGACGTTCCTGGCCGCGCGAAATTCTGGTTGACTCTGCCGGGACCAGGGCGTACAAATTCAGCGGCGCCATGCAATGTGGCGTGCTGTGGGGCTTGGGGTGAGATGCGTGTTGCGGTTTTGATGCAAGCGGGGGCGGCGTGTCATGGGGTCCAGGATTGGAAAGCATTGGATGGACGCGGCGGGCCGCGTGGCGACACCGTCACCGCTGGCGACCTGGCTCAGCAACCGGATCGATACGCGGGCCGAGCCGGCGTCGGTAGTCACATCGCGATGAAGTGCCTCGTGCGGCTGCGGCCTGGCGGATGGACTGGCCTGGTGCTGGCAGGGTTCGCGATATTGGCGGCCAGCCTGCTGCCGACTTTGCCGGCGTGGGCGGGCGACACCGTCTACTACTATTCCAGCGACAGTCTGCACAGCGAGGTGGTGATCACCGACCAGAACCGCAACGTGGTCGAACGGACCCACTACGCGCCGTACGGACAGGTGTTGAACCGATCCCTGCGCGAAGGGCCGGGTTACACTGGCCACGCGGAAGACCCGGGCACCGGCCTGGTGTACATGCAGCAGCGGTACTATGACCC
>DASTIS010000217.1:0-19803 GCA_035717365.1 Rhodanobacteraceae bacterium
TGCCGCGAACGCGAAAAGGTCCGCGTCGTCGTCCTGGTCGTCAACGCCGATCCGGCATTTCACCGTCACCGGCACCGCGACCGCTTCACGCATCGCGCGCACGCAATCGGCGACCAGCTGCGGTTCGCGCATCAGGCATGCGCCGAAGCGGCCGGACTGCACCCGGTCCGAGGGACATCCGATGTTGAGGTTGATTTCATCGTAACCCGCGCCGGCGCCGTAGCGCGCAGCGGCAGCCAGTTCGACCGGGTCCGCGCCGCCCAGTTGCAGCGCGACCGGGTGTTCTTCCCGCGCGTGCGCAAGCAGGTGCGTGCGCTCGCCGCGCACCAACGCGGCGGCGGTCACCATCTCGGTATAAAGGCGCGCGTGCGGCGCCAGCAGGCGATGGAAATACCGGCAATGCCTGTCGGTCCAGTCCATCATCGGCGCAACGCACAACTTCCACGCGGCGTCAGGATGCAATGTCATCGATTTCATTGACCTTCATCTGGATCCGTCTGCCCGGTTTCGCAACCCGGGTGGGCTCGAATCGCCGAAATTCCGGGCACCTGCAGGCTGCTCACTGGAATCGACAGCAGTCAAGTCGGCGGGTCGCAAATCATGACACCGTTCGCGGCACGCGTACTACCGGGCCAACGGCGCGGGTATCAGCAGCTGTTCCGCACTCGCGCCGGGCCCGACCACGAACAACACGGCATCGGCTATTGCCGCGCTCGTGGTATCGACGTCGACATTATGATCGATGTGTTGATGTCGCCGCCAACTTCGGAGGAACGCCATGCCCACCCCCATGCCGACGATCTTTTTCGGCCACGGCAACCCGTTGAACGCGCTGCAGGACAACGAATGGAGCCGCGGCTGGGCCGCGCTGGGGCAGCGCCTGCCGCGGCCGCGCGCGGTGCTATCGGTGTCGGCCCACTGGTACCTGCCCGGCACCGCGCTGACCGCGATGGCGAAACCGCGCACGATCCACGATTTCGGCGGCTTCCCGCGCGAACTGTTCGAGGTGCAATACCCCGCACCCGGCGACCAGGACCTGGTACGCCGTGCACGTGAACTGCTGCAACCGCTGGACGTGCGCGCGGACTTGTCGTGGGGACTGGATCACGGCACCTGGTCGGTGCTGCGCCACGTGTTCCCCGATGCCGACGTGCCGGTGGTGCAACTGTCCATCGACGAGACGCAACCTTCCGCGTTCCACTACGAATTGGGACGCCGGCTGCGTCCGCTGCGCGACGAAGGCATCCTGCTGATCGGCAGCGGCGACGTGGTGCACAACCTGCACACCTACGCCTGGGGACGGCGCCCGGTCGAGCCGTTCGACTGGGCGCTGCGCTTCGAGACCAAGGCGCGCGAGCTGATGCTGGAGGGCGATCACCAGGCGCTGATCGACTACGAATTGTTGGGCCGCGATGCGGAGTTGTCGATTCCCACGCCGGATCACTATCTGCCGCTGCTGTACGTCCTCGGCGCCAGCGTCGAGGACGAACCGGTGACGTTCCCGGTCGAAGGCATGGACGGCGGCTCGATCTCGATGCTGAGCGTGCAGTTCGGCTGAGCGCAGGGACAACCGGGATCACGTCCCGCCCCGTGCGGGTCGATTTCAGGAGGATGCGTCCGGTTCCGCGCCCGCTGCACCCACGCTTCGGCGCCCGCCAAGCTCGGCGTGCCGCGCATGCGCATCCGTCAGGGTGGCCTGCAACGACTCACGGTCGTCGATCAACTTGCGCGATGCCTCGTCGAGACCCGTGAACCGTTGCTCGGCCGCGACAAGTCGGGCGTAGAGGCGCTCGCGGTCGTGGGCGAACGCGGCATCGTCCAAGTCCATGTATTCGGCGGCAAGCTGGCGCAGGTCCATCGCCGCGCTCCTGGCCTTGCCTTTCCTGCTCACCAGCGAGGCAATCACGGTGACCACCAGGATCGCGCCGATCACATACAGCGACGCGGTGGTGGTGATCTCGATCACGTTGACCGGCGCCCCGTCGTTGACGAACGGCAGGTCGTTCTCGTGCAGCGCGTGGAGGATCAGCTTGGCACCGATGAAGGCGAGGATCGCCGCCAGCCCGTACGACAGGTAGATCAGCCGTTCGAGCAGATGGTCGATCAAAAAATACAACTGGCGCAGGCCGAGCAACGAAAACGCGGTCGCGGTGACGACGACGAAGGTGTCCTGGGTGAGGCCGAAGATCGCCGGGATCGAGTCCAGCGCAAACAACAGGTCGGTGGCACCGATCACGAGCACCACCAGCATCAGCGGGGTCATGACCCGCCGCCCGTTCTCGCGGGTGAACAGCTTCTGGCCGTCGTAGTGGTGGCTGGTGCGGAGCCAGCGCCTGGCCAAGCGCATCACGACGTTGTCGTGCTCCTCGGACTTGGGCTTGAGCACGTGGCCCGCGGTCAACAACAGCAGGAACCCGAACAGGTAGAACACCCACGAGAAGCGCGCGATCAACGCCGCGCCGATGAAAATCAGCCCGATGCGCGCCACCAGCGAGAACACGATGCCGAACAGCAATACCTCCTGCTGGTACTGCCGCGGTACGCGGAAGCTCGACAGGATCACCAGGAACACGAACACGTTGTCGACCGACAGCGCCTTCTCAGTAATGTAGCCGGCGAAGTACTCGGTGCCCATGCCCGGGCGTCCCCACGCCGCCACGGCGACACCGAACAGCAGCGCGACGGCAATGTACAGCGTGGTCCAGATGGTGGACTCACGCAGGCTCGGCACGTGCGCCTTGCGCACATGGAAGAAATAGTCGAACAGCAGCATCCCGACCACCAGCACAATGGTCAGCGTCCAGATGGTCGGCGACACGTGCGGGAGTGTGGGAACGGGGGCCTCGGGCATGCAGTCGACTTCCGGGTTCGCGCAGGCTGGGGAATGGGGTAATGGACCGCGCGTCGGGACGGCTCCCGCACGCAGCGTTCGCCATGGTACCGGGGTTGCGTCGGCACGCCAGGAGCGCTGCCGCTCGAGCAAAGCGGCAAGCATCCCGGCCTGCATGACGCCCCGGTCGCGCGTGTTGCGCGCAACAGGATACCTCGACACGATAGCTGGCCTGACGGCTCTCGCGATGGCTGGTCGCGTGCCGCGGTTCGTCAAGCAGGGTCCCGGCTCGGCGAGCGTCGACGCGACGATCACCCAATTGCCGTCACGAGGCAGACCGGGTTGCCGCCACGACATCGTGGGCGTTGAATTCAGGATCCCCCGCCGCCGCGCCGGTTGCCCCGCACGTCCGATTTCGCGTCGTGGGCTTCCGACACCCGGGCCGTCGGCAGATGCCAGCCGTAACGGATGGCCATGAAGCGCAGTACGAAACACAACACACCGCCGACGATCGTGCTGGCGACTGCCGAAAGATGCAGTACGTGGCCCGCCACCACCACCCCCGCGCCCGCCAATGCCGCCAGCGCGTACAGGTCGGCACGCAACACAGCCGGGATCTCGGTGACCAGCACGTCGCGCAACATGCCGCCGCCGATGCCCGTCAGCATGCCGAGCAGCGCCGCCATCACCGGGCTGAGCCCGAAGACCAGGGCTTTCTCGGCACCGGCGACCGCGAAAAACGCCAGGCCCACGGCATCGAACCACAGCACGTCGTTGCGGAACCGGTTGGTGACCGGATACCAGAAGAACGTGATCAATCCGGCGGCAACGGAAACGCACAGGTACTTCCAGTCGGCGATTGCTGCGGGCGGCACCGCGCCGATCAACAGGTCCCGGGTGATGCCGCCCGCATTGCCGGCCGCGAACGCCAGGACCAGCACGCCGAAAACATCGAGCCGGTGCTTGACCGCGGCCATCGCCCCGCTGATCGCGAAGACGAAGGTGCCTCCGAGGTCGAGCACGAGCAACAACAGGTGCGGTATCTGCGGCATGGTCGTTCCCCCGTCCGGGCCGTTACGCCGCCAGCCACGCCCGCGCGGCGACCATCAAGGCCTCCACGCCGGTCTCGAGGGTCGGATGGATGACCGGCAGGAAGCGCGGGTTGTGGTTGGTCGGAATTTCATTCAGCCGGTTCGCCGCCTTCGCCGTCGCATACATGTCGGGATCGGTGCCGCCCACGAACCAGAATACCGAAGGCACGCCCCACCCGGCACCAAACGAGCCGAAGTCCTCGCTCGCCGACGCCGGTCCGGTTTCGCGGATGCGCTCGGCGGGGAAGTGTTGCCGGAAGGCTTCGACCACCCGCGCGGTCGCATCCGCATCGTTCGTCACCAGGGAGTAACGGTCCAGTGGCGTGATTTCCGGCGGTTTCGAGGCTCCCGACGCCGCGGCCTCGGCGTTGACGATGCGCGTGATCGCGTCGAGCACGCGCTTGCGCACACCCTCGTCTAACGTGCGCACGTTGAGCTTGATGATGGCCTCGTCGGGAATCACGTTCTCCTTGGTGCCGGCTTGCAACGCGCCGACGGTCACCACTGCGGTTTCGGTTGGCGCCACCTCGCGGGCGACGATCGTCTGCAGCCGCAACACCGTGGCCGCCGCCATCACCACGGGATCGACGCTGGCCTGCGGCATCGAGCCGTGCGCGCCACGACCGAACAGACGGATTTGCAGGCTGTCGGCGGCCGAGGTGATGACCCCGGTGCGCCCGCCGAGGGCGCCGGCCGGACCCACCGTCACGTGCTGGCCGAGCACGACATCCGGCTTGGGGAAACGCTTGAACAAGCCGTCGTCGATCATCGCCTGGGCGCCGGCGGCGGTTTCTTCCGCCGGCTGGAACACCACCATCAGCGTTCCCTTCCAGCCCGCGCGCGTTTGCGCGAGCAGCGTGGTCGCACCCACCAGCCAGGTCACGTGCATGTCGTGCCCACAGGCGTGCATCACCGGCACCGATTTGCCCTCGGGATCGGTGGCCGTGACCTTGCTCGCGTAGGGCACGCCGGTGGCCTCTTCGACCGGCAGCGCGTCCATGTCGGCGCGCAACATCACGGTGGGCCCCTCGCCATTGCGCAGCAGCCCGACCACACCGGTCTTGCCGACTCCGGCCGTCACCTCGAAGCCGGCTGCGCGCAGTCGCCCGGCCGCCAGTCCGGCGGTCCGGGTTTCCTGCATGGACAGCTCAGGGTGCGCGTGGATGTCGGTGTACAACTTTTCGAGATCCGGAAGCAACTTGCGGAGATTCTCCGACAACGGTCCGGAAGCATTGCCCTGTTTCGCGTCCATCTCGTTCCTTCCAGCATTCAGATGGATTGCTGCGCGTCGGTCATGGCGATGGCGCGAAGCGGAGTCATTGGGCCGGTGCGTACGCTGCTTCGACACGCTTGATGAAGGCCAGGTACTCGGTCATGTAGTCGCGCAGGAACCCGGCCGTGGAGTCGTTGTTGACCTCACCGTCGTCGCTGATCAGGTTGGGCGTGAACTGGATGTAGGCCTCGACGGTGTTCATCAGCGGCGAGTTGCAGAAACAGAGCACACTGCGCAGGCTTTGCTGCGCGACGGCCGTTCCGATCGAACCGGGCGAGGTGCCGATGATCGCCGAAGGCTTGTGCGTGAAGGAGTTCTTGCCCCACGGGCGGCTGGCCCAGTCGATGGCGTTTTTCAATGCACCCGGAATCGAGCGGTTGTATTCGGGCGTGACGAACAACACCGCGTCGACCTCGGCGATGGCCTGCTTGAAGGCGCGCGCGACGGGTGGGTAATCGGCGTCGTAGTCGTAGCTGTACAACGGCAGGTCCCTGAACGAAATCTCGACCATGTCGAGTTCCGGAGGCGCGAGACCGACCAGGGCCTTCGAAAGCTTCCGATTGATCGACGCCTTGGCAAGGCTGCCGACGAAGTAACCTACCTTGTACGTGGTCATGTGAACTCCTTGGCGGTTGTGTTGGGTTGATCCGGTCGGCCACGTCCGCGACCGTCACGGCCCCGGCTGCTGCGACCGCGGCGAGACGGAACCTGCCGCCAACATCAGTTGCTCCGACGCGGGTCGAGCACGGATCCCTGGTGCGATCCCTCGACGGCGGCAACATAGGTTTTCGCCACTTCCGATGCGGCAAGCCCGATCGCGGGATCCATGCCGAGGCCGACCAGGGTCTCCGCGATCCATGGCGGGCTCACGATATTGATGCGGATCCCGCGTTGCATCTCGAGCGCCGCAGCCCGAACGAAACCTTCGAGACCGGCGTTGACCGTCGAGATGGCGGCGCTTCCCGGCATGGGTTCCGTGGCGAGCACTCCCGCAGTCAGCACGATCGAACCGCCGTCGCGCAAGTGATCCTGCGCTGCCCGGGCCAGCTTGACCTGTCCCATGAGCTTGCTGCGCAGGCCGACCCCGTAATCGGCCTCGGTCAACTCCGCAAACGGTTTGAAGACCGCGTCACCGGCGCAACAGACGATGGCGTCGGGAACCGCAACCGCGTCGAACATCGCCTTGATCGAGTCCTCATCTTCGAGATCGACCCGGATCCCGCTGTGGCGACTCGCGCCGATGACCTCATGCTTTCTCGCGGCAAGACCCTTTGCCACCTCGGCACCGATGGTGCCCGTCGCGCCAATGACGATGACCTTCATGATGTGCGCCTTCTTGTGGTGTGTCGTGTCGAACTACACGGGGAAACCTGCTTCTGCGTCTCCGGTGCCAACCGTGCGGACCACAACCGCACGCGTGCCGCAATGTCTGGCCTCCCTTCCGGCGGGGCAAGGCATGCGCCGGCGGCGAGGAGTCAAACCGACCTGGTTCGATGCATGCGCCGATCGTCAGTAGCCCACCGTGAAACGTTGCCGTGAATGTTTCGGTGTTTCCAGTTCGTCGACGAAGGCAATCGCATAGTCCTCCATCGAAATCCAGCTTCGGCCGGTCGCGTCGCTGAGCAACTGATCGCCGCCGACGCGGAACGTGCCGGTGCGTGGGCCCGGGTCGAATTCCGCGGACGGCGACAGGAACGTCCAGTCGAGCTGCCGCTCTTCCCGCAGCACGTCGAGAAAGCGCAGGGCGGCGGCGGACTCCGGCTTGTATGCAGGCGGGAAATCGGGCGTATCGATCAACGCGTGGCCCGGCGCCACATCCAGGCTGCCGGCACCCCCCACCACCAGCAATCGCTTCACGCCAGCCTGCTTGACCGCGCCGAGCAACGATGCGGTATCGAGGGTCGCGAACTTCAGTGCGACGAGCACGGCATCGTGACCGGCCAGGAGCGGAGCCAGTTGCTCCGGTTGGTTGGCGTCACCGTTCTTCAATGTCAGCCGCGGCTGGCTGGCCAGCTTGCTCGTATCCCGCGCGATGCCGGTAACCCGGTGGCCCCGCCGGAGCAATTCCGCGAGCAGGCGCGAACCCACGCGACCCGTGACGCCAACCAATGCGACGTTCATGTGTGGTGTCCCGGCAATGTTGTCTGCGTGGCCATTGGATTCCTTCGTGCTGATTGCGTGCTCACCTGCGATCGGCCGGGCCTGGATGCGATCGACCCGGGCAACGCCCCGGCCACATCCGCAGACATCGAAGAAATCATCTTACGCCTCGCGACAACGGCACGTGAAATCCGGCCAGGCCCGGGTGCATCCGGGCGCACGCCACATCGAATTTCCGTGCGCGTGCTACAGCGAATGCTTAACGCCACGTCGCCTAGACTCGCGTTCTGGCCCGTTCGAGCACGCCGATGAAACCGCACACGCCAACCTTGCTGGTCACTGCCGTTGCCGCCCTGGCGCTGGGGGCGTGCAGCCAGTCGCCGGCGCCGGCGCCGTCGGGTCCCGCCGGCGCCGCATCGGCCGCGGGCACCTCGGCACCGGTCATCGCGGCGCCGCCGGCGAGCCCCGGCACCGCGGGACTTCCGGGTGATCACGCCGAGACGAAGCATTACAAGATCGCGATCACGCTGCCGAACCTTCCCGCCAACGAACAGCCGCTCGCCGATGCGCTGCGAACGACCGCGGACAATGCCAAGCGCGAATTCGTGCAGGCGCTGCCCGATCCGGAGCAGCTGCCGGAGTTCGCCGACCGGCAATTCGAACTGCTGCTCGATTTCAAGATCGCGGCGCATACGCCCACGTTCACCAGCGTGCGCGAAACCGGCATGCAGGCCACCGGCGGCGCGCATCCGATCCCGGTCGAGGCGGCGTTCGTGTTCGACCGCAAAGCCGGCAAGCTGATTGCGCTGGACGGCCTGTTTGCCGATGCCGACGCAGCCCGCACCGCACTGGCCAACTTCGCCCACGACACGCTGTTGACGAAGTTCACCGCCGATGCGCCCAAACCCGGGGATGGTTCCTCGCCGGATGCAATCCGCGAGTGGAAATCCAACATGGTGCAAATGCTCAATGAGGGCACCAAACCGACCACGGTGAACTATTCGATATTCGTGGTGCGTGCGGGTGCCGCCGAGGAGGCACCCAGCCCGGGGCTCACGCTCGTCTTCCCGCCCTATCAGGTCGCGCCCTATGTGTACGGGACGCAAACGGTCGATGTGCCTGCGAGCGTGTTCGCGCGATTCCTGAAACCCGGGTACAGGGGCGCCTTCGCCGCGCACTGAAGTCCGCGACGGGCTGACTTTCGGCCTATCCCGCCGTGCCGCGGGGCATGCTAGCTTGCCGACACGACCATCGGAGATCCGCCATGTTGAAGCGAACCTTCGCCGCCCTCGCCGCCTTCGCGTTGTGCGTCCCCGTGGCGTTTGCCGCGCCGCCGCCATCCGCCAAACCCGATGTACCCCAGGACAAGGCCTCGACGCCGACTCCCACGTGGGTGAAGCAGAGCAACGCTTATGCCCAGGTACTGCTCAACGTCCTGGCCGAGTTCAGACCCGAGTTCGCCTCACGCTTCGGACTGCCCGGTTACGACACCCGGGTCGTCGACCTGAAACCGAACGTCAACGAACGTTCGCGCGCGGCCTTGGCCAAGGCCCGGGACACGCTGCAACAGGACCTGGCCAGGACTACCGATCCGAACGTCCATGAGGACCTGGAGATCATGATCCGTGCGGCCGACCGCTTCATCGCGAGCAGCAAGCTGCAGGACCGGTACATGCTGCCGTACACCGACATCGGCCAGACCATCTTCCAGGGCGAATTCGGCTTGCTGCAGGATCAGGTCGCGCCCGACCGCCGCCCGCACGCGCTGGCGCGCCTCAAGTGCTACGTCGGCATGGCGTCCGGTTGCACGCCCGTCACGAAGGAAGCCGAGGCACAGTTAGAAGCCAAAGCCGATGACAAGAAGCTGCTGGGGCCGTACAAGGCCGAGGTCGAACAGAATCTCGCCAACACGCAACGCTACGTCGATGGCATCCGCAAACTGTATGCCAAGTACAAGATCGAGGGCGCCGGCCCGGCGCTCGACGCGCTGCAGTCGCAATTGAACGACTACGACGCGTGGGTGAAATCCACCGTGCTGCCGCGCGCGCGCACCGACGCCCGCCTGCCGGAGGCGGTCTACGCCGACAATCTGAAAAACGTCGGCATCGATATTCCGCCGCAGGAATTGATCAAGCTGGCCGAACAGTCGTTCATGGAAATCCAGGCCCAGATGGAAACGCTGGCGCCGTACGTCGCGAAGGCCGAGGGATTCAAGCCCACCACCGATTACCGTGCGGTCATCAAGGACCTGAAGACGCAGCAGCTCGACCGCAACACGATCGAACCCTACTACCACGACGTGATCGGCAAGATCGAGGCGATCATCCGCGAGCACCACATCGTGACGCTGCCGAAACGGCAAATGATCATGCGGCTGGCTTCGGAAGCCGAAAGCGCGGCCCAACCGGCCCCGCACATGGACCCGCCGCCGCTGATCAACAACCACGGCGAACGCGGCGCCTTCGTCTTGCCGCTCGGCAACCCGGCCAGCGGCAAGGACAGCAACGAGGCCTACGACGACTTCACGTGCAAGGCCTGCGCGTGGACCCTGACCGCACACGAAGGGCGGCCCGGGCACGAATTGCAGTTCTCGGCGATGGTCGAGCACGGCGTGTCGCTGGCACGCTCGCTGTTCGCGTTCAACAGCGTCAATGTCGAGGGCTGGGCGCTGTACGCCGAATGGATGATGGTGCCCTACGAGCCGCCGGGCGGCCAGATGATCGCACTGCAATTGCGCCTGCTGCGCGCAGCGCGCGCCTTCCTCGACCCGATGTTGAACCTGGGCCTGATCACCAAGCAACGCGCGCACGACATCCTGGTCCACGACGTCGGCATTTCCGAGGCCTTCGCGCGCGAGGAACTGGATCGCTTCATGTTCCGCTCACCGGGCCAGGCCACCGCGTACTTCTATGGCTACTCGCGGATCCTGCAGTTGCGCGCGCACACCGAGATCGCGCTGGGCGACCGGTTCAACCTGCAGCAGTTCAACGATTTCATCCTGGCACAGGGTCTGCTGCCGCCCGACCAACTCGCCGAAGCGGTGGACGAGCAATTCATCCCTGCGCATCAGCCACATTGATCGAGATGGCGTGAGGGCGGCAGGCAACCCGTACTCACGCCACCCCGTGCAGACGCCGATGCTCGCCGACCGTCACGGGCGGCCACGCTGCCGAAGCAGTTTGTCGAAGTTGGTTGCGCTTTCAAGCGTCCTTCTCTCAAACCGTCGGCATTCATTACAGTTCTGCACAAGAGCAAGTTCGGCGGAGCCGCGCGACGAGCGAAATATTCTTCAAGAACAATTACTTGTACACGTACTCCCACACGGCATGGAACGTGCTTGGTTCTGCGGCCAAACCAAAACCCGCGGGAGTATCGAAATGAAAAAGCTGGCCCTGATCGCTTCGATGGCGTTGCTGACGTTGGGTGCGGCGGGCGCCGCCAACGCCACCATCGTCACGGTATTCAACGACTGGACCAACGGTCTGACCAATTTCAACAACACCGTCTCGGATGCCGGGGGTACGGCAACCCACGACAACTGGGCATCATTCGCGTTTACGCCCGGCAACCTGGCACTGGTGCGCACCGATTACACGGTCACCCAAACCGATGGAAGCAGCCTCTCCGACCAGGGCGTATACGAAGCTTACGGCGCCCCGGGCACCTATACCACTGGCCGCACGCTCGGTATCGACCCTTACGGCGACAATTCGGACACCGGGCATGGCGACAACGATGGCCTGGGCTCCAAGGGAAGCGGCCTGACCTTCGTCTTCAACAGCGGAATCAATGCCCTCGGCTTTGAAGTGGGCGATTGGGCCACATGCTGCCAGCGGTCGGATCTCTACATTTCCTTCGGCAACAACGCGCCAATCAGGGTCGGCTCATCCCTGAGCCCTTACGACCAGTTCCTGACCAACGGCGGCGCCGGGGTGTACGTCGCCGCATTCGATGACAGCGGCACCTTCGACACCGTGCACTTCTGGGGTGATGGCTGGGGTGAATATCTGGTCATGGGTGGAACGATCAGCTACGCGGCCCTGGACCAGGCAAGCTTGCCTCCGACTGAAGTCCCCGAATCGGCTACGCTCGGGCTTTTTGGCCTTGGCCTGGTTCTCCTGGGTGTCATGATGCGCAGGCGCAGGATCGCCTGACCCCACACGCAAGCCGATCACGAACGAAGGCGGCCGTGGGTGCCGCCTTCGTTTTTTGGCGATCCACGACACCGGATTCAGCGGCGTTGATTTGCGTTCATTCGCGGACTGACTCGCTTTTGCCTGGCAGTCACTCATCGCGAAATGGTGAACTTGCCGAAATCCACACCCAGGCTCCAGCCATGGCCCGTCCCGCTGAGCGCCAGCGAGACGTTGCCCTTGGTCATCACGGTGCCGCGCGCGGCGGCGGCCGCGCCCGCGTGGGCCCCGCCGGTCACGTAGGTGCCGAGGATTTCGTTGATGTTGAAAATGCCCGAAAACTTGCCGACGCCGGTGATGTCGGACTTCCCGAAGGTCAGGCCACCGCCGCGGCTGCGCAGGTGGACCTGCATGTGTTGCCCATTGCTGCACGAGACGCTCCCGGTGCCGTCGGCCTTCTTGTAGAACACGGACCATCCGTGCATCTCGAAGGTCATGCGACAGCTGATTTCGTTTGCGGCACGGGCGTTGCCGGCGTAAGCCAGCGAAACCCCGGCGAGCAGGGCGGCAAGGACAAACGGGATCGCGCGTGGCATGGGACTGCTCCTTCCGATGGGGTGGGTTGGCTGGGCCGCATTTTCGCACGGCGCCCCCTCCCGTCATCTGGCGCCTGCGTTGCCGTTCAGGTTTCCACCGCAACGACAATGCTGCCCTCGAAGCCGCCGTTGCATAAAGTCAGGCCGGGAAGCTCCTGGCCGTGGACGGCGGCGTCGCGGGGCCGTCCCGGCCTTCGGGGGATGCCGGGCGCCCCATTGATCGAGCCGTACGTCGACGCGGCAATGCGGAACGATCGCCCTACAGCGCATGCCCGAACTGGCGCTTGAACTCGGCCCCGAATTCGGCGGCGTCGAACCGGTGGTTCTGGGTGCCTGGTTGCGCAATCTTGAGCGCCCCCATCAGCGATGCCACGCGCCCGATGTTCGGCCAGTCGAAGTCGCGCAGGATTCCGTGGATCAACCCCGCGCGATACGCGTCGCCGCAACCTGTCGGATCGATGACCTCACGCGGCTTCGCCGCGGGAATGGCGTGCGTCGTCCCGTCTGCATGGATAGTCGAACCTTCCGCGCCGTGGGTCACGACGTAGGCCTTGACCCGGCTGGCGATGTCGGCTTCCGACCAGCCGGTGCGCTCGGACAGCAGGCTGGCTTCGTAGCTGTTCACCGCGACGTAATCGGCCTGTTCGATGAAGCTGCGGAATTCCTCGCCCGAGAACAGCGGCATGGCCTGGCCCGGATCGAAGATGAAGGGCGTGCCGCGCGTGGCGAATTCGGCCGCGTGCTGGAGCATCCCCTCGCGTCCGTCCGGCGCGACGATGCCGATGGCGACGTCCGCCACGTCGCCTACATGGTTTTTCTGGCTGGAGTTCATCGCACCCGGATGGAAGGCGGTGATCTGGTTGTTGTCCTTGTCGGTGGTGATGAAGGCCTGCGCGGTGAAGGTGTCTGCGACTTCGCGCACCTGGTCGAGGCGGATCCCGAGCCCTTCGAACCACTCGCGATACGGCGCAAAGTCCTGTCCCACGGTCGCCATGGGGACCGGCTCGCCGCCGAGCAATCCGAGGTTGTAGGCGATGTTGCCGGCGCAACCGCCGAACTCGCGGCGCATTTGCGGAACCAGGAAGGACACGTTCAACATGTGCACCTTGTCCGGCAGAATGTGGTTCTTGAAGCGGTCCTCGAACACCATGATGGTGTCGTAGGCCATGGAGCCACAGATCAGCGCAGCAGGCATCGGTCGGGTTTCCTTTTCGGCAGGCACGGTCGGCCATCGTAACGGCCGCGCGCGGCGGTTTCGAGCGCGGTTTCCGAACCGCGCCCGGCATCGGCGTGATGGCGGTCATCGTTTGTCGCCGGCACGCTTGCGCGCCTTCCCACGGCTGACTAGACTGGCGCGTTCTGCCCCACTCGCCTGACACCCCAGGCCCGCACTGTCGGCTCACGCATGTTCAAACTGTTCCGCGGCATCTTTTCCAACGACCTTTCGATCGACCTTGGTACCGCGAACACGCTGATCTACGTGCGCGACCAGGGCATCGTGCTCAACGAACCTTCGGTGGTCGCCATCCGCCAGGATCGCGGCCCGGGCGGCCCGCGCGCGGTCGCCGCGGTCGGCAACGAGGCCAAGATGATGCTGGGCCGCACGCCCGGCAACATCGTCACGGTCCGGCCGATGAAGGACGGCGTGATCGCCGACTTCACCATGACCGAGGCGATGCTGCAGCACTTCATCAAGCAGGTGCACAAGTCCCGCTTCCTGCGCCCCAGTCCGCGCGTGCTGGTGTGCGTGCCATGCGGCTCGACCCAGGTCGAACGCCGCGCGATCAAGGAGTCGGCCGAAGGCGCCGGCGCGCGCGACGTGTTCCTGATAGAGGAACCGATGGCCGCCGCGATCGGCGCCGGCATCCCGGTGCACGAGGCGCGCGGCTCGATGGTGCTGGACATCGGCGGCGGCACCTCTGAAGTCGCGGTGATGTCGCTCAACGGGATCGTGTATTCGCAGTCGGTGCGGATCGGTGGCGACCGCTTCGACGAGGCCATCATCAATTACGTGCGCCGCAGCAACGGCACCCTGATCGGCGAGCCCACCGCCGAGCGGATCAAGATCGAGGTCGGTTGCGCGGTCGAGCAGAAGGAAGTGCGCAGCATGGAAGTTTCCGGGCGCAACCTTGCCGAAGGCGTGCCGAGGATGTTCACGATCACGTCCAACGACGCGCTGGAAGCGCTGCACGAGCCGTTGCACGGCATCGTCGCGGCGGTCCGCTCGGCACTCGAGCAGACGCCCCCGGAGCTGTGCTCGGACGTACAGGAACGCGGCATCATGCTGACCGGCGGCGGCGCATTGCTGCGCGACCTCGACAAGCTGATTTCCAAGGAAACCGGCCTGTACGTGCAGATCGCCGAGGATCCGCTGACCTGCGTCGCGCGTGGCGGTGGCCGGGCGCTGGAACTCATCGACATGCACGGCAACGATTTCTTCGCGAGTGAGTGAGTGAGTGCGTGAGTGCGTGCGATCATCCCTGATCGCTGCACTCGCCAGCTATCGCGTGTGCATCGTTCATGGCAATCCTGAAGCAGCAGAACGGCCATCCATGGCCTGACTTTTCGCAACAGCCGCTTCGCCCGTTACATTGATTTCGTGACCAAACACGGGACGCAGCCAGGGAGACTCTGATTTTGCTTGTCATACCGGCGTAGGCCGGCATCCAGTGAGGAAAGAATCGCGGCCTTTGGCCGCGATACAAAGTCCAACTGGGCCCCGGCCTGGGCCGGGGCGACGAGAAAGAACGCTCTTCAGACGCTCCCTTACCCGCGCCATGTCCGCGTTATTGTTACGCTGTATCCCTCGCTTCACCCCGCCCGCACCGCCATGGCGCTTCCGCAAAAGGAATCCACTCCGATCTTCTCGGACGCGACCGCGGGCACGTTGCGCCTGATCGTTTACCTCGCGCTGGCCGCGGTGCTGATGGTGCTGGACCATCGCAACGACTGGCTGCACCGGGCGCGTTACGTCACCGCGGCGGCGATCGTGCCGATCTACAAGCTCGCCGCGGCGCCGTCCGACTGGATCCACGCGGCCGGCACGGCGTTCACCGACCGCAAGACCCTGATCGACGAGAACCGGCAACTGCGCGAGACGCTGATGCTTGCCCAGGCCCGCCTCAATCGCATGAACGCGGTCACGCACCAGAACGCGCGCCTGAAACAGTTGCTGGACACGCAACACCTGCTCGGCATGCATGCGCAATTGGCGCGGCTGATCGACGTGCAACTGGGGCCGACCCGCGACCGCGTGATGCTCAATGTCGGCGTCCGGGAAGGCGTTCACACCGGCCAGGTCCTGATCGACTCGCACGGTGTCATGGGCCAGGTCGTCGAAACCCTGCCGCATGCCTCGATCGCGATGCTGGTGATCGATCCGGATCATTCGGTACCGGTCGTCGTCTCGCGCACGGGCCTGCGCGGCGTCGCGCACGGCACCGGCGACACCGGCAAGCTGGTGGTGCCGAACCTGCCGCTCTCGTCGGACATCAAGCCGGGTGACCAACTGGTCACGTCAGGGCTCGGCGGGCGCTTTCCGGCAGGGTTCCCCTTGGGCACGGTCACCCGCCTGGAGCGCGATCCATCGGGCATGTTCCTGCAGGCGTTCGTGAAGCCCGCGGCTGAACTCGAACGCAGTGGCGAGGTACTGCTGCTGCGCGACCAGCCGGATCCGGTCGGCCCTCCCGCACCGGCGCCGCAATTCGGTCCACCCGACACGCTCGCCCCCGATGCCGTCGCCGCCAGACCCAGGGCCGCGTCCGCCGGAGCCGGACAATGAGCCGGCCGCGCGCGCAAGGCTGGACGTTCTGGATCGGCATCGCGCTGTCGCTACTGCTGATGCTGATGCCGCTGCCGACGCTGGTCCAGCCATTGAAGCCGTACTGGCCGGCGCTGGTCCTGATCTACTGGTCGCTGGAGACGTCCGACCGGGTGAGCGTCGGTCTCGCGTTCGGGGTCGGCCTGGCCGCGGATCTTCTGAACGGCGCGCTGCTCGGCGACCAGGCGCTGCGACTGGCGATCCTGGCATTCATCGTGCTGCGATTCCGCTCGCGCCTGCGCTTCTTCCCGATGTGGCAGCAGGCGCTGGCGGTGTGGCTGCTACTGCTCAACAACCACGTGCTGCAGGCGCTGATCCGCGCGTTCGCGGGTGACGCGCCGATGCCCGCCCTGTCCTGGCTGGCCCCGGCAGTCGGGGCGATCATCTGGCCGTTCGTGTTCCTGCTGCTCGACGACGTCAACACCCGCCTGCGCGGCAAGGCGACATGAACCGACGCGACGAACTCAGGGACGAAGGCGCGCAGCGCGCACGCTTCGGCCGGCGCGCGTTGGCGGGCTTTGCAATCATGATCGCGTTGCTGATGGTGGTGGCGGGGCGCTTTGCCTACCTTCAGGTATTCGAACACGGCGAGTACTCGACCCGTGCCAAGGCCAACCGGGTGCGCCTGCGCCATTTGCCGCCGCCCCGCGGACTGATCTACGACCGCGAGGGCCGGCTGCTCGCCGACAACGTGCCGGCATTCCGGCTGGACGTCGTGCCGGACAAGGTCGAGAACATGGACGCGATGCTGGCAAGGCTGTCCCGGGTCGTGCCCCTGACCGACGACGATATCCGCCGCTTCAAGCAGAGCCTCAAGCAGCACCGGTCGTTCGACCCGGTGCCCTTGCAGTTCCACCTGACCGAAAGCGAGCGGGACCGCTTCGCGGTCAACCAGTGGCAGTTTCCCGGGGTGAACGTCGCCCCCTACCTCACGCGCAACTATCCCCATGGTTCCGCGTTCGCGCACGTCGTCGGCTACGTCGGCCGCATCGATGAAAAGGACCTGCAACGGCTCGATCCCGACCGCTACGCCGGCACCACCCACGTCGGCAAGACCGGGCTGGAAAAGGAATACGAAAATCTCCTGCACGGCACGCCCGGCTACGAGCTGGTCGAGGTCAATGCCAACCAGCGGCCATTGCGGGTGTTGCAACGGGTGGCCGCGAAACCCGGCGAGAACCTGTACCTGACCATCGACGAACGCCTGCAGCAGGCCACCCTCGACGCCTTCGACGGGCAGACCGGCGCTGCGGTCGCGATCGACCCGCGCAACGGCGACGTGCTGGCGATGGTGACCGTTCCCAGCTTCGATCCCAACCTGTTCGTCAACGGCATCAGCCAGGCCGACTATTCCGCGCTGCTCGACAACCCCGAAAAGCCGTTGATCAACCGCAGCATGCGCGGCGGTTATCCGCCGGGCTCCACGGTCAAGCCGTTCCTGGGGCTGGGCGGGGTGGAACTCGGTCTGCGCAAGCCGTCCGACACCGTGCTTTCCACCGGCGTGTTCTACATTCCGGGCTCGTCGCGCGGTTACCGCGACGACCAGCGGCACGGCGCCGGCCGCGTGGACCTGGTGCAGGCGATTACGCAATCGGTCAACACGTATTTCTATTCGCTGGCGCTGCAGATGGGCATGCAGAGATTCGACCAGTGGATGGCCAAATTCGGCTTCGGCAGCCCGACCGGCATCGACCTGCCCGATGAAACCGGTGGCGTGCTGCCCTCGCCGGAATGGAAGCGCAAGACCTTCAACAAGCCCTGGTACCCGGGCGAAACAGTGATCTCGGGGATCGGCCAGGGTTACTGGATGGTGACGCCGTTGCAGATGGCGCACGCGCTGGCGACCCTGGCCGACGGCGGCGTCGCGCACACCCCGCACCTGCTCGCCGCGACCAGCGACGGACTTGATTCCCCGGTCGTTCCCTCCAAGCAACCTCCGCCCGTGCGGATCACCCACGATCCGGCCAACGTCGCCGCAGTCCGGCAAGGCATGCTCGGCGTGGTGTACAGCCGCCTCGGCACCGCCTACGGCCTCGGGAACGGTTTCCCGTACCTGATCGCGGGCAAGACCGGCACTGCGGAACGCTATTCGCGCACCAGTGACGCCTACGACACCAACCGCAGCCATGCCTACCTTGCCCAGCGGCACCGCGCGTGGTTCATCTGTTACACGCCAGCCGAGCACCCGCAGATCGCGATCGCGGTGGTGCTGGAACACGGTGCCTGGGGCGGCAGCGCCGCGGCGCCGATCGCCCGCAAGATGCTGGACCAGTGGCTGGCCGACACACCGCCTTCCGAACGCCCACCGCTGCCGGTGACCGCCGCCGTGCAACCGTCCACGGGTCGCGAACCCGGTACGCCATGAACGAGATGGTCGCGAGCTTCAGTGGCCGCGCGCGCCGGATGGGACGAAGGATTTTTTCGCGACCCCGCATCGATCTGCCGCTCGGCATCGCGTTGCTGATCCTTGCCGCGATCGGGCTGACGGTGCTCTACAGCGCCAGCAACCTCGACACCGGCACGGTGGGCGGTCAGGCCGCACGCTTCCTGATCGGCGCCGTCCTGCTGGTCGCGGTTTCGCGCATCCCTCCTTCCCTGCTGCGTGCGTGGACGCCATGGTTCTACGTGCTGGGCGTGTTGCTGCTGGTCGTGGTGCAAGTGCTGGGCGAAGGCCAGGGCGCGAGCCGCTGGCTGGATCTCCGGATCGTCCGCTTCCAGCCGTCCGAGCTGATGAAGTTGGCGATGCCGATGATGGTCGCCTGGTACCTGCACCCGCGCCCGCTGCCCCCGCGCTGGCGCGACATTGTCGCGATTGCCATCCTGCTCGGATTGCCCGTGCTGTTGATCGCCGAGCAGCCCGATCTCGGCACCGCGCTGCTGGTCGCCGCATCCGGCGTGTTCGTGCTGTTCCTCGCCGGGCTGCAATGGTGGAAGATCGGCGCGATGCTGGCGACACTTGCGGCCGCCGCACCGGTCGCCTGGCAATTCATGCACGACTACCAGCGCCAGCGCGTGCTGACCTTGCTGCACCCGGAACGCGATCCGCTGGGCAGCGGTTGGCACATCCTGCAGTCGATGATCGCGGTCGGGTCCGGCGGCATCTTCGGCAAGGGTTTCAACCAGGGCACGCAATCGAAGCTGGAGTTCCTGCCCGAGCACACCACCGACTTCATCTTCGCGGTGCTCGGCGAGGAATTCGGGTTGATCGGCGCGCTGTTGCTGCTCGCCCTGTACGCGTTCATCGTGGGCCGCTGCATGTGGATTGCCGCCAACGCGCGCGACACCTGGTCGCGGCTCGTCGCCGGCGCCTTCGGCCTGGCCTTCTTCGTGTACGTGATCGTCAACGGCGGCATGATCACGGGCCTGCTGCCGGTGGTCGGTGTGCCGCTGCCGCTGGTGAGTTACGGCGGCACCTCGGCGATCACGCTGCTGATCGGCTTCGGGGTCGTGATGTCGATCCACGCGCACCGGAAGTGGACGCCGTAGGCGGATCGCGCGCAGGCGCGCTCCTACAAACCGTTTCGTAGGAGCCAGCCTGCTGGCGATCAATGCAACCAGGCGTCCGCCCAACGCCATGCGACGGCGCTCGAATCACTTCGATGACGGCCACCCATGGCCTTGTTCGGCGCGAGATTGCGCAACCTGCCTTGCGGCAACAGCGCGCAGGATGCGCGCCGAAGGGGCCCCTCGAACGCGGCGAGTGGACAACGGAAAAGTCCGAAGGATGGCGCACAGGAAGTGCGCCAGTTCGCCGCAGGGCCATGGATGGCCCGTCGGCGAACCCCTGCGGTTGGGAGCGAACCCGCAGCCCAGGGTGGGCGAAGGGCGTGTTCGCGGGGTGGCCTTTCTCTTGGTGACTTCTCTTTGGCCATGCAAAGAGAAGTCACCCGCGCCCCCGGGAGGGGCGCGGAAAAGACAGGGACGTCGTCCGATTCCACAAGCACAAGCGCCACGTCGCTA
>DASTIS010000218.1:0-2927 GCA_035717365.1 Rhodanobacteraceae bacterium
TGAAGGCGTCATCGATCGCGCGGACGGCGTTCGAGAACCCCTTGGCGTCCCAACGTTGGCGCAGACGCGCAATGGCGTTGGCCTCCTGCAACGCATCCATCGACTCGTCGTAGCGGCCTGCGTCATCGAGCGATTTCGCCAATGCGAACCCGATGGCGACGCGATCGAGGTCGCTGGCACGGTCGTTGCGCAGTGCCGCGCGCATGCGCTCGGTGTCGTCTTGCCCGAGCGCTCCGGTACGCAGGTCGGCGAGTCCCCACCAGGCCATCCCCGCCCACGGTTGTTCGGCAAGCACCTTGCGATACTCCGTCGCGGACGCCTCGGCGTCCCCGCGCATGCGCAACAGGTCGCCGAGCAGCGCGCGTGCTCCCATGTTGTCGGGGGCAAGCTCGATTGCGCGTTGCAGCGCTTCGACAGCTTCGTCATTGCGCACGCAACGCGTCAGCATCAGACCGAGGTTGTACCAGGCGATCGCGAGACCGGGCTGCAGTTCGCAGGCACGGCGCAGGGCGTGGATGGCCCCATCGAAATCCCCCGAGGCGCCCAGTACCGTGCCGAGCGTGTTGCGATACAGCGGATCCATCGAACGCAGCTCGACGGCGCGCTGGATTGCCGTGATGGCCCTGGCGTGGTCGCCGCGCAGGCTCAACGCACCCGCGTGCAGCCGCAATACCTCGGGATGGTCGGGATACGCGGCCAGCGCGGGCGCGAGCTGCGCCTCGGCCTGGTCGGGCCGTCCGAGTTCCAGAGCTTGTGCGGTCGCGATGACCCGCTTCGCGGACGGATTGTCGAGGCCCTGGAGGCGGGGCGCGGTCATGGCTGTGCTCCGTACATGAAGGCGGAATCGGTTCCGCGGAAGCGTTGCATGGGGACGATCGTTTCAACGGGACTGGCTATGATAAAGACGCACTCGTGATGGATGCCAGCATGCAGGCCACTTCCCCTGCTTCGGTCGACGCGCAGCTCGCCGCGGCGCGGGCCCTGTTCCAGCAAAACGATGCGGGCGAGGCCGAGGCGCTGGCGCGCGCGGCGCTGGCCCGGGCGCCTTCCCGGGAAGACGCGGCGACGCTCCTGGCCACGGTGCTGCAAAGCCAGGGGCGCCTGGGTGCGGCGGCCGGGACGTTGCTCGCGGTGTGTCGCGCGAACGGTTTCGAATCCGGCATGAGCGTGCGCGGCGCCACGTTTGCCCAGCAGTGTGACCGGCACGCCATCGCGGCACAGATCTGCGAAGGCGCCCTTGAACGCGGCTCGATTGAACCGGAATTGCTGGTGCTGGCGGGCAACGTGGCGCGCGAGACGGGCGATTTCGGGACCGCACGTACCCGTTATCTGGCGGCGCTGGACGCCGGCGTCGACCTGGACCAACACCACGTCCTCGGCGCACTGGCCAACACCCGGCGCTATGCCGATCCCGCCGATGGCGAAATCGCCCGTTTCGCGACGCATTTTGGCGACGCGCGGTTTACTTCACGTTCGCGGGCCTCGGCGGGATTCGCGCTGGCCAAGGCCCGGAGCGACCTTGGCGACTACGCCAAGGCGGCGCACACCTTGCGGGAGGCCAACGCGATGGTCCATGCAGCGTGGCCGTGGGATGCCGCGGAGTGGCCGCCCTTCGTGGCCACGCGCGAGCGCGAGCAGGTGGCGGATGCGGCCGGGGTTCCGGACACTTCTTTCGTGCCCGTATTCATCGTCGGGCTGCCGCGCACTGGTACGACGCTGACCGCCACCTTGCTGGCCCGCGCGACCGGCGCACGCGATCGCGGCGAACTGCGTACTCTGCGCTACATCGGAGACCAGCTTGCCGCGGGCGGGCACCTGGGCAGTCCGGCGGCGCTGGCGGAGGCGGCCGGCCTGTACCGCAAGCTCGCCATGCAGGACGACGCGCCGATGAGGTGGTACCTCGACCAGGACCCCCTGAACTTCCGCTGGTTGCATATTGCCGCCGCGATGTTTCCGCAGGCGCGGGTGATCCATTGCCGACGCGATCGCCGCGATACCGCGCTGTCGCTGTGGAGCCAGGATTTTGCACATCGCGACCTGGCCTTCGCGTACGACTTCGCAGACATGCAGGCGTACATGGTCGGACATGACGCGTTGATGCGCCATTGGAAGCAAACCCTGCGCATCCCGCTGCACGAACTCGATTACGAAGCGCTGGTGTCCGATACCGACGCGACGCTCGCAACTCTTTGCGATTTCATCGGGGCGGCGCCGGGTGAAGATGCCCGGGACGCCGCGGCGCCCGTGCAATCAGCCAGCGTGTGGCAGGCGCGCCAGCCGGTTTACACGTCCTCGGTCGGGCGCTGGCGGCATTACGCGCCATTCGTGCCGGAACTCGAGCGGTTTGGGTAGGTGAGAGACGGGAGACGGGAGACGGGAGACGTCAGGGGTCGCTTCCAGGTGTCTATTGCGAAAGTCGTTTGATCAGCGCATTCAATCGTGCAAAAACCCGCTCAATTTGCTCCTCAAGTTCCATGCTGGTGGATGCCAAGTGCAATCTCCTGGAAAGCAACACTTGGGTTTCCAATTCTGACAAGGAGCCGCGGGCGATACTCAGATGGTGCAGATACTCTTTCCGGGACCGCCGCGCTGCGCCCTCTGCAATGTTTGAAGGCACGCTTACCGCTGCGCGCCGAAGTTGCGCCGTCAAGCCAAAGCGTTCGTCAATTGGAAATGCCGACGTATAACGGTAGATTGCCTCGACCAACGCAACGGAATCCTTCCAGACATCCAGTTGCCGATGCGGCCGAGACACGTCTCCCGTCTCCCTCTTCCCGTCTCTGGGTTCAATACCGGTAGTGATCCGCCTTGTACGGGCCTTCCACCGGCACGCCGAGGTAGTCGGCCTGGTCCTTGGTGAGCTGGGTCAGCTTGACGCCGATCTGCTCGAGGTGCAGGCGCGCGACTTCCTCGTCCAGTTGCTTGGA
>DASTIS010000219.1:0-11859 GCA_035717365.1 Rhodanobacteraceae bacterium
GCGATCGCGGCGCGCAGCGCTGCGAGATCGGCTTCCTGTGCGCCGGTATCCACCGCCGCGGGTTGCGGGACGTGGTCTGCTGGAAGGTTGCCCCAGCGCGCGTCGCAGACCTGTCTGGCGAGCCTTTTGGGCGCGCCCCAAGTCTCCGCGAGCAGGCTGGCCGTGGCGGCGTCGGCGCTGCCGCGCCGCCAGAAATCGCGCACGATTTCGAGTTCCAGCGCGCGCACGTCCTCGATCAGTTGCGGTTGCGAGAGCGCCTGCCCGGTGTCGAACCCGAACTCGGACAACGCGCGGAAGCACAGAGCGTGCAGGGTGCCGATCAGCGCGGTGTCCTGCATGGCCGCGGCGGTCCGTGCACGCTGGCGCAGATCATCCAGCGACGCGCCCGACGCGCGTGCCTGCGCGACGGTTCGGCGGATTTCCGCGTGCGCGCCGTTCTCGCCGGCGCGCGGCGTGCCCGGATCGTCGTCCTGAAGCAACCGCGTGGCCAGCGTCATGCGTTCACCGAGGCGGCCCGACAACTCTGCCGTCGCGGCGCGCGTAAAGGTCGCCACCACGATCTCGTCGGGCTTCAGTCCGCGCTCCAGGATCAGGCGCAGATACAACGTCGCAATCGCGAAGGTCTTGCCGGTGCCGGCGCTGGCCTCGGCAACGCGGGTGCCATCCAGCGGCAGCAGCAGGGGATCGGCCACCCCGCTCATGCGCGGCTGCTCCGGGTTTTCGGCAGTGGCTGCAGCTCGGGGAACACGCGGCAGGCGGTGGCGTACCACGCTTCGGGAAGCGGGTCCGACCGCGAGAAATCGTGTCCGCGCCAAACCATCGCGATGGCGGGGTCGGCGAAGTCGCCGCGGCCGCCGAAGTCGTCGTCGTCCTCGCGGTCGGCCCGCGAGCGCAGCAATACGTCGAATTCGCCGCGCGCAGTCCCGCCCTTCTGGCGCCAGCGTTTGAGTGCCTCCCACGAGGCCCGTGGCAACAGCGGCAATGGTATTTGCAAACCGTGCAGCATCCCCTGCACCAGGCCGTCCAGCGCGGCGAGGGCGGTCGCCGGATCGACTGCGGCGATGTCGCGTGCTTCGACGTGCAGCTTGTCGCCGCTGCCATCCAGCCACAACACCCGGCAACCGGTGGGCCGACCGCCGACGGCGGCGGCGAACAGGGTGTCGATCCACGCTTCCGCGGCGCGCTTGCCGTTGAGCCCGGCAGGGATTGCACGCAGCAGGCCCGCGGGATAGACGCCCTCGACCGTGCCGGCCAGCGTGACGCCGCCGACGAGTCCGGCGCGGCCTTCGATGGCGCCGGGCGTGGCGCCATCGCTGAACGCGTGCGCGTCGGCCTCGAGAATCCGTGCACGGTCGCGCGCGGTCCCGAGGGCGGCATCGGCGAGCGCACCGGGCGGAAGCCTGCCTTCGGCGCGCAGGCGGTCGCGCTGTCGTGCGGCATCGGCTTCGCCGCGTTCGAGCAGGACCGTCGTCAACTGGTAACGCAGCAGCGGGTCGTCCGGGCGCAGGGGTTCCACGTCGGCATCGCGGTCCGCCTCACGTGGCAGGCGCAACGCGAGCGCCTGTTCCAGCAGACCGCGTGCGGGATTGCGATAGAAGCGCTTCAACGTATCGAGATGAAGTTCATCGTCGTTGTCGGCGGGGGGCGCCAGCTCGCCGACGAAAGGCGCGATGCCGTCGCCCCGGCCCGTCGTCTGTGCCGAGGGAATCCATTCCGCCCGGTACGAGCGGGGTGTGTGGCCGTCGCCTCCGAACAGCGTCGTCGCGAACGGATGCAATGGTTCGACCCGCGGCAGCGCGTCCCGGGCCTGTTTTGCAGCTTCGTCGGCGGCGGGCAGCAGGCAGCCTTGTTTCACTACATCGATCAGCTCGGCGACCACCGCCGACGGCGGCTGTTCCTTGTTGGTGTGCGGATCGCGGCCGATCCAGCTCACGTAGAACGCGTCGCGCGCGGCGGCCAGCAGTTGCAGGAACAGCAGGCGGTCGTCGGCGCGTACGTCGCGGTCGCCGCGCATGGCATGGCCGGCGCGGCGGTCGGCCACCAGTGGATCGAGTCCACCGGTTTCGCGGCGCGGGAACGCGCTTGCGTCCATGCCGAGCAGGCAGATCACCCGGAACGGCACTACCCGGAGCGGCACCATCCCGCAGAAGGTGACGCCGCCGGTGAACAGATACTGTTGCGGATCGGCGGCGGCCAGTTGCTCGCGCAGGAAGGCGCGCACTTCGGGCCACGGCAATTCGAGCCCGGCGTCGGCGTGATCGCAATCGTCGGCGAGCTTTTCGAGCGCGGCGCGCACGCGTTCCAGCGCGCGGGTTTCGGCAAGGTCGCGCGGGTCGGGCTGGTACAGGCTGTCGAGGACTTCGTTCAACACGCGCTGCCAGTCGCCGGCGGTGCGCGCGCGTTGCGAGAGCTCGCGCAGCCGCCGCCAGGTTTCGGTCACCGCCAGGACCGCGTCGAGGTGTGCGAACGCGGCGCCTTCGATGCCGTCCAGCGGTGCCGTGCCGCCAACCAGCGGTTCGGTGTCGGCGTCGTCGTCGCCGCACGCGAAGCCTGCCAGCATCCGGTCGATCCCGAACGCCCAACTGAATTCGCGGTAGCCGCCGCAGTCGGCACGTGCCTGTTCGCTCTCGCCCCAGCGCACGCCGGCGTCGCGCACGCGCGCCGACAGACGCTCCACCGCATCGGTGTCGAGGTCGAAGCGACGCATCACGCCCGGCACGGCGAGCACGTCCAGGATCTCGTTGCCTTGCCAGCGCGAGGTCGGCGCGTCCAGCAGGTCGAGAAACACTTGCGCGACGGGGTGCAGCGCGCTCGCGCCGGTGTCGCCGAGGTTCCAGGGAACGAAACGGGCATCCTCGCGGGCCACACCGCCGAACACGGCGTCGATGGCCGGCCGGTACGCCGCGACGTCCGGCATCATCACCGCGATGTCGCGCGGCTGCAGCGGAGGATCGAAACGGTCGTCCTCGAACATCCCGAGCAACGCATCGTGCAGGGTTTCGACTTCGCGCAGAGGCGTGTGGCAGGCGCGAAACTGCAGCGAATCGTCGGGCGATGGTTGGCGGTCGTCCGCGCGCGGCGCGACGTGATCGAGGATGTCGCCGCGCACGCGGCCGAGCAGGGTCGCACGTGGAATGGCTTCGTCGAAGTCGTCGGTTTCCTCGCCGGGTTGCACGTGTTGATAGCCGTACAGCAGTTCGATGAATTCCGCCGCGGCGCCGCCGAGCGACGCAATCAATGGATTGCCGCCGTCCTTGTCGCGCAGACGCTCGTACACCTGCCTGCGCGAACGCGGCGTGTCGCCGAGGTATTCCCTCGACGGCAGCGGCAGGAAGAAATCCACGTCGCAATGCAGTCCCGCGACGGCCAGCATGCGCAAGACGTCGGGCGACACGTTGGCACAGGCGAAGCACGAGAGCTGCGCGGGCAGGCCGGGCGGCGCTGGTTTTTCGGCATGGCTCCCTGCCGGATACCAGGGATCGTACGCGCGCAACCAGGCGTCCACCCGCGCCACGCGCGACACGCCGCCCACCCGCGGCAGCAGGCGCCGCCAGACTTCGGCCTGCCAGTCACCGGGATCGACACCGTGTTCCCACTGCAAGAGCTTGTCGCGCCGGTAACCCTGCAAGCGCTCGTACATGCGGGCCAGTTCGAAACTCAGCGCGTAACGACGCAACGGGTCGCGATCGGCATCGAGATAAGCGCGCAACCGTTCGAGCGCGGCACCTTCCAGACGCTCGCCCAGCAACTTGTAGAGATGCCAGCGCAACACATCCACGTCGAAGGGTGATTGCCGCGGCAGCCCGGGTGATGCGGCGCGCAACAATTCCCACGCAAATTGCGCCGGCGGCGTGAACTCGACATTCGCGATCACGCCATGCCGTTCGGCAAGCGTTACCTGCAGCCAGCGCCGCAGCCCGGCCTGCGGCACCAGCACGCGCGCAGGGGCCAGCGGATTGTCGCGCGGACCGCACAGCCGCTCGCCCAGCGCGGCGGCGAGCCTGGCGGCGTCGTTGGACGTGTGCAGTCGAAACACGGTGACCCCCGGTGTCGTGAATCCTTAAGGAACCTCTGATCAACGTTCTGGATCGTCGCCCGGCGCGTCGCGCCGTCTTGTCTTTTTGCGCGGAGCCTGCCCCGGAAGTGCTTCCGATCCGGGGCCGGGACCCAGTTCGACTTTGTATCGCGGCCACAGGCCACGACCTCTTTCTTGACTGGGTACCGGCCTGCGCCGGTATGACGAGCAAAATCAGAGCTTCCTTAAAGTATGCCCGTCGGTGACTCATGGTGTGAGACGGTCGCACGGATCTCCGCCATCCCGATTTGCCGCGACTTCGGGACAACACCATTATTGCGAATGAGTCTCATTCATGAGAGCATGCCGCATCTTTCTCCCCGCTGCCGTCCGATGCCAGCCTCCCTCCGTCTGTTGAAATCGTTTCGCACCTGGCACCTGTACCTCGGTGTGTTCACGGCGCCGGCCCTGCTGTTTTTTGCGTTCACCGGCGCACTGCAAAGCGTGGCCTTGCACGAGGCCTCACGCACCAGCGATTACAAGCCGCCGGCATGGCTGGCCAGTATTGCGCACCTCCACAAGAAGCAAAGTCTGGACGTACCGGTGAAAAAGCGTGCGCCGACCAGGGCTGCCGCCGCGGGCGCGGGCATCGTGCCGAATGCGAAACCGGCGTCCCGCGCGGACAGCACCTCGCAGCCCGCGCCACGCAAGCGCAACTTGTGGCCAATGAAGGGCTTCTTCCTGCTGGTGTCGCTGAGCCTGTTCCTGTCGACAAGCACCGGCGTGTACATGGGTTGGCGTTGCACGCGTCACCGCCGTCGTTACGGCGCGACACTGGCCGCCGGGATCGTGGTGCCGGCGCTGTTGCTGATGATCTGAGTCGCGGCCGGCAAGGCCGGATGGCCGCCACGCGAGCGAATCGCGATAATCGCGCGATGCGATCGCCGACGACAGAGGTCAGCGCGGGCCGGCGTGCCGGGAATGCACACGGAAGTCCCGCCGGCATTGCCATCGCCGGCCTGGTCGCGCTGGCGGTGGCGATGGGAATCGGGCGCTTCGCGTTCACGCCCATCATGCCGATGATGGAGACCGACGCCGGGCTGACCCTGGCGGCGGCGGGCTGGCTCGCGGCCGCCAATTACCTCGGCTATTTCCTGGGCGCCTTGTGCGCGGCGCGGCTGTCGTTGGCACAGGCGGTCCGTGGCGGACTGCTCCTGATCGCCGGGGTGACGTTCGCAATGGGCGTCACCCACGTGTTTGCGTTGCAGCTCGTTTTGCGTCTGCTGGCCGGCGTCGCCAGCGCGTGGGTGCTGGTCCACGTGTCGGCGTGGGCGCTGGAGCGGCTGCTGGCGCTGGGGCGTCCCGACGCCAACGGCATTCTGTATGCCGGTGTCGGGGTAGGAGTTGCCGCCGCAGGATTGGTGGTGATGGGCGGGATGCACGTGCGCTGGGATTCTGGCCGTACCTGGCAGGTCTTCGGCGTGCTGTCGCTGTTGACGACGATGGCGTTGTGGCGTGCGTTCCGCGACGATCGTCCGCAGCCGCGGGTGACGAAGGCCGCGTCGCCGCGCATCCACTGGAATGCCGACAAGCGCCGATTGATGTGGTGCTACGGGGCGCTCGGTTTCGGCTACATCATCCCGGCCACCTTCCTGCCGGATATGGCACACCGCTACATCACCGATCCGCTGGTGTTCGGCCTGGCGTGGCCGGTATTCGGTGCGGCGTCGGCCTTGTCCACGTGGATCGCGGCGCGCTGGTTGGCCCGGGTAAACGATCGCAGGCTGTGGGCGATTTGCTACCTGCTGATGACGGCCGGCGTGGCGTTGCCCGCGCTGTGGCCGACGCTCACCGCGATCCTGGTCGCGGCGTTGCTGGTCGGCGGAACCTACATGGTGGTCACGATGCTGGGGCTGCGCGAAGCAAGCCGCGTTGCCGGCGCCGAGGCGACCGGTTTCATCGCGGTGATGACGGCGGCGTTTGCGATCGGCCAAATCATCGGTCCCTTGCTGGTCAGCGCCGTCGCGCACCTGCCACATGGATTCGCCGCCGCGTTGCTCGCCGCCGCGGTGGTGCTGCTGGCGGCGGCGATGTCGCTGTGGCGATCGGCGGGCGAAGCGTAGGTTGGCGCCGAGCAGGGCTTCATCCGACGAAGCACAACGCCAGTGGATCGTTGTTGGGCTGCCGCAAACGCTGTTGGGCTTCTCCCGGAACGAGTTCCGGGATCAACCCAACCTACGCGGTCGGCGCACAAAGCGTAGGTTGGTGCTGAGCCGGGCTTCATCCGGCGGAAGCCCAACACCCGCGGAATGTTGTTGGGCCGGTGTAAAAGCCGTTGGGCTTCTCCCGGAACAGGTTCGGGATCAACCCAACCTACGGAGCCTCGAAGCACCCGGCGGGACGTCAGCCCCCGCTGCGCTGGCGCACTTCGGCGAACGACCAGTCACGGATCAGCGCGCCGTCCTCCCACACCGTTTCCAGCGCATCCTCCCAGTCGGGGCCGAGCGTTGCTTCGTTGGCCTCGATTGCGCCGTCCGGCAGCGCGAGGGTCTTGAAGGTGCCGTAGCCGCGATGGCGCGCCAACGTCAGCCGTCCGCGTTTGGACGCCTTGGCGTGGTCGGTGACGGGATCCTTGAACACGTCGTTCCATGTGCCGTCGATGCGCGCGGCGGAGCATTTCAGCGCGAACTTCTGGGTGTCGCGATCGAGCTTTTGCAGCAGCGCGCCGCCCATCCCGAACGCGACGTTGTCGGCGGAATACTTCGCGCGGGTGATGCGGTCGAGGATCGCGCGGATCGAATCGGGATTCACGCCATCGCCTTGGATCACGCGCACGTGGTTCAGCACGCGATAGCCCTTGGCGTTGACCGTGCTGCCGAACGCCGCGTTCAGCATCCGGAGCGTCCGGTGCACGATGTCGGCGGGATCGCCGGAATCGGGACGCACCACCAGCGTGGCGCCGCTCGCGATCACCTCGTCGCGCAGTTCCTTGCCCCACAATTCCTGCACCGCGTGGAACAGGTCGTAGCTGTCCGACACGCACGCGACCACGCTGCCGGGCTTGGCGAACTGGCGCAGCATGTTGCGATACGCATCGAGTTCGCGTTCCCTGCCCCAGGCCGTGATGGTGCTGTGCTCGGACGCGGGGATCGAAACGCCCGCCATGTCCTCGCCGTAATATTCGCGCGCGGCCAGCACACCCAGCACCGTGTCGGTGCCGCGGAAATTCACCAAGTGCGCCATGCCGCCCAGCGCCGCCGATTCCGCGCTGGACACCCCGCGCGAGCCGAAGTCGTGCAACTTGAAGGGAACCTGCCCCGCCGGATCGTCGCTGGTCTTGTCGAGGTATTCGCGCAGCGTTTGCTTCACGTGCCAACTGATCGTCGCGACCGTGATCGGGTACCACACCCGCATCAGCAGCGTTTCGACGTAGGACGGCACCCAGAAACAATCGGGGCAGGTGCTCTCGATCGTCATCAGCGTCTGGTGCGTGGGTACCACCGTGCCCTCCGCCACCGCGCGGATGCGCAAGGGGAGTTTCCCGCCGTGCGCCTCGACGACATGCTGCCAGCCGGCCTCGTTGAACGGTTCGCCGTGCGCGGCGAAGAACGTTTTCGCCTCGTCGATCATCGCCGCCGTCACCGGCCTGGAAAGGTATTCCTTCAGGATCGATTGCAATCCGAAGAACAGCGTGCGTTCGTACACGCCGCCGCGGCTCTCCAGATAGAAGAACGTCGCATCGACGCCCGGCGGATACTGCAGCCAGTGGCTGGCCTTGTAGCTGTCGGTGTTGAGGATGAGGTTGTGGGTGAGATCCATGCGCCGCGAAGACTCGAACCTGCGAAAGGCGAATTATGCCTTGCGAGGAATCGACCCGTGACGAAAGATGCATGGCAGCACGACGAATGCAACGAACGTCGTCTCCGTCGTGCCGCATGAAACCGGGCGAGGGTCGGTGCGCTGGGCGGCCGGATACCGCCCGGCTCTACATTTTCGCTTTGCCGGCGCTGGCGGCGGGCGCCGCGCCGGAGGTGGTGGCCGGCGTTGCGGGCATCGTCGCGGGGGGCGCGGCGACCGGCGTCGCGGGCGTCACCCGCCAGACCGTGTTCGACAGGTCGTCGGCGACGATCAGCGCGCCGCGCGGATCGACGGTCACGCCGACCGGGCGGCCACGGGCCAGGCCGTCGTCGCCGAGGAAGCCCGTCACGAAGTCGATCGGGTCGCCGGCGGGATGGCCGTTGCGGAACGGGATGAACACCACTTTGTACCCGACCGGGTCGGCGCGGTTCCAGCTGCCGTGCTCGCCGACGAATACGCCGTCCGCGAACTTTACGCCCATCGCGGGCGACGAGAACGCAACACCGAGCGCGGCCACGTGCGAGCCGAGGCTGTAGTCCGGGACGATCGCCGAGGCGACCTTTTCCGGATCCTGCGGCTGCGCGCGCGTGTCCACGTGCTGGCCCCAGTAGCTCCAGGGCCAGCCGTAGAACCCACCGTCGCGTATCGAGGTGAGGTAATCGGGCACCAGGTTGGGCCCGATTTCGTCGCGCTCGTTCACCACCGCCCACAGTGTGCCGGTGCCGGGCTGGATCGCGAGTGCGGTGGGATTGCGCACGCCGGTGGCGTAGGGCCGGTGCATGCCGGTCTGCGCGTCGACCTGCCAGATCCGCGCGCGATCGACCTCGGCGGTCATGCCGCGCTCGGTGATGTTGCTGTTCGAACCGATGCCGACGTAGAGATAACGCCCGTCCGCGCTGGCGGCCAGCGCCTTGGTCCAGTGGTGGTTGATCCGCGACGGCAGGTCGGTGACCTTGACCGGCGCGCCGTCGGCATGGGTCTGACCGACCGTGTAGTGGAATTTCAGGAGTACATCCTGGTCGGCGACATAGAGCGTGTTGCCGACCAGCGCGAGCCCGTAGGGCGCGTTGAGGTCCTTGGCGAACACGGTCTTCAACTCGTAGGTGCCGTCGCCATCGGCATCGCGCAGCAGGGTCAGCCGGTTGCCACCCTTGACCGAGCTTTTGCCCATGGCCTTGATGTAGCCCGCAATCACGTCCTTGGGCTTCAGCTTCGGCGCGTTGCCGCCACTGCCCTCGGCCACCAGGATGTCGCCGTTGGGTAGCACCAGCGTCTGGCGCGGGATACGAAGATCGGTGGCGATCGCCTTGATCGCATAACCCTGCGGCACCACCGGCATCTTGTCGCCCCAGGGAGCCGGCTTGGAGATCGTCATGTTGGGCATCAGGCCGCGCTGCGGGGCCGGAAGCTCGGGATTGGCACCGTATTGCTCTGGTGATGGTGCGCTGCCTCCGCTGCAACTTGCGAGCAAGGCCGCGAGGGCGACGGTTGCCAACAGGTTCAGGCGATTCATGACGCACCCCCCGCGCGCAGACCGGCAAAGGCAATCGCGAGCGCGACGCAAGCCAGCACCACCACGATCACCGACAACACCAGGCTGGTCGGCATGGTCGCCCACGCATCCCTTGCATGGTAGAGCGCGTCGATGAAACCCAATATCCAGGTCACCAGCACCAACACGGCGTAGACCAGTCCGGGCCAAACGCGCCAGCGCGTTCGGAACAGATCGATGATGGCGCACAGGAATGCGAACCCGGCGATGACCAGCCCGCCGGCGAGCAGCCACGACGACAAATTGTTCCACTGGATCTCGAAACTGCGGAAGTAGGCGATGTCACTCAACAGTGCAACGAGGAACAGCGAAGTGGCCCCGGCAAGCAGGACCGCGTTGAGGGGATGCAGCGCGCCCCGTGTTCGATCGATGGTTGCAGCCATGACAACGTCCTTTTAGCGGTACGTTGGATCAGGGTACACGCTTCGGTGGTGGGGCGGCAGGCGCGAAGACAGGGTGTCAGAAAGAGCTGCGCAGCGGCAGGGCGCGGACGTATTCCTCCACCGGTGCAGTTTCGGTGAAGTGAAAGCACCGACCATCGTCAACGCACCACGTCCGCAGCCGTGGATGCGGTTGCCGGTCGATGAATCGTACTGGAGCCGTAACGTTTTGGTTCGACGCGTCCATGCAGGATGAAGTCACGCATCATCGCGAAGTAGCCCTCCGCATTCCGTGTGTCGACGCGCGTGCCATCCGCCCTGGTTTCGAACTCGTAAATGCCGTGTTCCGTGCGCGGGAACATCGCAACCGTGATCGGCTTGCCCTTGGCCTGCAGCGCGCGCAAACGCCGTTCGGTCTCTGCACTCGGCGCGTCGTGGTCGTCGGCGGCCAGGATCCACAGTTGCGGTGTATCCAGGTTGCGCAGCACCGGCATGGGGTCGTAGTTCGCGGGGACGCCGTTCAGCAGCACCGGCCCCTGTTCGCGCAGCTTGGCCTCGGGCGTTCCGAGCAGGTAGAACGCGATGTCGCCATGCACGTATTTGAACCACGGCTCCTTGCCGTACTCGGCCTTGACGGCGGCGAGTTGCTTGTAGCCCTTCCGGAAATTGCTGGCGACGATGGCCGCCACGGCATCCGCGATGTGCATCGCCTTGGCGACCACGTCGGGACCGTAACCGCGGCTGGTCAAGTCGAAGGCGATGGCCTCGCGATCCTCCTCAAGCGGAGACACCGCGAGGCCAAACCCGACGATCACGAAATCCACAGGCTCGATCTTCGCGGCCAGCGGGGCGACCCAGCCAGCCTGACTGCCACCTTGGTAACCCACGCGACCGGCACGTGTTCCCGCAAGCTGCCGGGCCTCGTTCACCGCCGCAATCGCATCGTCGGCCAGCAGCAGGTAGTTTTGCGAATACACCCCGCCTGATTTTCCGGTGCCGCGCTTGTCATACACGAACACGCCAATGCCCTCGGCGGGCAGCTGGCGTTGCAGTGAATAGAACTTCAGCGCGGAAAAGTGTTCCGAGCCATGGACCAGGACCACCACCGGCACGCGCGCGGTGCCCTCGGGCATGACCAGCCTCCCCGCCAGCGGGACACCCGCGCCCTGGAACGTGACGTTCGTGACCTCAAGCGGGATTTGCTTGCCCGGGACGCCGGCGAAGTTGACCGTGTCTCGGGCGCAATCGAATGTCACGCGCTTGCCATCCGGGCGCCCCGTCCAGCCCAGCGTGCTGATCCATTCGCCGGTCTTCTGCCGGGTCAGCAAGCCCGTGGTGCCGTCTTCCTTGCGCCAGCGCAGGTGATCCCCGTCGCTGTTGCCGACATCGAGTTTGCTGCCGTCGTCCAGTTGATAGATCCCGACGGGGCAATCGCCGGTGCGGCTTTGCGGCGACGCCAAGGCTGGCGTGGTCGTCGCGGCCAGAATCATGGCCAAAAATACGAACTGCGTACGTGACATCGCTTTCGCGACAGCGGACAACGCAACGGTTTTCATCGGGGCACCTGACAGATTGAAAGTGGACAAGCGGTCGCATGTCAGCACGGCGGACGGGTCATTGAATTGCACCGAGGCGGATCATTCCGACAAGCGCCCCGGCAAAGCCAAGGGCGACATACGTGTCGATTGTGACCTGCCCGTGGAAGTGCAGGGTATTGGCGGCAGATCGACGACGCGACCAAACCCATCCGCGCAGTGACAGCGTCACCCAATCAATGTTTGACGGCCGACGGCCCGCGCTGCAGCGATGCCAGGACGATGCACAGTATCAACAGGCCGATTGCCGCGAACATTCCAATGCGCAGTCCATCATGGTCGGCGATCGCTCCGCACAGGAGGGGGCCGGTCATCTGTCCGAGCGAAAACATCACCGTCATCACGGCGATGATCCTGGTCCAGGCGTGCGCGGGCACGAGTTCACGCGCGTAATCGAGGTGCGCGAACGCGCTCGCCATCAACGATCCGCCGAACAGGACTGCGGACAGCATCACGGCG
>DASTIS010000220.1:0-5152 GCA_035717365.1 Rhodanobacteraceae bacterium
GAGGCTCGCCGCCAATTCCGCTTCGGTCGAGATGCGCTGCGGACGCAGCGCCATGCCGCTGTTGCGCAGCACGCTGATGATCTGTTCGGCATCCTCCGCCTGGTCTTCGGCGATGATCAGCTTTGTGATGGGTTCGGGCAACATGATCGGCCTTTGCAAAGCATCTGAACAAGCAGCTGCGTCCGCGCCCGGGAATGTTGCGCCCGGCTCGTCGCAGTCTTTGGCGACCCCACCGAGGCCCCCGATCGGCTCGTCACGCCTTCATCCTGGCGGACGTGGCTTTTTACCCTATCGAAGGCGGCAGCGCCAGCATGCCGCATTACAGCGGACGCTTGGCGACGTCGCCCGGCACTTCGCGTACCAGCCTTGGTACAAGGTATCCGGGAAGCCGCATGCGCAACATCCCGGTCAGTTCCCGGGCGCGTGCATCGGGGACCTCGAAATGGGCCGTGCCGCGCACCCGGTCGAGCTGGTGAAGGTAGTAGGGGAGCACGCCGAACGCGAACAGCTGTTCGGAAAGGGCGGCCAGCGTCCCGGCGTCATCATTGACCCCCCGCAACAACACCGACTGGTTGAGCAGCGTCGCGCCGGCTTCGCGCAGGCGGCTGCAGGCCGCGCCCACGCTGGCATCCAGCTCGTCTGGATGGTTCGCGTGCAGGACCACGACGCGTTGCAACGGCAGTCCGGAGAGCCATGCGCAGAAGGCAGCGTCGATGCGTTCGGGCAGCACCACCGGCAGCCGTGAGTGGACGCGCAGGCGCAGCACGTGGGGCAGCCCGCGGAGCGCATCGGTGAGATTTGTCAATTTTTGTGTCGAAAGCACCAGCGGGTCGCCGCCGGACAGGATCACCTCGCGGATCGAGGGGTCGGCGGCAAGGCAGGCGACTGCTTCGCGCCACGCGTGCGCGGCCGCCAGCTCCTCGGCGTAGGGGAAATGCCGACGGAAGCAATAGCGGCAATTGACCGCGCAACTGCCGGCCGCAATCAACAGCGCGCGGCCTTCGTACTTGTGCAGTACGCCATGTTCCTTCACCGCGGCAAGATCGCCCACGGCGTCGTCGACGAAGCCCGGCGCGTCGTCGCATTCGGTCAGTTGCGGCAGAACCTGTCGCAGCAGCGGGTCGTCGGGATCGCCGTGGCGCATGCGCGCCAGGAAGCCGCGCGGCACTTTCAACGGGAAGCCTGCATCACCGGGCGGCAAACGGTCGGCGAGGTGCGACAGCCCGAGCAACGCCAACAGTTCGCGCGGGTCGGTGACGGCGTCGCGCAACGATTGGCGCCAGTCCGGCAATGCGTCCGGCTGCGTGGATTGGCCGATTGCAGTTATCATGGCGGGCTTGTCGCCGGACGACATGCCCGGCAAACCAGCCATTCTAGGTCAAACGCCGGTCGAAGTTCGTGCGCCGCCGGCGGCGACCCGTATCCACGGAGCAAGCAGCATGGCCAACTACGGTCTCAACGATGTCAAGAACGGGCTGAAGATCATCGTCGACGGCGATCCCTACGTGATCGTCGGCGCGGATTTCATCAAGCCCGGAAAGGGCCAGGCGTTCACCCGCATCAAGATCCGCAACCTCAAGAATGGCCGCGTGACCGAGAAGACCCTGAAATCGACCGACACGGTCGAGGGCGCCGACGTCATCGACACCGACATGCAGTATCTCTACAACGATGGAGAATTCTGGCACTTCATGGACCCGGGCAACTTCGAGCAGCACACCGCCGACAAGAATGCCGTGGGGGACGCCGCGCAGTGGCTGAAGGGCGAGGAGGAGTGCATCGTCACGTTGTGGAATGGCACGCCGCTGTCGGTGCTGCCGCCCAATTTCGTGGAACTGGCGATCGTCGAAACCGATCCCGGCCTGCGCGGCGACACCTCGGGTGGCGGCGGCAAGCCGGCCAAGCTCGAAACCGGCGCGACCGTGCGCGTGCCGTTGTTCGTGAACCAGGACGAAGTCATCAAGGTCGATACCCGCACCGGCGAATACGTCAGTCGGGTGAAATAGCGACGCGTAGGAGCCTGCCTGCAGGCGGCGGTCGCGCGCAGGCGCGCTCCCAACATTGGACCCTGTGATGAACCCGCGCACCATCGACCTGCTGATCGCTCCCCGCTGGCTGGTGCCGGTCGAGCCGCATGGCGTGGTGCTGCAGGACCATGCGGTTGCGGTCGATGCCGGGGCGATTGTGGAGGTGCTTCCGGTTGCTCTTGCCGCCGCGAAATATGCCCAGCGCCGGCGGGTGGATTTACCCGAGCACGCGCTGATTCCGGGTCTCGTCAACGCGCACACCCACAACCCGATGACCCTGCTGCGCGGGCTGGCCGACGATCTGCCGTTGACGACGTGGCTGCGGGAACACGTCTGGCCGGTCGAGGCGAAGGTCATGGGTCCCGAGTTCGTGCGCGATGGCGTCGAACTCGCCATCGCCGAGATGCTGCGTGGCGGGACTACATGCTGCAGCGAGCTCTACTTCTTCCCCGATGTGCAAGCGGCCACCTACAAGGCGCACGGGTTCCGCGCGCTGGTCGGGCTGCCGATCATCGAATTTCCCAGCGCCTGGGCGCAGTCCCGGGACGAATACTTCGAACGTGCGCTCGCCGTGCACGACGCACTGCGCGGCGATCCACTGATCGGCACGGCGTTCGCACCGCACGCCCCGTACACGGTTTCCGACGAATCCTTCGGACGCATCCGCACGCTTTCGGACCAGCTCGACCTGCCGGTGCACCTGCACCTGATGGAAACCGCGCAGGAAGTCGAGGACAGCAAGCGCGAGCACGGCCTGCGTCCGATGCAGCGCGTGCAGAAACTGGGGCTGGTCAACGATCGGCTGATCGCGGTGCACATGACCCAGGTCAGCGATCCGGAGATCGAGTTGTGCGCTGCGAAGGGCGTATCGGTGGTGCATTGCGCCGAATCCAATCTGAAACTCGCCTCGGGGTTTTGTCCGGCGGAGCGGCTGCGTCGTGGCGGCGTCAACCTCGCGATTGGCACCGATGGTTGCGCGTCCAACAATGATCTCGACATGTTCGGCGAATTGCGCAGCGCGGCGTTGCTGGCCAAGGTGGTTGCGGGCGACGCCGCGGCATTCGACGACGCGTTCGCCCTCCGCGCGGCCAGCTTGAATGGCGCGAGGGCGCTGGGGTTCGGCGAGCTGGTTGGCTCGATCGAAACAGGCAAGCGTGCCGATCTCGTGGCGGTGCGAATGGATGAGGTCGAAACCCAACCGCTCTACAATGTGGTGTCGCACCTTGCGTACGCGGTGTCGCGGCGCCAGGTCAGCGACGTGTGGGTCGATGGCAAGCGCAAGCTCGCCGATGGCACGCTGGTCGACTTGGATCTTCCCGGCGTACTGGAAAAGACGCGCCGCTGGCGCGATCGGATCGTGGCGAGTCGATAGGTTGGCAAAAGCGGAAGCAGTCCGCAAAAGAACGCGAAGTACGCAAATGGAGCAAGGCGTCATGCGGATTTTTGATTCGCGTTCATTTGCGTTGATTCGCGGAAAAGAATTTTTTTGAAGAGCCAGGGTGAAGTGAACAGCACGACGCACAACGCCGATCCCGAAGAGCTTGCCCGCTTTGGCAAGCTTGCGAGTCGCTGGTGGGACCCGGACGGCGAATCCCGCCCATTGCACGACCTGAATCCGGTGCGGCGGAGGTTCGTGGCCGAGCGCGTGGCGTTGCACGGCGCGCGGGTCGCCGACGTCGGATGCGGCGGCGGCTTGCTGAGCGAAGCCCTGGCCAGGAGCGGTGCCGATGTGGTGGCGATCGACCTGGCCCCGGAAGTGATCGAAGTGGCCCGGTTGCACCTGTTCGAGAGCAATTCCGTTGCGTCCCGACCGCTGTCGGTGGATTACCGCCTGTGTTCGTCGCGGGAACTTGCGGCGGCGGAGCCCGCTGCGTTCGACGCGGTATGTTGCATGGAATTGATCGAGCACGTTCCCGATCCGGCGGCACTGATCGGTGACCTGGCGGCACTCCTGAAGCCCGGCGGCAAGTTGTTCCTGTCCACGCTCAACCGCACCCCGGCCAGTTTTGCGACGGCCATTATTGGCGCTGAATACATTGCCCGCCTGCTTCCGCGCGGCACCCACGATTACCGTCAGTTCCTGCGTCCGTCCGAGCTGGCCATGCTGTTGCGCAGAGCTGGCCTGAAACTCGACGAGATATCCGGAATTGCCTATAACCCATTGACCAGAAAGGCCTGGTTGACGCCACGTACGGCGATCAATTATCTGGTTTGCGCGTCCAAACCCGGCGCATGAAACCGCTGCCGCAGCCCCTCGCCGGGGTGTTTTTCGATCTCGACGGAACGCTGGTCGACTCGGCGCGGGACATGCACGACGCCCTGACCGCGTTGTGCGACGAACACCACAAGGTGGCGCCGGCATCCGACATCGTGCGCGAAACCGTGTCGCGCGGAGCGCGCGCGGTGCTGCGTTGTGCCTTCGGGGACGGCGACGAAGCCGCGATCGACGCCGTGTTGCCGCGTTTCCTTGAACTGTATGTCGCGACCGGCATGCGCAACACCCATCTGTTTCCCGGGGTGCCGGGATTGCTTGAAAAACTCGAGACGCGTGGCGTGCGCTGGGGCGTGGTCAGCAACAAGGCCGGCGATCTGGTGGCGCTGGTACTGTCGGCGCTCGGCCTTGAACGGCGCGTCGCGGCGGTCGTCGGTGGCGACACGTTGCCGCAACGCAAGCCCGACCCGGCGCCGGTGCTGCATGCTTGTGCGCAGGCCGGTGTGGAACCTGCGCGATCCGTGTTCGTGGGCGACGATCCGCGCGATATCGACGCCGGCCGCGCGGCCGGGCTGTACACGATCGCCGCCGGCTGGGGTTACCTCGACGGCGTTGACCCGCGCACATGGAATCCGGATGCCATCGCGATCGATGCGGATCAGTTGGCGGGATGGCTGGATCGCGCGTGAGCGAAAGCGCGCTCGAGGGCTATCTGTCGGCGTGGCGCGAAGTCGATCCGCAGCGGGCCTGTGCGTGGCGGTTCCTGCGCCGCGAGGAGAGCGTCCGCTATGGCGCGCTTGCGGCGCTGGTGCAGGAGTGGTGGAAAACGCTGCACGACGTGCAGGAGCCCCAGGTTGCTGCGGTCAAGCTGGCGTGGTGGCGCGAGGAATTGCAACGCGCGGCCGAAGGCGAG
>DASTIS010000221.1:0-10725 GCA_035717365.1 Rhodanobacteraceae bacterium
CAGCGCGTTGTATTCCTCGGTGATATGCATGGCGCCGATGCTCGCGGTCATCGCCGACCCGGCGCGCCCGGCCATGATCAGTCCGACGACGACGGGACCGAGTTCGCGTGGGACCGCCGTCGCCATCATCCCGATCACCAATTGGGAGGCGCTGAACATCTGCAGCACCAGGCCCACCTGGATGGTCATGACGGCGCCGATCAGCAATCCGATGCTGCCCAGCAACAGCATGGACGTGGCGCCGATGCGATAGATGTTGGCCGAAGTCTCCTTCCATGGCGTGATCCGCGGGTGGCGTACGCACCAGGCGGTGTCGACCATCAACTGGCCAATCAGCAGGAGGCCGCCGCCGGTCTTCAGTACCGACAACGCCCCGCTGCCGAAACGGTCCAGCCAGCCAGACAGCCAGCCGGGGGCTTGGTTGCCGCTCGGGGAGGTGAGCGGCGGTGTATCCGCCAGCCGCTCGAACAAGCGCCGTTGATCTTCATTGCAATCGATCTCGCGGGGGAGCTGCCCGTCCCACGCCTTCCACAGGACCAGTGCGCCGGTGCTGTCCAGCGCCTCGACGTGCTGCAGGTCCCAGCAGTAGTCATCGGGAGGCGCGAGTCGCCGAAACTCGCGCAGCAGGCGCTGGCGGCGACGTTTGTCGACCAGCAGGTTCCATGATCCGGACAGGGCTATGCGCGTGTCACCCTCGCGCTTCCAGGCCGGACCGGATGCGGGTTGTGTCATGGCAAGGCACCCTGCAATGAACTCGGTGGCGACGGGCGCAGGTGGCGAAGAGCGTGACGCGGATCGTGTCCCGTCGTTGGATCGGTCCGGTCGCGGAGGCTGGCTTGGACTTTAGGCGCTGCCTCGTGACGAAATCATCAAATGCGGGCCGCTGCACGCGGCGTTCCGGCCGCTGGCCGATTCCGCAGCCGGGTTGCATCGCCGGGCGATCCTCCTTTGCGCTCGCGCGTTTGCCGCATCGATCGACCGCGGGTATGGGTTCGGCACCTTCGCGTTGGGTAAGCTGTGCCGATGCAGTCGCGCCGTTTCCGCCAGGTCGATGTCTTTGCATCCGCGCCGTATCGGGGCAACCCGGTGGCGGTGGTGGTCGATGGCGAAGGCCTCGACGATGCGCAGATGATGGCGTTCACGCGCTGGACCAATCTGTCGGAGGCCACGTTCATCCTGCCGCCGTGCGATGCGCGTGCCGACTACCGGTTGCGCATCTTCACTGCAGCGCGCGAGCTGCCGTTCGCGGGACATCCGACGGTCGGCAGTGCACACGCATGGCTGGAAGCCGGCGGCGTGCCTGCAAGCGAAGACACAGTGGTACAGGAGTGCGGGGCCGGGCTGATCACTATCCGTCGCGACGGCGAATGGCTTGCGTTCGCTGCGCCGCCGCTCAGGCGCGAGGGTCCTGTTTCCGCAGACCTGGCCGGCCGGATCGTGCGCGGGTTGCGGATGGATCCGGGATGGGTGCGTGCGATCCGGTGGGTCGACAACGGCCCGGGCTGGATCGGAGTGCTGCTTGATTCGGCATGCCATGTCCTGGATCTGGAGATCGATCGCGGGTTGCTGCACGGACTCGATGTGGGCGTCATCGGCGCGCATCCGGAGGTCGGGCCGGCCGACTTCGAAGTACGCGCCTTCTTTACCGGTGACGAGGTGTTCGAGGATCCGGTCACTGGCAGCCTCAATGCCTCCCTTGCGCAATGGTTGATCGGCGAAGGTATTGCGCCGCCGCGTTATCGCGTGCGCCAAGGCACCACTATTGGCAGGGCGGGGATCGTCGACATCGCAAAAGACGGCGCCCGGATCTGGGTCGGCGGCGCCTGCGTCACTTGCATCGCGGGCAGCGTGCAGCTTTGACGGTTGCAAGGATCCTGTCCGCCCCGCCCGCGCGACCCGGTTCGTTGCACGCGGACCGAGTCTCAATAAATAACGTTTATAAATATATATTTACGATGTAAACAACAAGTCAAATATAGAATAATGAAATGGATGCTCCAACCCGGAATTGAGCCAGGTCAAGGGTGGCGAAACGGTTTGAGAGCAAGATTTGTGCCGGATTGTGAAAATTTGTGATGGACTTCTCATGAACAAAGCGTAAAGTAGGGGCTGCCGCGAACTGGGTTAGCGGATCTACGTGGGGAAACATGGTGATTGGTCTCAGCGGGTTACCGAATTCTTTGCATGTTCTTTTGTGAAGGTCGGTGGTCCAACGTACGCACCCGTATCCCGAGTCCCGAAACCGTTTGGTGGCACAGGAGGTACAGAAGCGAAGCAATCCGAACGTTGACGTCTTCGATTCATCTTCACGATGTGCTGTACCAGTACTCGACCTGACCCGAGGAGAAGCATCATGAGTGTGCGTTTTGAGCGTAGTGGCCCCCAGACCGAACTGGGCAGCTATCCCCAGTGGGCGCAAGACATGGTTGGTGAATGCAATGCGGTCAAGAAGACCGTCGTGGATCACGAGCTGTGGCCTGCGATGTGCAGCGGAGAAGACCCGGAGATCACCCCGCGGTTCCTTGTCGGCGCGTGGCCGGCGATCGAGCGGTTCCCTTGCTACATGGGACGTAGCCTCTTGAAGACGCGGTACGGACGCAGTGAAGGCGAGAATCTCGCGCGTCGCTGGTTGGTCCGCAATATACGCGTCGAACAGAATCACGCCGAATACTGGCTGAATTGGGCGGAGGGCGCGGGCGTGCCGCGCGAAACGGTCCTGCGGGGGACGCTGCCGGCGGGGACCCAGGTGCTTGCGGACTGGTGCGAAGAGGCGAGCACCAACGAATCGCTGGCGGCCAGTCTTGCGGCAGTCAACTACGCCGTCGAGGGCGCTACCGGTGAGTGGGCGCAGATCCTGTATGAAAGCGCGAACTTCGCGGAGCAGTACCCCGAGCGCTCGCGTCGTGCCAGCCTTCGTTGGTTGCAGTTGCATGCGGCCTATGACGATACCCATCCGTGGGAGGCGCTGGAACTGGTTTGCGCCCTGTTGGGGATGTCTCCGGGTGTGACAGAGGTCAAGCATATCGCCGAGTGCATCAAGCGCACGTACGTCGCGATGCGGATCCTGGGTGACCGTTCCTTGGAGACCCGCGTCACGCTGGAAGTTGCGGATACCCGCGAGGCCGCCGCGGCCTGATCGGCCCCGCGACTGGTACGGAAATTGCTTGTAGTGAGGGTGCCCATGCGAATGTGATGACCACCGCCGCCCATGACCCGTGGCTCTTTCCATCCCCTGCGGACCCCGCTGGTCAGGCGCCTGCTGCCGCTCGCCTATGCCTCGGTCGGAGTGGTGGCGGTCATCCTCGCGCTCACGTGGCTTACCGTGCAGGCCCAGATCGCTCTCGCCGGTTATCTCAACGGCGAGAGCCTCTGGTCCAAGGCCCAGAAGCAGGTCACGGTTGACCTGCTCAACTACGCCGATACGGGCAACGCCGCGGATTACGCCGATTTCCAGGAAAACTACGTTTCCCTGGAGGCGCTGCGGTCGGCCCGTGACATGGTCCTGTCGGGGGACTTCGAGTACCAGGAAGTCGAGGACGAGATGCGTCGTGGGCATTCCATGACCGTCGCGATCCCCGGGGCGATTTTCATCCTGGACCACTTCGCCAATGCGCCGTACATGCGTGACGCGTTGCGTCAATGGCGGGCCGCCGACGGGGCAATCGTGGAATTGGGCCGGATCGGCGTGGCCCTTCATCGCGGCTACCGCAACGGGACCATGACGCCGGCGGAGGTTGCCCGCCAGCGCGACCGCATCAATGCGCTCAACGCGTTCATCGAACCGCACGCCAACCAGTTCTCGCTCAGCATTGCGCATGGCGCGGTATGGACCGGCAAGGTGTTGTTCACGGGCATCCTGGTTTCCGCTGCGATCGCGGTCGCACTGTGGCTGTGGATGGCGCGCCGTGTACTGGCCGGCATCCGCGGCAGCGAGGAGCGTTACCGGTTGCTGTTCGACAGTGCGCCGGACGCGATCGTGATGGTCGACGAGGACAGTGGCCGCATCCTCGACGCCAATCGCACCTTCGGAACGTGGATGGGCCGCGACCCCAGGACGTTGCTGGGGGGTTCCTATGCGGCGCTGTTCGAAACGAGCGAATTGTGGGAAGGGCAGCAGGGCGAAGGGGAGTTGCGCGACGGCGAGGGCAAGATCCGGGCGATCGAAACCCAATGCAGCATGGCGGTATGGGGGGCAAAGCCGGTGCGGCAGGCGATCATCCGCGACATCACCGAGCGCGTCGAAAGCGACCGCGAGCGACGCGTCGCGGCGGAGGCGCTGGCCAGCATCGCCGAAGGGGTTGTCATCGCCGACCCTGCGCGCCGGATCGTTTCGGTCAACGCTGCGGCCACCCAGATTACCGGCTTCACCAGCGAGCTTCTCCTCGGGATGGGCCTCGACGACACGCGCAGGTTGCACGACGGCGGTCCATTGCCCGCAGCGCTCTGGGACGAGATCATCGCCACCCACCATTGGTCGGGGGAAGTCGAGAGTCGCCGCCGCGACGGCACGACCTATGCCGAGAAGCTCAGCATCAGCACGATCCGCGATGTCGAACACCGGATCCTGCATTATGTGGCGGTGTTCAGCGACATCTCGGTGGCCAGGGCGGCCCAGCACCGCCTGCAGCATCTTGCCGCGCACGATCCGCTGACGGGCCTGGTCAACCGCGCGGAGTTCCAGCGCCGGTGCGAGGTTGCGATCGTACACGCCGACCGTGACCGGCATGCCGCCGTGGTGCTGTTCATCGACCTCGATGCGTTCAAGTTCGTCAACGACAGCTACAGCCACGCCGTCGGCGACAGCCTGCTGAAGCTGGTTGCGGAACGCATCTGCCACCAGTTGAGCAAGGATGCCGTCACCGGACGCATCGGCGGCGACGAATTCACCGTGCTGCTGCCGCGGCTGATGCTGCGCGAGGATGCTGCCACGCTCGCCGACCGGTTGGTGTCCGCGCTTTCCGAGCCGTTTCGTGTCGATGGTTACGAGATAGTGCTGGGCGCCAGTATCGGCATCGCCGGATATCCGCTGGATGGCGACGATGCCCAAACCCTGATCGCCAACGCTGATGCGGCGATGTACGCGGCCAAGGTCGAGGAACGCAACGCCTGGCGCTTCTACGCGCCGACGATGCAGGCCGATACGCGCCAGCGGCTGCTGCTGGCCACGGAATTGCGTCAGGCGCTCCAGAACGACGAGTTCCGCCTCGTGTATCAGCCAAGCGTGGAATTGCGCTCGGGGCGCATCGTGGCTGCCGAGGCGCTGTTGCGTTGGCAGCATCCGCAACGCGGTGAAGTCATGCCGGGCGACTTCATTCCGATCGCCGAAAGCATCGGGATGATCCACCGCATCGACGAATGGGTGATGCACGCGGTGTGCGAGCAGATCCGCGCCTGGGACGCATCGGAGGTGCCGCCCGTCCGCGTGGCGATCAACGTCTCGGCCCGCTGGTTCGGCCACCCCGGTTTCGTCGAGAGCATCCGGCGTGCGCTGCACACGCACCAGGTGTCGCCCCAGCGGATTGCGCTGGAGATCACCGAAGGGGCGATGCTGCGGCTGGGCCCGGAAACCGAAAACACGATGCGGGCGCTGAACGGACTCGGAATTGGTGTGGCCATCGACGATTTCGGGACCGGTTATTCGTCGATGTCCTATCTGAAATTGCCTGCGGTCGCCTATTTGAAGATCGACCGTTCGTTCGTGACCGGGCTTCCGGGTAGCGCCAACGACGCCGCCATCACCACCGCGATGCTGGCAATGGCGAGCAGCCTCGGGCTGGCCACCATCGCCGAGGGGATCGAGACCGAGCCGCAGCACGAATTCCTGGTGCAAGCCGGTTGCACCGAAGGGCAGGGATATCTGTATTCGTACCCGTTGCCGCCAGCCGCCATGGAGCACATGTTGCGTCCGAAACGGCCATCGGCCGGAACGCGTCTCAAACTGGTGCCGCGGCGCAGCTGATCACGGTTGCGCGCTCCGGCCCGGATCAACGCATGCGGTAGGTGATGCGTCCCTTGGTCAGGTCGTACGGCGTCATCTCGACCTTGACCTTGTCGCCGGTGAGGATGCGGATGTAGTGCTTGCGCATGCGGCCGGAGATGTGCGCGGTGACAACGTGCCCGTTCTCGAGCTGCACGCGAAACATCGTGTTGGGCAGGGTTTCCTGCACCGTGCCTTCCATTTCAATGACGTCGTCTTTGGCCATGGGCTGCGCAATGCGCGAAGCGGAAAGTCCCACAGTTTACTGCGATGCGGCGCTGCGCGAAAGCATCGGGTGTCGATCGGCCGCGGGCACGCAGCCCCGGCCGGGTTCGCGCCCGGTAGCGGCTGCGGGCGGGGAGGGAACCAGTGTCCGGGAGGCGATGGCATCGCGACCCGGGTGCCCCGTTTGAAACCCCGCTGCAGGCTAAACGAGCGTGCGGGATCGTGGCTGCAACCGCGCGCAGTGCGTTTGTGTCGCGGTGCGCCATGCTACATTGGCGCGCATTTCGGCAAGGTCGTTCATGCGCGTCGTCTGCTTCCAACCAGCCCGCGATCCTGTGATGTGCGGCGAGGGCCCGGTGCTTCTAGGCAGCGCGCCGGACGATGCCATCGTGTTGGGCGGTGCGGGCGTGGAACCGCATCACTTGACGCTCGTGGCGGACGTGCGCGGATTGGTGCTGACGGTCAGGGCCGGTTGCCAGCGGGTGTACGTCAACGCCCGTGCGGTCCGCGAGCAGGCGCTGTTGCGCTACGGCGACACGATAACGCTGGGCGCCAACAAATTTCTCGTGACTTCGAATGCAGCGCCCCCGGAATCGGACGCCGTCGCCGGTGCCGCGACCGACATGGATGAAGTCGTGCTGCGGATCGTGTCGGGGGCCGCTTCCGGCCAGGCGCTCACCGTCGCGCCCGAGCTGTATCTGGGTGCGGGCAATCCGCATTTTGGTGACTTGCCGTACGCTTGCCGGGTGGTGCAGGCCGCCGGCGGTCCGGTCTTCGAATCCGACAGCAGCATGCCGCGCATCAACGGCTGGCGGCGCAACCGCGTCGCACTGGCGCCGAACGACCAGATCGCGCTGGGCGAACATCGCCTGGTGGTCGAGGCGCCGGGCCTGCAGTACGCGCGGCACCTGGCATCGCTGCCGGCGCCCGTGGAACAGCCCCGCGAAGTACCGGAGCACGATGAGCCGGCGCCAACCGAAATCTGGTGGCTGATCGGCGCCGCGGGGGTGCTGGCGGCGATCATCGCGCTGTTTCTGTATTTTCGCTGGTAGCACTTTCGCAGATTCGATTGTCAAGGAACCCCGAAGCATGTCACGAGCGTGGAATTTCAGTGCCGGCCCGGCTGCGATCCCGGAAGACGTATTGCGGCGCGCGCAACGGGAATTGCTCGAATGGGACGGTGCGCGCGCGTCGGTGATGGAAGTCAGCCACCGCGGCAAGGCCTTCATCGACATGGCGGCCAGGGCCGAGGCCGACCTGCGCGAACTGCTGGCGATCCCGGCGAACTACAAGGTGCTGTTCCTGCAGGGCGGAGCGACCCAGCAATTTGCGCAGATCCCGATGAACCTCGCGGGCGAGGGCCAGCGCGCGGACTACGTCGTCACGGGCCATTGGAGCGAGAAGGCAGTCGGCGAGGCCGCCGCGTATGCCGAACCGCACGTCGCCGCCAGCTCCGCGGCGGACGGTTATACGTCCATTCCGGATCGGGCGCAGTGGGATCTCGATCCTGACGCCGCTTATGTCCATGTCACCACCAACGAGACCATCCACGGCGTGGAAATGAACGACATCCCCGATGCGGGCAACGTGCCGCTGGTGGCGGACATGTCGTCCGACATCCTCTCGCGTCCCCTGGATGTCGCGAAGTTCGGGCTGATCTACGCGGGCGCGCAAAAGAACATCGGTCCGTCGGGCTTGGTGGTGGTGATCGTGCGCGAGGACCTGCTGGAACGCCGCCCGCGGCCGCTGCCGCGCATATTCCGTTATGCGGAGCATGCCGCCTCCGGTTCGATGCTGAATACGCCGAACACCTGGGGATGGTACGTCGCGGGCCTGACGTTCCAATGGCTGAAGGAGCAGGGCGGACTCGTTGAAATGGGGCGCCGCAACCGCGCCAAGGCGGACCTGCTGTATGCGGCGATCGACGGCTCGAACGGGTATTACCGCAATCCGGTCGTACCCGGAGCACGCTCTCGGATGAACGTGCGCTATCACCTGCATGACGCCGCGCTCGAGCCCGTGTTCGTGGCCGAAGCCGACAAGGCGGGATTGCTGGCCCTGAAAGGGCACCGCGCGTTGGGCGGCGTTCGTGCGTCGATCTACAACGCAATGCCGGTCGAGGGGGTGCAGGCGTTGCTTGATTTCATGGCGGAGTTCGCGCGCACCCATGGCTAGCTCCAAGGTCCCGCGGCGGCCGCCGCCCGTGTTCGACGCTGCGTCTTTGGCGAACCCGGTGACCGCGAGCCTGCGCGCGTACGATCCGGGCCACGACCTGCCGGCGTTGCGCGAGCGGTTCGGTACGGCGATCGCCGAGCTCGGTTCCAACGAGAGTCCGATGGGTCCGGGCCCCCGCGCGACGCGCGCGATGCGCGCGGCACTGCCGGAAATTTTCCGCTATCCCGATCCTCGTGGCGTCGGGCTGAAGCGTGCGCTGTCCGGGCATCTCAAGGTCGCGGCGGAACGGATTGCACTCGGCAATGGTTCGCACGAATTGCTGATGCTGCTGGCGCAGTGTTTCGCCGATCCGGACCATTCGATCGTGTATTCCGAGTTCGGCTTCGCGGTGTTTCCGATCGCCACGGCCGCGGTCGGTGCCAGGGCCATTCGCGTCCCGGCGCTGTCGCGCCGGCACCGCAGCGCACCGCTCGGGCACAACCTTGCCGCGATGGGGCGTGCAGTCCGTCGCGATACGCGCCTCGTTTTCCTCGCCAATCCGAACAATCCCACCGGCACATGGTTCGACGATGCGGCCCTTGCGCGGTTCCTTGCCAGGGTGCCGCGCGATGTGCTGGTGGTGGCCGACGAGGCTTACCACGAGTACGTCGATGCCCCCGGGCTGACCACGGCGCTCGGCCTGGCCGGACGCCATCCCAACCTCGTCGTCACCCGCACGTTCTCGAAAGCCTACGGACTGGCCGGCGCGCGGGTCGGGTATCTCGTTGCGCACCCGAGCGTGGTCGGGGTACTGGAACGCCTGCGCGAATCCTTCAATGTCAACAACGTGGCCCTCGCGGGTGCCGCCGCGGCCCTGCGCGACAAGCCCTGGCTCACCCGGGTGCGCGCCGTGAACCGGGCCGAGCGCGAATGGTTGCGCGGCGAACTGCTGGAGCGCGGATTCCGTTGCCTGCCGTCGCAAACCAACTTCCTGTTGTGCGTACTCCCGCAAGATGCGGGAACGTTGGAGCAGCACCTGTTCGGGCACGGCGTGATCGTGCGGCCCATGGGGGGCTACGGCTTGCCGCGTGCGCTGCGGATCAGCGTGGGCAGTCGTGCAGAAAACCGCCGCCTGCTGCGGGCGCTCAAGTCGTTTCCGGCGGCGAAGGGCCCATGAACCGGCTCGACTGGATCAGCGCCCCGGCCGCCTCGTTGCACGGCGCGATCGACGTGCCCGGCGACAAGTCGATTTCGCATCGCGCCATCATGCTGGCGTCACTGGCCGAAGGCGCTTCCCGCATCCGCGGGTTTCTGGAAGGCGAGGACACCGGCGCGACGGTGCGCATCTTCGAACGGATGGGCGTGCGCATCGAAGCCCCCGCGCCGGGCGAACGGGTCGTGCATGGCGCCGGCCTGCACGGATTGCGTCAGCCGGATGGTGCGCTCGACTGCGGAAATTCCGGGACCGCGATGCGTCTTTTGGCCGGCTTGCTGGCGGGGCAGGCGTTCGATGCGACGCTCATCGGCGACGCATCGTTGTCCCGGCGCCCCATGCGCCGCGTGACCGAGCCCCTGACGCGAATGGGCGCGAGCATGGAATCCGCCTTCGGCGGCACGCCGCCGCTGCGCATCCGGGGTGGCTGGACGTTGCACGGCATCGACTACGCATCTCCCATCGCGAGCGCACAAGTGAAGTCCGCAGTGTTGCTGGCGGGCCTTTACGCCCGGGGCGATACCTGCGTGACGGAGCCCCGGCCCACCCGCAACCATACCGAGCGCATGCTGGCGGCATTCGGCTGGCCGATCCGGTTCCGGCCCGGTACCGCGCTGACATCAGGCGGTCACGGCTTGCATGCAATCGACATCGAAGTCCCCGCGGATTTTTCCTCGGCGGCTTTCTTCGTCGTGGCCGCGACCGTCCTGCCCGGTTCGGAACTGGTGCTGCGCCATGTCGGCATCAATCCGCGTCGTACCGGCCTGTTGCACGTGCTGCGCGCGATGGGTGCGAACATCGTGGAAACGAACTTGCGCGAGGCGGGCGGCGAACCGGTCGCCGACCTGGTGGTACGCCACGCATCGTTGCACGGCATCGACGTGCCGATCGGGCACGTCGCCGACATGATCGACGAGTTCCCGGTGTTGTTCGTCGCGGCGGTTTGCGCGGAAGGCGTCACCACGATCCGCGGCGCGGGAGAATTGCGGGTCAAGGAATCCGACCGCATTGCGGTGATGGCGACCGGCCTGCGCGCGCTGGGCGCGCGGGTCGAAGAAACGCCCGATGGCGCGGTGGTCGAAGGCGGCCGCTTGCGCGGCGGAGAAGTGGATTCGCAGGGCGACCATCGTTGCGCGATGGCGTTCGCAGTGGCCGG
>DASTIS010000222.1:0-2236 GCA_035717365.1 Rhodanobacteraceae bacterium
GCAGGCACAGGAACTGGCCGACGCGTTCGCCGAATCGCAAAAGGCCGAAGCCGAACTCGCGCACGCGCGCACGATGCTCGGCGACCCCGACCTGCGCGAGCTGGCGCGTGAAGAAATCCCGCGGCTGGAACAGGCCGGCGCCGATCTCGATGCCCGCCTGCAGGCACTACTCGTCCCGCGCGATCCACTCGACGATGCCAACCTGTTCCTCGAAGTCCGCGCGGGCACGGGCGGCGACGAGGCCGCATTGTTCGCCGGCGACCTGTTGCGGATGTACCTGCGTTATGCGGAACGCGAGGGTTGGCGCACCGAAATCCTGTCCGCACACGAAGGCGAGCACGGCGGCTACAAGGAAGCCGTGGCGCGCATCGAAGGCAAGAGGGCGTACGCAGCGCTGAAGTTCGAATCGGGTACCCACCGCGTGCAACGCGTGCCCGTCACCGAGGCGTCCGGACGCATCCATACCTCGGCCGCGACCGTCGCCATCCTGCCCGAACAGAAGGAAATCGACGATATCGAACTGCGCGACGCCGACCTCAGGATCGATACCTACCGCGCTTCCGGCGCCGGCGGCCAGCACGTCAACAAGACCGATTCGGCAATCCGCATCACGCATCTGCCGAGCGGCATCGTGGTCGAGTGCCAGGACGAACGCAGCCAACACAAGAACCGCGCGCGCGCGCTGTCGCTGCTGAAGGCGCGGCTGCTCGACAGCCGGCGCGCGGCCCAATCCGCTCAACAGGCTGCCACCCGCAAGTTGCAGGTCGGTTCCGGCGACCGCAGCCAGCGGATCCGCACGTACAACTTTCCGCAGGGACGCGTGACCGACCACCGCATCAACCTCACCCTGCACCAGTTGCCGCAGATCCTGGACGGCGATCTTCGTGAACTGGTCGGCGCGCTGGCGCGGGAATCGCGCGCCGAATCGCTCGCGGCACTCGGCGGCGCCGCATGAGCGACCCCGACCGCGGCGATCTCGATTCCCGCCTTGCGCGCATCCTGGGCAAGGTCGGACGCGCCGGTGCCCCGACAGCAACGGCCTCTGCCAACGCGAACACACGCGACCTCCAGCAGCGCCTGGCGCACATCGTCGACCTGCTCGAACAACGCGACGTGGCAAACGCCGAGCCCCTTGCCCGCGATACGCGCGCCGCGTATCCGGCGGTTTCCGAAGCCGCGCGCCTGCACGGCGTTGCGTTGTTGATGGCGGGTCGCCCCGACGCGGCACGCGAGGCACTCGAAACGGCCCTGCACCTGCAACCCGGCAACATCGAAGCCGGCAGCAACCTCGCCAGCGCCCTGCTCGCCGAGGGCAACGCGGGCGCGGCAGTCGTGTTGCTGGAGAAAGTCGTCGAAGCCCGTCCCGGCGATCCCGCGCTGCGCAACAACCTCGCCAATGCGCTGCGCGCAGCCGGGAACAACGAGGGCGCCCGCAAGGCTTATCTGGCCGCGCTGTCCACCGCCCCGAACCATCTTGGCGCAATCCTGAACCTCGCCGCCGTTGAACTGACGCTCGGCTTGCACCATGACGCCGAGGCGCGCCTGCGCTCGGTGCTGGCCGTAGAGCCCCACCCGGAGGCGCTGTTGTTGCTTGGTCATGTGCTGCACCACCAGCAACACTTCGCCGAAGCGCAGGCGGCTTACGACCAGGCTGCGCAATGGGCGCCCGACGACGCCCGCCATCCGTACCAGGCCGGCTTGATGGCCGACGAGCAACACCACTACACCGAAGCCGCGCAACGCTATCGACGCGCGCTGCAACTCGATCCGGCGATGCGTCTCGCCGAAGGGCAGCTTCTGTTCGTATTGCGGCGCGAATACGAATGGGCCGAAGCCGAGCCGCTGGGCCGCCGGATTCGCGCGTACGCCGCCGACGGTTCCGGCGACGTCGACCCGTTCGCCTTTCTCGCCGAGGACGCAGGTCCCGCCGAGCAGCTTGCCTGTGCGCAGGCGCGCGCGGCGAAGGTGTTGCGTTCGGTGCAACCTGTCCTGCAGCGCACCCGTTTCGATCATCCGGAACGCGCACCGAACACCCCGTTGCGGGTCGGCTTTGTCTCGGCCGGTTTCCACGCCCACGCGACCGCGCTGCTGGCGGCCGTGATGTTCGAGGAACTGGGCCGGCGCGACGATCTCGAATTGCACCTGTTCGCGACCTCGCCCGACGATGCCAGCGACGTTCGGCGACGCCTGCAGCATGCCGCGCACGGCTTCCACGACGTCGCGGGCCAGCCTCCCG
>DASTIS010000223.1:0-7864 GCA_035717365.1 Rhodanobacteraceae bacterium
CTCCGGCACTTGGCGTTGCAGCCCGCGCCCGGCCCGCCATGCAGGAACACCACAGGTTTGCCGTGCGGATTGCCGCACTGCTCGAAGTACAACGTGTGCAGGTCCGATACCGGCAGCATGCCGTTGTCGAAAGGCTCGATATCGGGGTACAGGCTGCGGCGGCTTTCATGCATGTCCATGCGCGGAATTTCATCTGCAGGGAGAACCCCGTTAGCCTAGCACCCCATTCCCCCTGACACCGACACGCGCCACATGAAGACATCGTTTCCCCGGAAGGACATCAAGGTCGTGCTGCTGGAAGGCATCCACGAGAGTGCCGTCGACGTATTCCGGGCGGCCGGCTACTCGCTGGTCGAGCGCCACGACAAGGCGTTGCCGCGCGAGCAGCTGCTGGACGCCATCGCCGATGCCCGCATCGTCGGCCTGCGCTCGCGCACGCAACTGGACAGCGGGGCCATCGCGGCCGCGCGCCGCCTGCTCGCGGTCGGCTGCTTCTGCATCGGGACCAACCAGGTCGATCTTCGCGCCGCGCGCGAACGCGGCGTGCCGGTCTTCAATGCACCATATTCCAACACCCGCAGCGTCGCCGAACTGGTGGTCGCCGAGGCCATCCTGCTGATGCGACGGGTGCCGGAACGCAACGCCGAGTGCCACCGCGGGGGCTGGCCCAAGTCGGCGGAAGGCAGCTTCGAGGTTCGCGGAAAGACCCTGGGGATTGTCGGCTACGGCCACATCGGCACCCAGGTCGGCGTGCTGGCCGAATCGCTGGGCATGCACGTGCTGTACCACGACATCGAGCCCAAGCTCGCGCTGGGCAACGCGGCGCCGGCGCACGACCTGGACGACCTGCTGGCGCGCGCCGACATCGTGACCCTGCACGTCCCCCAGACGCCCGACACCGCCGGGATGATCGGCGCACCGCAGATCGGGCGGATGCACCGCGGCGCGATGCTGATCAATGCCTCGCGCGGGAACGTGGTCGATATCGACGCGCTGGCCGCGGCACTGCGGGACGGACGGCTTGCAGGCGCGGCCGTGGACGTGTTCCCGACCGAACCGAAAAGTCGCCAGGAAACCTTCGAGTCGCCGCTGCGCGAGTTCGACAACGCATTGCTGACGCCTCACGTCGGCGGCAGCACCCAGGAGGCCCAGCTCAACATCGGCACCGAGGTCGCGTCCAAGCTGGTGCGCTACAGCGACAACGGCTCGACCCTGTCGGCCGTGAACTTTCCGGAAGTCAGCCTGCCCGAACACGCCGGCAGCCGCCGCCTGCTGCACATCCACCACAACGTTCCCGGCGTGTTGTCGCGCATCAACGACGTGTTCTCGCAGGGCGGCATCAACATCAACGCCCAGCACCTCCAGACCGCCGGCGATCTCGGCTACGTCGTGATCGATGTTTCGGCGTCCGAAACGCAATCGGCGACCTTGCGCGGGCAGCTCTCGGAGATACCGGGGACGATCCGCACGCGCTTGCTGTATTGATCCGGGACTCGGGACTCGGGACTCGGGAAAAGCGTAAAGCATCAACGAGAAGTAGGTTGGGCTGACCCGGGGCTTCTTCCGGGGAAGCCCAACGAGATTGCCGACGTTGGGCTTCGCATACCCTCAGCCCAACCCACGGATCCTGTATTGGTCCGGGAATCGGGAGAAGCGCAACGCATCAAGCCGCCGTTGCCGCAGACGAAAAAGCCCACCGAAGCGAGCTTTTGTGAAAAGTCGGCACAGGGACGTGCGTTCTGATGCCGGTTGACTGTGATGGTCGCAGGTTCGACACCACCCGGCGATGCAGCGATCAGGGACGATCGCACGAACGTGGTCGGGGCGGCGGGATGACTCGCGCCTTCCGGGCGCTCGCCCTTCGGGCCATCGGCTGCGCCGATGTTCGCTCCGCCATCCCTGGCTCCGCAGTCGAACGGCGCCTTCTTGCGAAGGCGCCAGTTCTCATCCTCACCACAATCAACAACAAAAAACGGGCCACAAGGGCCCGATTTTTGTTGTTGGTCGGGGCGGCGGGATTCGAACCCACGACCCCCTGCCCCCCAGGCAGATGCGCTACCAGGCTGCGCTACGCCCCGACCGGTTCACGAAAGACCATGATAGCGGAACCAGGTGGCGTCGACCGCCCCGACGCGCCAATCGAAGCTGCCTTTGCGCGGTCGGGACGAAGGACCCTTCCGATTCCTCGCCTCGCTGGTCCGGGCGGAAGGTTCACGCTCCGGCAACGCGGCAATCGGGACGACCTCGCAACCGACGGCTCACGCCCTGCGTGACGGGTCGCGCAGCAACTGCAGCAACTGTTCGAGCTCCAGCCGCATCTGGCGCGCGATCTGGTGCGAAAGGCTGGCTTCCATCCTGCCTTGCTGGCCTTCAAGCCGGGCGCGGGCGCCGGTGATGGTGAAGCCCTGGTCGTACAACAACGCACGGATCTGGCGGATCATCAGCACGTCGTGGCGCTGGTAGTAGCGGCGGTTGCCGCGCCGCTTGACCGGGTTCAACGCCGGAAACTCCTGTTCCCAGTAGCGCAGAACGTGCGGCTTGACCGCGCACAAATCGCTGACCTCGCCAATCGTGAAATACCGTTTGGCGGGGATCGCGGGAAGTTCGTTATTGTTGCCCTGATCCAGCATGGTTCTCGACCCTCAGTTTCAGCTTCTGTCCCGGACGAAACGTCACGACACGGCGCGCGGAAATGGGAATCTCCTCACCGGTCTTGGGGTTGCGTCCCGGACGCTGATTCTTGTTGCGCAGGTCGAAGTTGCCGAACCCCGACAATTTGACCTGCTCCCCCCGCTCGAGCGCCTCGCGCAACACCTCGAAGAAGGCGTCCACGCATTCCCTGGCCTCCCGCTTGTTGAGGCCCACATCGAGAAACAGGCGCTCGGCCATTTCTGCCTTGGTCAGCGTCATGTCAACTCCTCAAACGAGCCCCCAAATCGCTTTCCAGCCGCGCCACCACATCGGCCACGCAACGGTCGGCGTCCTGATCTGTAAGCGTGCGCGAACTATCCTGCAAAATCAAGCCTATAGCAAGACTCTTTCGACCCTGACTCAAGCCCGGGCCGCGAAAACAGTCGAAAAGGACCAGTTCGTGCAGCATTGTCGGCAATCCTGCCCGGATCACGTCGGCGACCCTGCCCCACTCCATCCGTTCGTCGACCTCGATCGCGATGTCGCGTCGAATCGACGGGAAGCGCGGCAATCCCGTGGCAATCGGGATGGCGCGCTGCCGCAAGGCATCGGACCGGACTTCGAATACATGGACCTCGGGCAGGTCGAGTTGCCGCTGCAACGACGGATGCAGGGCGCCGACCGCACCCACGACCTCGCCATCGCGCAACACCCGCGCGCCTCGTCCGGGATGCAGCCAAGCGGGCAGATCGCAGGCATCGAACGACCAACTCCGCGGCGATCCGGACATCGCGAGCAGCGATTGCAGATCCCCCTTGATGTCGAAGAAATCGAGCGCGCGTTTCGATTCGCCCCATTGCTCGTCGTGCGCGCTGCCGCAAGCCACCGCCGCCAGCATCGTCGTCTCCACCGGCACCGGGTCGCCTGCGACCGTTTCGGTTTTTGCTTTCGCTTTCGCTTTTTCCGGGACCCGGGGCCCGGGTCCCGAGTCCCGCTGTTCAAACACCACTCCGCTTTCGAACAGTCTCACCCGCGCCTGCTGTCGATTGCGGTTGCGCCGGAGCGCCTCGACCAGTCCCGGCAACAGCGAGGTCCGCATCAGCGCCAGATCCGCAGACAACGGATTGGCGAGTGGCACGGCCCGCGCATCGAGTTGCCAATCGGCAAGCCAGCGTGGATCGACAAAGGCATAGCAGATCGCCTCGAGGTATCCGCGCGCGGCAAGGCCCGCGCGCAGCGCGGAGACGGGCAACGCTGCTTCGTCGTCGTGCGGCGCCGGCGGGGCGCCGGCGGGCAGGGTCGCGGGAACAGCGCCGTAGCCGTGGATGCGTGCGACTTCCTCGATCAGGTCTTCCTCGCGTTCGATGTCGAAACGCCGCGAAGGCGGCGACACGCGCCAGCCATCGGGCTGCGCTTCCACCTGCATGCCCAGCGCGATGAGAATGCGTCCGACGTCCTTGTCCGGAATCCCGATACCCAGCACGCGCGCGATGCGCGCGCGGCGCAACGTGACCGGCTTGAGTGTCGGAATGTGTTTCGGCAACGCTGCTTCGATGACTTCACCGGGCTGACCGCCCGCGATGGCGACCAGCAATTCGGTCGCACGCTCCATCGCAGTGCGCGGCAACTCCGGGTCGACCCCGCGTTCGAAGCGATGTGCGGCATCCGTGGTCAACCCGAGCTTGCGCGCGCGGCCCGTGATCGCGGCCGGTGCGAAATGTGCCGCTTCGAGGAACACATCGCGGGTCGCATCGGTGACGCGTGAATCGAAACCGCCCATCACGCCGGCGACCGCCAGCGGCCTGGCTTCGTCGGCAATTACCAGGAATCCCGGGTCGAGTTTTGGCTCGCTGCCGTCCAGCAGCTTCAGCGACTCATCGGCCAGCGCGCGTCGCACCACGATGGCACCGTCGAGTTTCGACTCGTCGAAAGCATGCAGCGGCTGGCCCGTTTCCAGCATCACGTAATTGGTGACGTCCACCACCGCATTGACCGGATGCACGCCCGCGGCGCGCAGGCGCTGCGCCATCCATACCGGGGTCGGCGCGGCCATGTCGATGCCACGCAGCGCGCGCCCGAGGTAACGCGGGCAATCGCCGCCCGCTTCGAGGCGAATCCCGCGTGGCGTGGAGATCGTCGGCGCCACCGGCGTTTGCTCGAACGCCCTGGCGCGCACGCCGAACTCCGCGGCAACCTCGTCGGCCAGTCCGATCATCCCGAGGCAGTCGCCGCGGTTCGGGGTCAGGCTCAGCTCGATGGCCGCGTCCGGCAACCCGAGGCAGGCTGCAATGGGCTGGCCGGGCGGCGCGTCGGGAGGCAGTTCCAGCAGCCCGGAGGCATCGACATCGACGCCGAGTTCCCGGGCCGAACACAACATGCCCTGCGATTCGACACCGCGCAAGCGGGCGGCCTTGATCATCGCGCCGTTCGGCAACGTCGCACCGAGTGTGGCCAGCGGCGCGACCAGCCCGGCGCGCGCGTTGGGTGCGCCACAAACGATCTGCACTTCGCCGTTGCCGGTGTCGACGCGGCAAACCTGCAACTTGTCGGCGTTGGGGTGCGGATCGCAGGCAAGGATGCGCGCAACCACCACGCCATCCAGCCTGTCGCCCATTGGCTCGACGGCATCGACTTCGAGCCCGCTCATGGTCAGGCGTTCGACCAGTGCCGCCCGATCGGTGGGCATGTCGACCCGTGAGCGCAGCCAGTTTTCGGAAAATTTCATGGCAGAACCGGAACTCGGGACCCGGGACCCTGGACCCGGAAAAGCCCGCAATTGATGTGCGCCCGGAAGCGCGACATTGGAAATGCAGCCGGGCCCGATGCCCCTTCGGCAGCGAACTCGATGCGAAGCAGCGCGATGCTTCGCCGAGTCCCGAGAGACTCGCCGCTCCTGCGGCTTGCCCTTCGGGCCATCGGCTGCACCGATGTTCGCTCCGGCGTCCTGCCTCCGCAGTCCGGGTCCCGAGTCCCGCTCATGCAAACTGCCTCAAAAACCGCACGTCGTTCTCGAAGAACGCACGCAGGTCGGCCACGCCGTACCGCAGCATCGCCAGCCGCTCGACGCCCATGCCGAACGCAAAACCCGTGCAACGCTCGGGATCGATGCCGCAATTGGCCAGCACGTTCGGATGCACCATGCCGCAGCCCAGCACTTCCAGCCAGCGCTCGCGGTCGTCGCCGCTGTCCCCATCGCCGCGGTCCCAGCGGATATCGACCTCCGCGGACGGTTCGGTGAACGGGAAGTAGCTTGGCCGGAAACGCATCGCGAAAGCGCGCCCGAAAAATGCGGTCACGAAGGCCTCAAGCGTGCCCTTCAGGTTTGCGAACGTCGCCGATTCGTCCACCAGCAGGCCCTCGACCTGGTGGAACATCGGCGAGTGGGTCTGGTCGGAATCACTGCGATAGACCTTGCCCGGCGCAATGATCCGAACCGGCGGCTGTTGCCCCTGCAGCGCGCGGATCTGTACCGGCGAGGTATGCGTGCGCAACAGCCGGCCATCGTCGAAGTAAAAGGTGTCATGCATCGCGCGCGCGGGATGGTGCGCGGGAAAGTTCAACGCCTCGAAGTTGTGCCAGTCATCCTCGATCTCCGGGCCTTCGGCGACGCTGTACCCGAGTTGCGCAAAGATCGACTCGATGCGTTCGAGGGTGCGGGTGAGCGGATGGATCGTGCCGAAACCGGCGTCGCGACCGGGCTGGGTGACGTCGATCCCTTCCGATGCCAACCGTTGTTCGAGCGCCGCGCGTTCCAATGTTTCCTTGCGGGACGCGATCGCGTCGGTGATTTTCTGCTTCGCCGCGTTGACTGTCGCACCACGCACCTTGCGCTCATCCGGCGACAACTTCCCGAGCGCCTTCAGCTCCGCGGTGATCGCGCCGTTCCTGCCGAGCAGCGCAACGCGCTGCGCTTCGAGCGCATCGAGCGTCTCGGCGCCGGCGACCGCAACCAGCGCTTCATCGGTGCGTTGCATCAACCCGTCCATCGCAACCCCATGCAAAAGAAAAGCGGGGAGAAGGCAAGGCCTTCTCCCCGCTCGCTTGCATCATAGCCACCGGCGCGGAAGCCGGGGCAATCCGATCAAGCAGCCAGGCTGGCCTTGGCTTTTTCGGCAATCGCACCGAACGCGGCAATGTCGTGAACCGCGAGATCCGCGAGGACCTTGCGATCGACTGCGATACCGGCCTTGTCGAGGCCCGCGATCAGGCGGCTGTACGACAGCCCGAACTGGCGCGCGGCCGCATTGATGCGAACGATCCACAGCGCGCGGAACTGGCGCTTGCGCTGCTTGCGGCCGATGTAGGCGTACTGGTCGGCCTTCGTGACCGCCTGCTTGGCGACGCGATAGACCTTGCGCCGGGCGTTGTAATAGCCCTTGGCGGCCTTCAGGGTTTTCTTGTGACGCGCACGCGCGGTGACGCCACGCTTGACTCGTGCCATGGTGGTGTCCTCCGCTTAGACGTACGGCAACATGCGCGCGACACGCTTGGTGTCGGACTCATGCACGTGGTTGGGGGCGCGCAGGCCGCGTTTGCGCTTGGTCGACTTCTTGGTGAGGATGTGCGACTTGAAGGCGTGACCGGCCTTGAACTTGCCGGTGGCGGTCTTGCGGAACCGCTTGGCAGCGGCCCGGTTGGTCTTGATCTTGGGCATGTTTGCCACTCCGTTTTCGATTTTCGTGACTGGCGCGGGCGGCGATCGTTCGATCGCGCTTTCCATCCATGCCCGTACCGGCTTGTGGCGACGGCGTTTGGAGCCGTCGTTTCAACCATCCACCGATCCGCGGTGAATGGGTTGCCCCTACTTCTTCCTGGGGCTGATCATCATCGTCATCTGGCGCCCTTCCATGCGCGGGAACTGGTCAACGACGCCCTGTTCGGCGATGTCCTTCTGGATACGCTGGGCCAGTTCGATCCCGAGCTCCTGGTGTCGCATCTCGCGGCCCCGGAAGCGGATGTTGACCTTGACCTTGTCGCCGCTCTCCAGAAACCTGAACATGTTGCGCAACTTGATGTTGTAGTCGCCAACGTCCGTGGTCGGCCGGAACTTCAACTCCTTGGTCTCGACCTGCTTGGACTTCTTGCGCGCAGCATTGGCCTTTTTCTGTTGGTCGAACTTGAACTTGCCGAAATCCATGATCCGGCACACGGGAGGCTCGGCGGTCGGCTGGATCTCGACCAGATCCAGGCCCGCTTCCTCGGCCAACGCCAATGCCTCGTCACGCTCGAGGAT
>DASTIS010000224.1:0-2663 GCA_035717365.1 Rhodanobacteraceae bacterium
CACAGATTCACCACCATGTAGGTCGCGAAGATCGCTCCGCGCTTGCCGGGTGGCGCCTGTGCATTGAGTCAGCTTTCGATGATCGCGTACAGCCCGACCAGCACGACGCCCGCCAACAGCCGCAGCAGCAGCCACGCGACGGGATCGGTGCCGAACGAATGCAGCAGCACCACGCATGCCGTACAGGCCGCGCAAAACGCGAACGCGCGGATGTGGCCGATGCGTCGCACCAGCGGCGGCATCGCAAAAGTGCCGATGAAATAGCCCGCGTAGTAGGCCGAAGTCAGGCCACCGAGCAATATTCCCGGGTAACCCGCGGCGATCCCGCGCAGCGGGATCAGCGTGTTCAGCAGCCCGACCCCGACCAGCAACAGCGCCGTGCCGGCGAGCAACGAAGCAATGGGACGGAGCGTGCGGAGCATATCTCCCCGATGAGGTGCGCGAGCCGCAACTCTAACCGCCGCTTCCCCAACCTGTGCCAAATCCGGCGAGTTCGCGCGACACGCGTCCGCGCGATCGCGTATCATTCGAACTGCCTGAGGTGACCGTCGATGCACGTCGACGGTTGAAACGGGAATCCGGTGACGCCCCCATGCAAATGGACGGCCATTCCGGAGCTGCCCCCGCAACGGTAGGCGAGTAACGGTCCGCAAGCAGCCACTGTACGCAAGTACGGGAAGGCGCGGGTCGGGAAGGTTGCACACCTTCACTCGCGAGCCCGGAGACCGGCCTTCGGCGAGAACCGGACAAGCGGAGGGCTTGTGTCTGGTGCCGCGCATCCCCCGCCGGCGCCCGCACTCCTTTCGACCTGTCCTTTGTGAGCCTCCGATCGGAGGCTCACTCCGCCAACACCGCGCGGGCAGGCGCGGACAGGAGTGCTTCATGAAACAGCATCACCCGTTGCCCGGCCGCTGCGCGCTGGCCGCGTTGTCTTGTGCCTTGTCATCCCTGGTGCCGGCGCTGGCACTGGCGCAAGCCGGACCCACCACCCTCGACCGGATCGTCGTCACCGCGACCCGTACCGCGCAAACCGAGGATGCGACCCTCGCGCCGGTCACCGTGATCACGCGTGCGGAGATCGAACTGCTGCAGCCGGCGTCGCTGCAGGATCTGTTGAACGACACGCCGGGCATGACGATCAGCAACCAGGGTGGCCCCGGCAAGATCAGTGCCATGTTCCTGCGTGGCACCAATGCCAACCAGGTGCTGGTGCTGGTGGACGGCATCCGAGTCGGCTCGGCCACTGCGGGCACCACGCCGGTCCAGCACATTCCCGTTGACCAGATCCAGCGCATCGAAATCGTGCGCGGTCCGTTTTCCAGCCTGTACGGTTCGGAGGCGATCGGCGGCGTGATCCAGATCTTCCTGCGCCACGCGCCGGGCACGTTCACGCCGAACGCCAGCGTGGGCATCGGCAGCTACTCGCACCGGAAGGCGTCCGCGGGCCTTTCGGCGGCGGGCGACAAGGGCTGGATCGCCGTGCAGGCCACGCACGACCAGACCAAGGGCATCAACGCCTGTCGGGTGGGTGCGGCGGAGGCGTTTGCGGGGTGCTTCGCCGACCAGCCCGATCGCGACGGCTTCCACGACAACGCGTTGACGCTCCATGGCGCGTACCAGTTCAACGCGCAATGGAGCGCCGATGCGCTGGCGATGCGCTCGCAGGGTGTCAACAAGTACGACGGCAGTTTCAGCGATTCCGATGATTACTCGACCCAGGTCGTGGGCGGCCAATTGCATTTCCGTCCGAACGACAAGTTGAATCTCTCCCTGCGCTTCGGCAGCAGTTCGGATTTCGACGAGGACTTCCTCGCAGGCACGTACGTCGATCACTTCAATACGCGGCGCACGCTCGGCTCGCTGCAGGCGGACGTCGCATTGGGCGGTGGGTTGCTCAGCGCGGGCATGGACTGGCAGCGCGAAACCGTAGCCAGCAACTACACGTTCACCGAGGATTCGCGCACCAACCGCGGCCTCTTTGCGCAATGGCAGCGCAGTTTCGGTGCGCAGTCGCTGCAGGCCAACCTGCGCCATGACGACAACAGCCAGTTCGGCGGCAAGACCACCGGCAGCGTGCTGTGGGGCTGGAACTTCACGAAGGATCTGCGCGTCACCGCAAGCTGGGGCACGGCGTTCCGCGCGCCCACCTTCAACGATCTGTACTACCCCGGTTTCTCCAATCCGAACCTGCGGCCGGAAAGTTCGCGCAACGTCGAAGTGGGTTTGCGTGGCACGCCGGACTGGGGGCACTGGTCGCTGTCGATCTACCGCAACGACATCCACGACATGATCAGCTGGGACGCCGCGCTCAACCTGCCGAACAACATCGACCGCGCACGCATCACGGGGCTGGAAGGCGTGGTGGGCGGCAAGCTCGCAGGTTGGGACGTGCGCGCCACCGCGACGGTCATGAATGCTCGCGACGATGCCGCGGTCGGTTTCAACTACGGCAACGAATTGCCGCGGCGGCCGCGCCAGAGCGCGCGCTTCGACGCCGACCGCAGCTTCGGGCATTTCAGTTTCGGTGCGAGCTGGTATCTCGCCTCGCGCACCTACGACGACATCGCCAATCAGCATCCATTGGGCGGTTACGCGCTCACCAACCTGCGCGCCGGCTGGTCGCTCCAGCGCGACTGGAAGCTGCAACTCGCGCTCAACAACGT
>DASTIS010000225.1:0-7821 GCA_035717365.1 Rhodanobacteraceae bacterium
GTACCGTCTGCCGGTGGTGTGGTTGGGCATCCTGATTTTCGCGGGATCCATCGCCGGCTGCGTCTGGATCCTGGTGGCGAGCATCCAGTATCGCGATCACGCACTGGAGGTGCCGGCGCATTCCGTGCTCGGGGTGCCCGCGCACGCGGATCCGCCGGCGGCGGCGTCCTCGTCATGAACACCGATGGCGCCGTGTGGTCGCGTCCGGCCCTCGCCGGACAGGTATTGCGCCGGCGGCGCGACGGGAAGGTCGATCTGGCGTTGCGGGTTCCCGCGATCGCTGTCCCGCGCGACGCGCTGCGGTTGGAGCAGGTCCTGCACGCGCTGTCCGGCGTCACAAGGATCTCCGTGGAGGTCGCCGCGCAACGGCTGCGCGTGACCTTCGATGACCGGACCGTGACGTTGCCGCGCGTGCTGGCGGCGTGCGCGGCCGCGGGTTGCGACGCGCGGCCGCTGCACCGCGACAGCCTCGACGACAGCGGCCGCCGCTTGCTCGACGCGTCCCTGAAGCGGTTGCTGGTGGCCGGCGTGTTCGCGATGCAGGCGATGATGTTCGCGTTCGTGCTCTACATCGGGGCGATCAACCCGCTGGAGGCCACGACCGTGCAATTGTTTCGATGGCTCGCGATGTTGTCGGCGGCGCCGGTGGTGGGCTATGCGGCGTGGCCGTTCTATCGCGATGCGTTGGCGGGGCTGCGCGCCGGACGCGCCAGCATCGACGTGCCGGTGGCACTGGCGATCGCGTTGGTGTTCCTGGCCAGCGCCGTCAACGCCGTGCGCGGCGGCGGCGAGGTCTACTTCGATTCGATCAGCATGTTCGTGTTCGTGCTGCTGCTGGGGCGGCACCTGCAGTTGCGTGCACAACTGAAGCACCGCGCGGCGGGCGAGGTTGCCGCGGACGCGATGCCGCTCACCGCACGGCGATTGGGCGTAGGTGGCCAACTGGAAATCGTGGCGGCCGCCGAACTCGTGCCCGGTGACCGGGTGCGCGTGGCCGAAGGCGAAGCCGTGCCGTGCGACGGCGCGCTGGAAACCGCGCAGGCCCGGTTCGACGAGTCGCTGTTGAGCGGCGAGGCGCGCGCCCGCCTGCGCCGCCGCGACGATGCCATCATGGCCGGGGCGGTGGCACTGGACGGACCACTCGAGCTGCGCGTCGAGCGTGACGTTGCGGCCAGCGCCACGACGGTCCTCGGCAGGCTCGCGGCCGCGGCAAATGCGACGCGCGACGTCGCCGGCAATGCGGACGCGCCGGCCGCACGTCGTTTCGTCTGGCGTGTACTCATGCTGGCGCTGGCTGCCGCGGCGTTCTGGCTGTGGCGCGACCCCGCGCGGGCCTTCGATGCGGTCGTCGCGGTACTGGTGGTGGCATGTCCGTGTGCATTCGGCTTGGCCGCTCCGGCGGTGCTCACGCGCACGATGGCGGTACTCGCGCGCGCCGGCGTGCTGGTGGTGCGACCGGCGGCGCTGGACGCACTGGCTCGCGCCGATCGTCTGTTGCTCGACAAGACCGGCACGTTGACCGAATCGGCGACGCGCAGTCCCGGGCGGGAAGCGTTGCGCCCGGATGCGGCGGCAACCGTGGCGGCGTTGCGCCGCGTGGGCATGGCTCCCATGATCGTCAGTGGCGATACGTCCGACCGCGTGGCCGCGATTGCGGCGCAGCTCGACATCGACGACTGGGCGGCGCAGCAATCGCCGTCCGACAAGCTCGCGCGGGTGCGGGCCGAACAGGCGGCCGGTGCTGTCGTGCTCGCGGTCGGCGATGGCAGCAACGACGCCGCGGCGCTGGCCGCGGCGGATGTTTCGGCCGCGCCCGCGGAAGGCGCCGATCTGGCGACGACACACGCCGACCTGGCGTTGTTGCGCGGACTCGGTGGCTTGTCGTTGGCGCGTGAACTTGCGACGCGCGCGCGCGACATCCTGCTGCAGAACCGTCGCTGGTCGCTGGTGTGGAATCTCGGCGCGGTTCCGTTCGCGGCGATCGGCTTCGTGCCGCCCTGGCTCGCCGCGATCGGCATGTCGGTCAGCTCGCTGGCGGTGGTGCTCAACACGCTGCGGGTCCGCGAGCCGACCCCGATTGCCTCGTTCCCGGGCGCGACCGTGGCGGAGTCCGCGTGAACGCGTTGCTGATCCTGATACCCGTCAGCCTGTTGCTCGTGGCCGCGGCGGTCGGCGTGTTTTTCTGGGCCGTGCGCCACGACCAGTTCGAAGATCTGGATACGCCGAAGGTCCTGCCGCTGCTGGACGATCCGCCGGCGGACGATTCCCGTCGCGGTGGCGGCGCGGAGAGCGACGGTAACGCGGGGCGCTGATCGAACGGTTGCCGCATCGTGCCCGTGACCATTCGTAACGACGCGCGCACGCGTTTGCCATGATGCAAGTCATTTGGGTTGTGCGCGCGCTTGCCTAGACTTGCCAGGTCGGGCGCGCCGCGATGCAGACTTTCGCCACGTCCGTCCCCACGGCCCGAGCCCGCTGGCGCCGACCGTTCCATTTCCATCAATGGGGCGTAGTGATGCCTGCTTCCGTTCAGCACCTTCCTGCGACCGCGTCAACCAGCAGCCCGGAAGACGATCGTGCGCTCGCCAGGATCTTTTCGGCTTACACGGTCAGCGCCACGCTGTGGCTGTTGTTCGCGACGGCGGTAGGGTTGCTGTTGGCGTTCAAGTTCGGCGCGCCGGATTTCTGGGCGGCCAAATACCTGACCTTCGGGCGCCTGCGTCCCATCCACACCAACGGCACGTTCTATGGCTTCGCCAGCATCGCGTTGGTCGGAGCCGCCTACTACGTCACGGTGCGCAGTTGCGGCACGAAGTTGTACAGCACGAAGCTCGCGTGGATCGGACTGTGGCTGTTCAACATCGCCGCGATCGCGGGCACCATCGCGCTGGACCTCGGTTACAACTGGGGTGATCTCGAATATCGCGAATGGCCGTGGCCGATCCGGCTGGTATTCCTTGCGGCACTGCTGGTGACCGCGTGGAACCTGATCGGTACGGTGGCGCGACGCAGTACCGGGGACATCTACCTGTCCAACTGGTACATCGTCGCGGGCGTGCTGTGGACGGTCGTGATCGCGACCGTTGGCGTATTGCCGTGGTACCAGTACGGACTGGGCCAGGTTGCGATCTCCGGCTATTACATGCACAACGCGGTGGGCATGTGGTTCACGCCGCTTGCACTCGGCCTGTTCTACTACGCGATTCCCAAAGTCCTGAACCGCCCGATCTACTCCTACGCGCTGGGCGTGCTGGCGTTCTGGACCAATCTTTTGTTCTATCCGCTGCTGGGCGGGCACCACTTCCTGTTCAGCCCGTTGCCGTGGTGGCTGCAGACCACCGCGATCGTGTTTTCGGTGGCGATGCTGGTGCCGGTCTGGGCCGGTAGCGCGAACTTCCTGTTGACGATGCGTGGGCGTTACCACGGCAGGATCGAGTCCTATCCGCTGGCGTTCATGTTCGTCGGCGTGATCTGCTACCTGTTCGGATCGACCCAGGGCACCGTCGAGGCGTTCCGTTCGCTGCAGGCGATCTGGCACTTCACCAGCTTCACCGTGGGCCATTCGCACCTGACGATGTATGGCTTCGTGGCTTTCGCCGCGTGGGGTGCCGTGTATGCGCTGCTGCCGCTCGCGACGGGCAAGGGCCCGGGTCGGCTGGGCGTGGCGGTGCATTTCTGGCTGGCGCTCGTTGGCGTGAGTATCTACGTGATCTCGCTTTCGATCGGTGGCACGATCCAGGGCCTGGACTGGGTCCATGGCGTGCCCTTCATCCAGTCGCTCGTGGACATGGAGCCGTACTACCTGTGGCGTGGCGTCGGCGGCATTTTGATGTTCCTGTCGCACATCGTGTTTGCGTGGAACGTGTGGCGCATGACCGCGGGCCAATCGGGTGATGCCGCGTCGCCGGTGATGGATCCGTCTGCGACCAAGGAGATCTTGGGCAGGGAGGTCGTGGCATGAAGGCGGCGTTCAAACCGATGTTCGCGATCTTCGGGGGTGCGCTGGGCATCTACATCGTGATCGTGTTGCTGATCGCGGTGGGGCCGGCCATCGATTTGTCGAAAACCCCGCCGGGCCCCGGCGTGCAACCGCTGACATCGCTCCAGGAAGAAGGACGTGCGGTGTTCGCGGGCAACGGCTGTGGTTATTGCCACACCCAGCAGGTGCGGCCATTGTCCGAGGATAAAGTGTTCGGGCGACCGTCCGCGCCTGGTGACTTCGCCTACCAGACGCCCGAGTTGCTGGGTTCGGAACGCACCGGTCCCGACCTGACCAACGTCGGCAACGCCAAGCCCAGCGACGTGTGGCAGTACATCCACCTGTACGACCCGCGCGCGGTGGTGCCGCAATCGATCATGCCGAACTTCAAGTTCCTGTTCCAGGTGGTCGCGACGGTTCCGCCCGGGGAAACACCCGTACCGATCCCGGCCCAATTCGCGCCCGCACACGGCAAGGTGATCCCTACGCAAAAGGCCAAGGCGCTGGTGGCCTACCTGCTGTCCCTGAAACAGCCGCCTATCCCGGGTTACACGATGAACGGCGGCATGGGCGGCGCGACCTCGGCGGCGCCCGCGTCCGCACCGGCAGCCGCACCCGCGCCGGCCTCGGCGCCGGCATCCGCGTCCGCCGCGGCAAGCGGCGGTTACCAGTATGACCAAGCCAAGGGCAAAGCGCTGTTCACGGCCAATTGTTCGGCGTGTCACCAAGCCACGGGCGAAGGCATACCGGGCGCATTTCCACCGCTCAAGGGCAATGCCGCGGTCGACAACGCCGATCCGACGCTGCATCTCCACACCATTCTGCACGGGGCGCACGGCGTGACCATCGGCGGCGTGAAATATTCCAGCCCGATGCCGCCGTTCGCGGGCCAGTTGACCGACATCGACATCGCCAACATTGCCAATTACGAACGCTCGTCGTGGGGCAACCACGCAAAACACGTCACGCCCGCCGAAGTCGGGGCGGTGCGCGCCAAGGGCAACTAGGGCCTGGCAACGCCATGCCACGTGGCCGCGCCGCCGGCCCTTTGCCTGCAGGGCAAGGAAGAACGAGGAGGATGTATGTCGATACATCGACGAGTAATGACACAGCCATGCGGGCAAAGGGCCACGACCCGGAGGGTTGCTCCGCAGCGGCCTCCATGCGGCGGCGCGCACCTTGACCATGGAACCACCATGGCGCTGCGGCGCGCGCCTTGTCTGGCAACCGCTGCGGAGCAACGCGGTTCACTTGGCATGGCGTTGACAGGCCCTGGGAGATCGCGATGCACAACATGTTGATGGGTCCGTTGTGGGGCGTCATCGCCGTCGCGTCGGTAGCGGGGATCATCACCGTCGCGTGTTTCGTCGCGATGTTCTGGTGGATCGTCCGCCCCGGCGAGAAGGACCCGCGCCACCCGAAGTACGACATCCTGCGTCCGGATCGTTGAGGGAATTTCCGATGTCCAAGCCACACGTACGCGTTTACCTGGACGACGAGCCGACGCCGGTCATCGACCGCGAACTGCCGACTTCGTTGACGCTGGACACGCGCAAGCTGGCGGACGGCCCGCACCGGCTAACCATCCGTGCCGCGGACCAGTCGGGCGTGGAGGGCATCGAGGAGATTCCGTTCCACGTGCAGAACGGACCGGGCATCATGGTGGGCGGCCTGCGGCCGGGCTCGACCCGGCGCGGCACGGTGCACATGACGGTGGACGCCTTCAGTGCGGATGATCCGTTTGATCCGCGGCGCGCCGAGGCACGCCGCGAGATCCCGACGTGGGTGTGGATACTGTGCCTGGTCGTCGTGGCCTGGGTCGTGTTCTATGTCGCGACGATGTGGAATCCGCCGGCCAAATATGCCGACACGCCGACCTACGGTGCGCCGCCTGCCGCCTCCGCGCCGGCGGCGTCATCAGGCGGGTGATCCGGCCCGGAAGTTCCCGCCTTGATCACCTCCCGAACACCACGTTCACCATCACCAGCGTGACCACCAGCATGACCACCGTGAGCGGCAGACCCACGCGCACGAAATCGCGCGGCTTGTAGCCGCCGGGGCCGGCCACGATCAGCAGGGTGGGGCTGGCGCCGGGGAGCAGGAAGGTGTTGGAGACCGACAGCGCCACGATCAGCGCGTACACGCTGGGGTTGCCGCCCGAAGCGAGCGCGATGTTGATCGCCATCGGCACCATCATCACCGCGGTCCCGACGTGCGAAATGATCTGCGAGAAGATGAGCGCGAGGATCGCGATGCAGGCCTGGATCGCCCACTGGGGCAGGTGGCCGATGTAGTGCAGGATCTCCTGTGCCATCCAGGCGGCGGTGCCGGTCGAATCCATGGAGATCCCGAGCGGAATCAGGCACGCCATCACGAAGATGGTCTTCCAGTTGATCGCGCCGTAGGCCTCGTCCATGTTGAGCACGCCGGCCAGCAGCATGCCGACCGCGCCGGTGAGCATCGCGACGGAAAGCCGCAGGTCGGTGAACAGCCCCAATGCCATCGCCAATGCGAAGAACACCAGTGCGTAACGGACCTTGCCGGGGCGCTGTTCCTCGCTCGGAATATCGGTGACCGGTACCAGGTCGCGGCTTTCCGCCGCCAGCGAGAGATCGCGCCAGGAGCTGTACAGCACCAGCGAATCGCCGGCACGCAGCGACATCTTGCGCACGTCCTCGCCGCGGGTCACCTCGTCGCCGCGATTCACCGCCAGCACCGAAATGCCGTAGCGTTTGCGCAGGCGCAGCTCGCCGACCTCGTGCTTGATGAACTTCGACAGCGGCGGGATCACCACCTCCGAGATCCCCGCGCGGGTGGGATTGAACATGTCCGCGAGGGCCTGGATGCGGTTGCCGGGGCGGCTCTGCATCGCCTGGGCAAACTCGTTGACGTCGGCACGCGTACCCAGCACGCCCAGCACCGTTCCCACCCAGATCATCTGGTCGGAAGGCGGCGCGAGCCGGGCCTCGTTGCCGTTCTTGATCGCGAGGATCAGCGGCGCCTTCTCGAGCAGCTCGGCTTCGCCGATACTCATGCCGACCAGCGGGCTGTCGGCGGTCACGGTCAGTTCGATGACCTCACCCTCGATCCCGTAGGTGTCGGCGAAGTAGCTTTCGGTGCGTCCGGGTGTGACCTTGGGCTTGTCCGCGGCATCGTCCGGCATCAACCGGCGGGTGAGGAAGGCGAAGTACAGGATGCCGACCAGCAACAGCGGAATGCCGATCGGGGTGATCGCGAACAGCTTGAACGGTTCGATGGTCTGCGCACCGGGCGGCAGGTTGTGGTTGGCGCTCACGATCAGGTCGTTGAGCAGGATCAGCGGCGAGTTCGAAATCAACGTCATGCTGGTGCCGGCGAGGATGCAGCACGCCATCGGCAGCAGCAGGCGCTTCAGCGGCACCCCCGTGCGCGCCGAGATACGGCTGGCCACCGGCAGGAACAACGCGGCCAGCGCCTGGCTCTGGATGATCGAGGACAGACTGCCGACCGTCGCGTTGAGCGCCACCGAAACGCGGTTCTCGACGCCGCCTGACAACCGCAGGATGAACGAGGCCGCGCGATTGAGCACGCCGGTGCGGTCCAGTCCCGCACCCATGACCATCACGCCGATCAGCGACAGCACCGCGTTGGAGGCGAAGCCGTTGAACAATTCATCGACCGGCATCAGGCCGGTGATGCCGATCACGACCACGACCAGCAATGCCACGATGTCGGCGCGCACCCACTCCGCGATCAGCATGAGGACCGTGAAGCCCACCAGCCCGAGCACCAGCATCATGTCGGGGGTAAGTGTCAGCTCCATCGGCACAAGGGTCCGTCAGTTCAGTGGGTCGGCAAGGGCG
>DASTIS010000226.1:0-40955 GCA_035717365.1 Rhodanobacteraceae bacterium
TCCTCGGGGAAACAACCCGCGTAAGCTAGCAGAACAGGCCCATCCTGTAGAGATGGCCGGCGCGACGTTCAGGCGGCTTTCGCGGGTGTCAGGGGCGCGCAACGTGCGTCCAGCCACGCGCGATCCGCGGGGTCGTCCAGCAGGGGTGCGAGTTTTTCGCGCACGTCCGCGTGGTAGCCGTCGAGCCATGCGATTTCGGTTGCGTCCAGCAGCGGCAGATCCAGCAGGCGCGTGTCGATCGGGCACAGCGTGAGCGTCTCGAAGGCGAGGAATTCGCCGAATTCGCCGTCGCCCGCCGGGATCGTCGCGGCGAGGTTTTCGATGCGTACACCGTGCCGCCCGGGTTTGTAGATGCCGGGCTCGATCGAAGTGATCATGCCCACGTCCATCGGTTCGAGGTGCGCGGCCGAACGCGGCGGGCGGATCGACTGCGGGCCCTCGTGCACGTTCAGGCAATAGCCGACGCCGTGCCCGGTGCCGTGGCCGTAGTCGATGCCTGCCGACCAGATCGGCGCGCGCGCCAGCGCGTCGAGTTGCTGGCCGGAAGCGCCGCGCGGAAATCTTGCGCGCGACAGCGCGATCACGCCCTTCAGCACCAGCGTCACGTCGCGGCGCTGCTCCGGGGTGGTTTCGCCCAGTGCCCACATCCGGGTGATGTCGGTGGTGCCGCCCAGGTACTGCGCGCCGGAGTCGATCAGCAGCATGCCGCGCGGCTTCAACTCCGAATGCGATTCGGGCATGGCGCGGTAGTGCGGCAGCGCGGCGTTGGCCTGGTACCCCGCGATGGTGGAAAAACTTTCGCTGACGAAGCCGGGTTGCTGCGAACGCAGTTCGCGCAGTTTCGTGTCCACGTCGAGTTCAGACAGGCGCTCGCCGTCCTTCAGCGACTGCTCCAGCCAGCGTGCACCGCGCACCAGCGCCACGCCGTCGCGGCGCATCGCCTCGCGCACGTGTTCCAGTTCGCGTTCGTCCTTGCGCGCCTTGGCCGCGGTAATCGGGCCTGGCGCTTCGACCAGCGCGACGCGTTCCGGGATCGCGTGCGCCACGGCGGCGGAGATCGCGCCCGGTGCGAGCAGCAACCGCGAGTCCCGTGGCAGCTTCGCCAGGCTCGCGGGGGTATCCGCATACGACGCAAGCGAGATGCCGTCGTCGGCGAGCGCCTTGTGCAGCGCGGCATCGAGTTTGGACGATTCGACGAACAGGGTAGCGGCGTTGGCGTCGATCAACAGGTGCGAAAGGAACACCGGGTTGTAATCGACGTCGCTGCCGCGCAGGTTCAGGACCCAGGCAACCTCGTCCAGCGCCGAGACGATGTGGTGCGTCGCGCCGGCTTCGTGCATGGCCTGGCGCACGTTAGCCAGTTTTTCGGCGCGCGCACGGATCGCGTATTTGACCGGGTGCTCGTACACCGGCGCGTGCGGCAGCGGCGGGCGATCGTTCCAGATTTCGCCGGGCAGGTCGTCCTCGACCAGTTGCGCATCATGTTTCGCCAACGCCTCGCGCAGGCCGCGTTCGGATGCGAGCGACAGCATGTCGGCGGCACAGGCGACCTTGTCGCCGGCATGGATGTATTCGCACAGCCACGCGACGTGCTCGGGCGTGTGCGGCACGTTCAACTTCATCAGTTCCACGCCGCTGCCGGCAAGCTGGCGTTCGGCCTGCGAGAAGTAGCGGGAATCGGTCCACAGTCCCGCGAAATCGGCGGTCACGACCAGGGTGCCGGCCGAGCCCGTGAAGCCGGACAGCCACTCGCGGGCCGTCCAGTGTTCCGGCAGGTATTCGGACAAATGCGGGTCGGCGGTGGGAACGATGCAGGCGGCGACGCCACGTTCTTGCATCTTTCCACGCAGGGCGGCGGTGCGGGAGGGGACGCTGGCAAGGGTCATGATGGCGAGTCCTGCGGAGCAAATCATCATTGTGGCGAATGCGCGTGCAAAGGGGAAATCTTCGGCGACCATTCATCGGGGCGGGCGTGGAAGTCGGAAGCAGGCACGGTCCGCCATGTAGGGCGGAATCGGCGTAGCCGCTTCGCGGGATCCGCCCTGCGGCGCTTGCAACTTGCAGAAAGGGGACATTGCCAACTGGCGGCTACACGGGCTCGCGGAGCCGGGAACGTGCCGTTAGAATGACGCTTTCCACACACGGTCCGACCATGACCTCCCTGATTTTCGTCACCGGCGGCGTGGTGTCCTCGCTTGGCAAGGGCATCGCGTCGGCGTCGCTGGCGTCCATTCTCGAGGCCCGTGGCCTCAACGTGACGCTGATGAAGCTCGATCCGTACATCAACGTCGATCCCGGCACGATGAGCCCGTTCCAGCACGGCGAGGTGTACGTCACCGACGATGGCGCCGAAACCGACCTGGATCTCGGGCATTACGAGCGTTTCGTGCGCACGCGGTTGTCCGGCAAGAATTCGATCACCACCGGCAAGATTTACGAAGCGGTGATCCGCAAGGAACGCCGCGGCGATTATCTCGGGGCAACGGTGCAGGTGATTCCGCATATCACCGACCAGATCAAGCACGCCATCGACGAGGCCACGCGAGGCTTCGACGTGGCGCTAGTCGAGATCGGCGGTACGGTGGGCGACATCGAATCGCAACCGTTCCTGGAAGCCGCCCGCCAATTGCGCATCGAGCGCGGCGCCGACAAGGTGTTGTTCATGCACCTGACCCTGGTGCCGTTCATCAAGGCCGCCGGCGAAATCAAGACCAAACCCACCCAGCATTCGGTGAAGGAACTGCGCGCGCTCGGCATCCAGCCCGACATCCTGGTGTGCCGCTGCGAGGAACCGTTGCCCGAATCCGAGCGCCGCAAAATCGCGCTGTTCACCAACGTGCCGGAAAGCGCGGTCATCAGCGCCGCCGATGCGGACATCGTCTACAAATTGCCGTTGTGGCTGCACAAGGAAGGGCTCGACGACATCGTGGTCGAACGCCTCCACCTCGATGCCAAGCCCACCGATCTCGCCGAGTGGCAGCGCACCGTCGATGCGGTCGAGAATCCGAAGGACGAGGTCAGGATCTACATCGTCGGCAAGTACGTCGAACACAAGGATGCCTACAAGTCGCTGGGCGAGGCGTTGCGCCACGGCGGCATCCACAACGCGACCCGGATACAACTGGAGTGGGTCGATTCGGAAACCATCGAAACCCGCGGCGCCGACGCCGTGTTGCACGATGCCGACGCGATCCTGGTGCCGGGCGGCTTCGGCAAGCGCGGCTTCGAAGGCAAGATCCAGACCGTGAACTACGCGCGCGAGCGCGGCATTCCGTATTTCGGCATCTGCTACGGCATGCACGCGGCGGTGGTCGAGTTCGCGCGCAATGTCGCGGGCCTGGCTGGCGCAGGTTCCACCGAGAACGATCGCGATTGCGCCCATCCCGTGATCGCCCTGATCACCGAGTGGACGCAGGACGGCGATGTGCAGCGCCGCGACGAGGCTTCCGATCTCGGCGGCACCATGCGCCTGGGCGCGCAGGAATGCCGATTGAGTCCGGGCACGCTGGCGCGCGAGTTGTACGGCGCCGACACCATTCGCGAGCGCCATCGCCACCGCTACGAATTCAACAACCGCTACCGCGAGCGGTTGCAACAGGCCGGCCTGGTGATCGCGGGCGTGTCGGAGGACGACCTGGTGGAGATCGTCGAATTGCCACCACAGAAGCACCCATGGTTCCTGGCTTGCCAGTTCCACCCGGAATTCACCTCCACGCCGCGCGATGGCCATCCGCTGTTCAACGGGTTCGTGCGCGCCGCGCGCGAGTACAAGGCGGTACGCGACGCGCCGCGCTTGGCGAAGGAGGCGGCGGGGTGAGGGTTCTTGTTCCGACGCATCGCCTTCTCGTCATTTCGGCGCAGGCCGGAACCCAGCGGCTTTGTGCGTGCCGCAAGACACTGGGCCCCGGCTTGCGCCGGGGTGACGACGACAGGGGTGCGCGCGCATGAACCTCTGCGGCTTCGAAGTCGGCCTCGACCAGCCGTTCTTCCTGATTGCCGGTCCCTGCGTGGTCGAATCCGAGGCGTTGCAGCTCGACACCGCGGGACGCCTGAAGGAAATCACCGGCAGGCTCGGCATTCCGTTCATCTTCAAGTCCAGCTTCGACAAGGCCAACCGCACCTCGGTGTCGAGCTTTCGCGGGCTGGGGATGGAAGAGGGCCTGCGCATCCTCGGCGAAGTGAAAAGACAACTCGGCGTGCCGGTGCTGACCGATGTCCACGAATACACCCCGTTCGACGAGGTCGCTGCGGTGGTGGACGTGTTGCAGACGCCCGCCTTCCTGTGCCGGCAAACCGATTTCATCCAGAAGGTCGCCGCCGTCGGCAAGCCCGTGAACATCAAAAAGGGCCAGTTCCTGTCGCCGTGGGACATGAAGAACGTGGTCGAGAAGGCGCGTGCGGTCGGTAACGACCAGACCCTGGTGTGCGAGCGCGGCGCGAGCTTCGGCTACAACAATCTCGTCTCCGACATGCGCTCGCTGGCGGTGATGCGCAACACCGGATGCCCGGTGGTGTTCGACGCCACCCATTCGGTGCAGTTGCCGGGCGGGCAGGGCACGAAGTCCGGCGGCCAGCGCGAGTTCGTGCCGGTGCTGGCGCGCGCCGCGGTTGCAGTCGGCGTCGCTGGCGTGTTCATGGAAACCCATCCCGATCCGGACAAGGCGCTCTCCGACGGCCCGAATGCCTGGCCGCTCGGAAAGATGGAAGCGTTGCTGGGAACGCTGAAGGAACTGGACGGTGCGACCAAGCGAGCCGGATTCCTTGAAACCGTGGAGAGCAGACCCTGAGCAGTTCCCGAGTTCAGTCAGCGCCTTGGTCATTCCGGAGGTGACCACAGGTCCGAATCCGACTGCGTTGGCAGGACAGCCAATGCGAACACCGGAGGTGGCCCGAAGGGCGAGCGCCCGGGATGGCGCGAGTCAATCGGTTTGAGAGCCGACATGCACCACGACACCGATTCCGGGTTCTGCCTTCGGCAGCCCCGGAATGACGATGATCAGTAATCCGACGGAACCGAAGCCGATGACCACGACGATCAAGACCCTCCACGCCCGCGAAGTGCTGGACAGTCGCGGCAATCCGACGCTCGAAGCCGAAGTCACGCTTGCCGATGGCGCGTTCGGCCGCGCGATCGTGCCGAGCGGCGCCTCCACCGGATCGCGCGAGGCCGTGGAACTGCGCGACGGCGACAAGGCGCGTTACCTCGGCAAGGGCGTGACAAAAGCCGTGGCCAACGTCAACGGCGAGATTGCGAAAACGTTGGCTGGCTTCGATGCCGCCGACCAGCAAGGTCTCGATGCGAAGTTGATCGCGCTGGACGGCACCCCCAACAAGTCGCGCCTCGGCGCCAACGCCACGCTGGGGGCATCGCTGGCGGCGGCGCACGCGGTCGCCGCATCACGCAAACAGCCGCTGTGGAAGTACCTCGCCGGGGACTGCGCGCCGGTGCTCCCGGTGCCGATGATGAACGTCATCAACGGCGGCGTGCACGCCGACAATCCGCTCGACATGCAGGAATTCATGGTGATGCCGGCAGGCTTCGATCATTTTTCCGAAGCGTTGCGCGCGGGCGTCGAATGTTTCCACGCATTGAAGTCGCAATTGAAGAAGCGCGGCCTCAACACCGCGGTGGGCGACGAGGGTGGCTTCGCACCGGCACTGCGTTCGCACGAGGAAGCAATCGAGGTGATCCTCGAGGCCGTTCACGCCGCGGGGTATGCGGCTGGCAAACAAATCTGGATTGCGCTCGATCCCGCCTCGTCGGAATTCTTCGCGGACGGCGTCTACGACCTCAAGGGCGAGAACCGCAAGCTCGACGCCGCCGGAATGGTGGAGCTGTACGCGGACTGGTGCGACAAGTATCCGATCATCAGCATCGAGGATGGTCTGGCCGAGGGCGACCAGGCCGGCTGGAAGCTTGTCACCGAAAGGCTCGGGAAAAAAATCCAACTGGTGGGCGATGACCTGTTCGTCACCAACCCGGCGATTTTCCGCGAAGGCATCGCCAAACACATCGCCAACGCGATCCTGATCAAGGTGAACCAGATCGGCACGCTGTCTGAAACGCTGGAAGCGATCGCGATGGCCGATGCCGCGAACTACGCCGCGGTGATCTCGCACCGTTCCGGCGAGACCGAGGACACCACCATCGCCGACCTCGCGGTCGCGACCACGGCGACGCAAATCAAGACCGGTTCGCTGTGCCGCTCCGACCGCATCGCCAAGTACAACCAGTTGCTGCGGATCGAGGAACAACTGGGCGGCGCGGCGAAGTATGCTGGCCGCGACGCCTACCCGAACCTCAAGGCACTTCCCGGCTGAGAAGACGATGAGCTCCGCGTTTTCATGCTGAAATGGCTTGCCCTCATCCTGATCGCCTTGCTGATCGGTTTGCAGATCAAATTGTGGGTCGGTGACGGCGGCATGCGCGACCTGCGGGCGATCGGGGCCCGCGTATCCGACCAGAAGGCCGAAAACGCCAAGCTGAAGCAGCGCAACGAAGCGCTCGGTGCGGATGTGGAGGACCTGAAGCACGGACAGGACGCCGTCGAAGCGCGCGCTCGCTCGCAGCTCGGCCTCGTCAAGCCCGGCGAAGTGTTCTATCAAGTCGTGATGACCCCGCCCGGAACCAGCGTCGCCACGCCGCCGCCGCCGACCACCGCCCCGCCCGCATCAAATCCTTGATTCGCGTCGTGGGAGACGGCTGGATCGGCTAAACTGACGGTCTGCGCGCACTGCGCGAGGTTTTGTTCCGGGGTTCGAATCGGCGATGCGGGTGTTGCTCAGCAATGACGATGGCGTGGACGCGCCGGGCATTCGCGTGTTGGCCGACCGCCTTGCCGAAATCGGCGACGTGACCGTGGTGGCGCCTGACCGCGATCGCTCCGGCGCCAGCAACTCGCTGACCCTCGATGCGCCGGTGCGGATCACGCGCCTCGATGATGGTCGTTATCGCGTGGTCGGGACGCCCACCGATTGCGTGCACCTCGGGCTCAGCGGCCTGCTCGACCATGAACCCGACATTGTCGTGTCCGGCATCAACAATTCCGCCAACCTCGGTGACGACGTGATCTATTCGGGCACCGTGTCGGCCGCGATGGAAGGGCGCTTCCTCGGATTGCCGGCGATTGCGGTGTCCCTCGCCGGGCCCTGCGAACGCCACGACGGCAACGGCCACCATTTCGATTCGGCTGCGCGCGCGGTGTTGTTGTTGACGCGGCGTCTGCTGGTCGACCCATTGCCCGCCGACACCATCCTCAACGTCAACGTGCCGGATCGTGCGTGGGGGGAGATCAATGGCTTCGAGGTGACGCGTCTCGGCCGTCGCCATCGTTCCGAACCCTGCGTGCCGCAGCGCGACCCGCGTGGGCGTACGGTGTGGTGGATCGGGCCCGCGGGCGAAGCCGACGACGCCGGCCCCGGCACCGATTTCGACGCGGTACGGCGCGGCTTCGTGTCGGTGACGCCGCTCCACGTGGATCTCACGCGCTTCCAGGCGCTCGAAAAAGTGTCGAGCTGGATCGGGGGGTTGACCGCGCAAATGGAGAGGGAACAGGCGGCATGAGTATCCTGTTTGGCGCTGCCGCGGCGTCCGCGCGCGGCCACGGCATGACTTCGCAGCGGGCGCGCGATCGGTTGGTCGCGACCTTGCGCGCGGAAGGCATCGCCGATCCGCGTGTGCTCGACGTGATCCGCACCACGCCGCGGCACCTGTTCATCGACGAAGCGCTGGCGTCGCGCGCCTACGAAAACACCGCGCTGCCGATCGGCCTCGGCCAGACCATCTCGCAGCCGTGGGTGGTGGCGCGCATGACCGAATTGTTGATCGAGCGCGGCGTGCCGCAGCGGGTGCTGGAAGTCGGCACGGGTTCCGGCTATCAGGCCGCCGTGTTGGCGCAACTGGTGGGCACCGTCTACACCGTGGAACGCATCGAGGAATTGTTGCGCAAGACACGACGCCTGTTTCGGACCATGAAGATCGAAAACATCCGCACGCGCCACGACGACGGCAACATCGGCTGGCCCACCGAGGCGCCGTTCGACGCGATCGTGCTGACGGCCGCCGGCGAATCGGTGCCGCGCGCACTGTGCGAGCAGCTCGTGGATGGTGGCGTGCTGGTCGCACCGCTGGGCCCGTCGGGAAGCCAGCGCCTGACGCGCCTTCGGCGCGACGGCGACGCGTGGCCGCGCGAGGAATTCGAAGCCGTGAGCTTCGTGCCGTTGCTGGGCGGGTTGGGATGATGTATTCGTGCCGCGCGTGCAGCGTTGTTCGAAGCGGCTGTTGTGAAGAGTCCGGCCGGGGGGCTCTCGGCCATGGATCGCGGCTTTGGCCGTTCTGGCGGTCCGTTGACCGTCACGGCGGCAATCGTCAGTCTGTCTGGAGGCGCGGTGATCAGGGACGATCACACTGATGAAGCTGTTCCGTCCGCTCTACGAGAAGGCCCTGGAATGGGCGGCCAAACCGCGCGCGGACGTGGGCCTTGCGCTGTTGAGTTTTGTCGAAGCCTTCATTTTTCCCATTGCACCGGAAATCATGCTGGCGCCGATGACCCTGGCGCGGCCGCGCAAGTGGTGGCAGTTCGCCTCGATCAGCCTGTTTTCCTCGTTGCTGGGTTCCCTGGTCGGCTACGCGCTCGGCCATTACGCGTTCGAGGCGCTCAAGCCGGTACTGGCAAGCCTTGGCTGGTTGCCGCACCTGGAATCGCTGGTCCACCAGTTTGGCGCCGATGCCAAGGCGCATCCATGGGAAGCGTTCTGGCTGCTGGTCGCGGCGGGTTTCGTGCCGATTCCGATGAAGGTTGCAAGCTGGGCCTGCGGCATCGTCGGCATGCCGATGTTGCCGTTCCTCGGCGGCATCGCCATTGGCCGTGGCAAGCGCGTGTACCTGGTGTCCGGCGCGATCCGGCTGGGTGGCGAGCGCGCGGAGAAGGCGCTGCACAAGCACATCGAAACGGCAGGATGGGTGATCGTCGCGATCGTGGTGGCGGTGGCCCTGTACTTCTGGTTGCGATGAAGGACACTTCCCGGACCTTTCCGGGTTGCATGGTTGCGTGGCGGATGGCGTCGATCCTGCCGGGCATTGCGTCTGTCGCATGCGGTCGTGTGTCGGTTATCCTTGCGCGCATCATGCGAACAACGAATTTGCTGAAACTGCTGCTTACCCCGATCGCGACGGTGGCACTGTTGGCGGGTTGCGCATCGACGCCGGCACCGGTGGTCAATCATTCCTTCAGCCCGGGTCAACAGCCGTCGTCCGCCGAAAGCTCGCCCGCGCAGCCTGCTGCGGCCGGCAGCGGGACCCGGACCTTCGGCCTCGGTCATGCCAACGGCACCGTCAGTGCGGCCGGCTATACCGTGGCGCCGGGCGATACGCTGTACAGCATTGCGTTCGCGCACGGCATCGATTTCCGTACGCTGGCTGCCCAAAACAACATTCCGCCGCCGTACGTGATCCATCCGGGGCAGGTGCTGGCGTTGCAACCGTCGTCGGCGGCGGCCGCTGGTACGGTCGCCTCCGCGCCGACGCCACCAACGCAACCCGCTGCCCCCGTGTTCGGGCCGGTCACGACGCAGGACATGACCGCCAACGGCGTGGCGCCGGCATCGGCCTCGTCGGCTGTATCGGTACCGGTCGCAGCGGCGACAAGCGCGCCTCCGGCGCCAGTGCCGCCGGCGCCCGTGCAGCCGGTCGTCACGACGACGCCCACGCCAGCTTCCACCGCGACACGGACCATCGCCGGCATCACCTGGCAATGGCCTGCAAGTGGCGAAGTCGTGGGGGGCTTTCGGGCAGGGAGTGGTGGCGATGGCGCCGGCGTGGACATCGCCGGCAACGTGGGGGATCCGGTGCGTGCTGCGGCGGGCGGCACGGTGGTGTACAGCGGCAATGGGCTGATCGGTTACGGCGAGTTGGTCATCGTCAAACACAACGATACGTATCTTTCCGCGTATGGCCACAACAGCCGGCGGCTGGTGAAGGAAGGCCAGCACGTCGATGCCGGGCAGGAGATCGCGTTGATGGGTGCGAGCGGTGCCCCGCGCGTGGAACTGCACTTCGAAATCCGCAAGGACGGCAAACCCGTCGATCCGCTGGGCTATCTCCCGAAGCGGTAATTTCTCTTGAACGATTGTCGCCGACGCTGATTCGAAGCGGCTGTTGTTGAAAGTCAGGCCACGGAGTTTTTGGCCAGGGATGGCGGCTCTTGGGCCGTTCTGATGATCCGGAGAACAGGATCAACCAAGCGTCGGATGTGGGTGGAGCGGCGATCAGGGGCGCTCGCTCAAAATGAATGCCGCGACCACGTTGCGGCCCTCGCTGGCGAGGATGTCCCAGGTACGCGCCGCGGCCGCATTGTCCATGACTTCGACGCCGACACCGTGTTGCAGGAACTCGGCCAGCACGGCTTGCGACGGAAACCGCTGGCGCGCGCCGGTGCCGAGCAGCACCACGTCGGGGTTCAGCGCGAGAATCGGTGCGACGTGTTCCGCGGTCATCGCCGCGACGTCGGTGACCGCCCAGTCGTCGATGACGGTTTCCCGCGTCAGGATCAGGCTGGCCGTGAATGGACGATCGACCACGGTGACCGAGTGCGCGCCGGCCTTGCGCACGAACAGGAAATCACGCGGGCGTTCGAGGTTCAGTTCCATGGCAACTCGGAAGGCGCTCGTGTGGTGCTGTTCGGGCGCATGGTTCGGAGCGGCTGTTGTGAAAAGTCAGGCCAGGGAGCTGTTGGCCATGGATGGCGGCTTTGATGGCCGTTCTGATGTTCGTGGCTTGGGCCAGTCGCGTTTGCCCGTCAAGCTGGTGCGCGGCGATCAGGGACGATCGCAAAAATCATGCAGGCAGCGCGATCCTCGGCTGCTCCGCGTTGCGCCGGTACAGCACGGCGACATGGCCGATGCCCTGGACCCGCTCGGCGCCGCTGGATTCGAGCAAGCGACCGAGCGCGGCGGCGCGCGCGCCGCGGTCGTGGCCGGCCAGCCTGACCTTGATCAGTTCGTGGTCGTCGAGGGCCTGCTCCAATTCCGCCAGCACACCCGGCGTCACGCCCTTGTCGCCCAACAGCAGAACCGGCTTCAGCGGATGGGCGAGGCCCCTCAGGTAGCGGGTCTGGGATGCAGTCAGGGGCATGTGTTCAGCATTCAACCGCGACCGTACAGCTTGACAGGGTATCATGGGCACAAATCGTCGTTTACCGTGGAAAGGGCGGCGCATGGGGCCGTCCATGGAAAGAACTCCGTGGCCAGGTCCAAAAGCAGCGCACGCTGGTTGAAGGAACATTTCGGCGATGAATACGTCAAGCGGGCACAGGCCGAAGGCCTACGCTCCCGGGCAGCCTTCAAGCTGGACGAGTTGCTGGATCGCCATCGCCTGCTGAAACCCGGGATGGTGGTGGTGGATCTGGGTGCGGCGCCGGGCGGCTGGTCGCAATTGGTGCGCCAGCGCCTGGGCCGGGAAGATGGAGAACGGCCGGGCCGGGTGTTTGCGCTGGACATCCTGCCCATGCAAGGGATCGGTGGCGTCGAGTTCCTCGAAGGCGACTTCCGGGAACAGGCAGTCTTCGAGGCCCTGATGGACAAGCTGGACGGTGCCCCCGTCGACCTTGTGCTGTCGGACATGGCGCCCAATATCAGCGGTATAGAAGTGGCGGATCAGGCACGCGCCATGCATCTGGCCGAACTCGCGGAAGATTTCGCTTACAAGTGTTTGCGACCCGGAGGGTCATTGCTGGTGAAGCTGTTTCAAGGCCGGGGATTCGATGAATACGTGCGCGGCTTGCGCACGGGCTTCGCGCGGGTGACACTGCGCAAACCGAAGGCATCGCGCGCGCGCTCCCGCGAGGTGTACGCGCTGGCAACCGGCAGGAAGACGGAATCATGAATCACCCCGAAACCCATTCCAGGAAAATCGTCCGCAAGGGTCGCGCGCCGGTGCATGCGGCTTGCGGCGGAGGCGTGCGAGGATGAAGCCCCCGATGAACGATCTGACCAAGAACGTCCTGTTGTGGCTGGTGGTCGCGGTGATCGTGGTTCTGGTTTACCAGAGCCTCAGCCCGCGCATGTCCGGCAACGAGCAGCAGATGTCCTATTCCGAGTTCGTGCAGCAGGTGAAGAACGACAACGTCGCTTCGATCACCCTCAGCCCGAACATGCCGCCCGTGATTACCGGCAAGCTCAAGGACGGCAGCGGCCTGCACACGGTGCTGCCCGCCGTGGGGGACAGCAGCCTGTTGCCGCTGCTCGAATCGCACCGGGTCAAGACCACCCAGAAGCCGGGTGACAACGGCTTCTCGCTGATGCGGCTCATCATCGAGTGGCTGCCGTTCATCGTGGTGTTCGGGCTGCTTTTCTACATTTTCCGGCAGATGCAGTCGGGCGGGGGCGGTCGCGGAGCCATGAGCTTCGGGCGCTCACGCGCCAAGTTGCAGGGCGAGGACCAGATCAAGGTCACCTTTGCCGACGTGGCAGGCTGCGAGGAAGCCAAGGAGGAAGTTTCCGAACTAGTCGACTTCCTGCGCGATCCGTCCAAGTTCACCAAGCTGGGCGGCAAGATCCCGCGCGGCGTGTTGATGGTCGGCAGCCCCGGCACCGGCAAGACCTTGTTGGCCAAGGCCATCGCCGGCGAGGCCAAGGTGCCGTTCTTCTCGATCTCCGGTTCCGACTTCGTCGAGATGTTCGTCGGCGTCGGCGCCGCGCGCGTGCGCGACATGTTCGAGCAGGCCAAGAAGCACGCGCCGTGCATCATCTTCATCGACGAGATCGACGCGGTCGGCCGCCATCGTGGCGCCGGTCTCGGCGGTGGTCACGACGAGCGCGAGCAGACGTTGAACCAGTTGCTGGTCGAGATGGACGGCTTCGAGGGCAGTGAGGGCGTGATCGTGATCGCGGCCACCAACCGCCCCGACGTGCTCGACCCGGCGCTGCTGCGCCCGGGTCGCTTCGACCGCCAGGTCGTGGTGCCGTTGCCGGACCTGAAGGGCCGCGAACAGATCCTGAAAGTGCACATGCGGAAGGTTCCGATCGGTACCGATGTCGATCCGTTGACGATCGCTCGCGGCACGCCCGGATTTTCCGGCGCCGATCTTGCCAATCTCGTGAACGAAGCCGCCTTGTTCGCGGCGCGCGAGAACGCGCGCGATGTGCGCATGGACTATTTCGAGCGTGCCAAGGACAAGATCATGATGGGCTCCGAGCGGCGCTCCATGATCATGAGCGAGGACGAGAAGAAGCTCACGGCGTACCACGAATCGGGCCATGCCATCGTCGGACTGTCGGTGCCCGACCACGACCCGGTGCACAAGGTCACCATCATTCCACGTGGACGCGCGCTCGGCGTCACGATGTTCCTGCCCGAGCAGGACCGCTACAGCCACAGCAAGCTGTCGCTGGAAAGCAAATTGGCAAGCCTGTTCGGTGGGCGCGTCGCCGAGGAACTGATCTTCGGCAGCGAAAAGGTCACCACCGGCGCCTCCAACGACATCCAGCGCGCGACGGCGCTCGCACGCGACATGGTCACCAAGTACGGCTTGTCGTCCGAGCTCGGCCCCATGACCTATGCGGAGGACGAGGAAGAGGTGTTCCTCGGCCGGTCGGTGAGCCAGCACAAGAGTGTCTCCGACGAAACGTCGCGCAAGATCGATATCGCGGTCCGCGAAGTCATCGACAGCGCGTACAACCGCGCACGGCAGATCCTCACCGACGACATCGAGAAGCTGCACGCGATGGCCGCGGCACTGTTGCAGTACGAAACCATCGACCGTGAGCAGATCGCGGCCATCATGGAAGGCCGTGAGCCCGGCCCGCCCAAGGACTGGCGTGCCCATGGCGACAACTCCGGAACCGGCGGCGGCAAGCCGGCCACCGTACCGGGCGCCGCGCCGGTGCCGCCGTCGAGCCACCCGGCTGGGCAGCACTGACCGCGGCTTGTCGCGATGACGAGACGAAGGCCGCCGCTGGGGCGGCCTTCGCATTTTGCGGCCCCACACGTGTAGCATTCCGGAGCGGCGAACCCGCTTCGCCGAAGGCGCGGGCGCGGGCGCGTCGGGCGGAGCCGGAGTCGGTCAGCATGAGTGACTGGGTCGGATTATTGAAGCAATCCTTCGCCGAATTCCGGCGACGACGCGTATTTCGCGTGGCCGCGATTTATGTGTTGACGGGCTGGATCCTGATCCAGCTTGGCAGCGCGGTGTTCGAACCACTCGGATTACCACCGTGGTCGATGCGACTGCTGATCGTGCTGCTTGTGCTGGGCTTCGTGCTGGTCTGCGTGCTCGCATGGGTGTACGACATCGGTGTGCACGGCATCGAGCGGACGTTGCGGGCAAGCGGGGCACAGGCCCCGACGAACGACGGGCGTGCCACCGCCCCCGAGGCCTCGGTCGCGATCCTGCCATTCACCGACCTCAGCGAGGCGCACGACCAAACCTATTTCTGCGATGGCCTTGCCGAGGAAATCCTCAATGTGCTGTCGTCGATCAGCGGATTGCGGGTGGCATCCCGTACGTCGTCCTTCCGCTTTCGCAGCAACGATATCGACGCCCGCGAAATTGGCCGCGCGCTGAACGTCGCCGCAATCATGGAGGGCAGTGTGCGCAAGGCCGGCGACCACGTGCGGATCATCGCGCAGCTGATCGACGCAGGCAACGGCTATCACCTGTGGTCCGAAAATTTCGACCGCAGGCTCGAGGACATCTTCGCGATCCAGGAAGAAATCGCGCGCAGTGTCGCGCGCGCGTTGCGCGTCTCGATGAAGGGGGCCGCGAAGCTCGATCGGGATTGCAGCTGCCATGCCCCGCGCGACATGCACGCCTACGAGTTTTATCTTCGCGGTCGGCAAATCCAGTCCCTCAAGAGCAGCGACAATTGGACCAAGGCACCCGAGATGTTTCGGCGCGCGATCGCGCTGGATCCCGAATACGCGCAGGCGCAGGCGGGTCTGGCCGATTCGCTGGCCCAATTGTTGATCTGGCGGATCATCAGGCCGGAAGACGCGCTGGATGAAGCCCTCGCCGCCGCCAGGCGCGCGCTCGAACTGGCACCGCAGTTGGCGGAAGCGCACGTGGCGCACGCCAACACATTGTCACTGGCGGGAGACGATCAAGGCGCGGTGGTGGCGTTCGAGCGCGCGGTCGAGCTGGATCCGGAACTCTACGAGGCTCACTACTATTTCGGGCGGCATTGCTATGCGCGCGGTCAGTACACCCGGGCAATCGAGGAGTTCGAAGCCGCGCACCGCGTGCGCCCCGACGAGTTCCAGGCAATTTCACTGGCTTCCAACGCTGCCGATTCGCTGGGCGACAAGGCGCGCGGCGACATGCTGGTGCGGCTCACCTTGCCCTCGGCGCTGGCCGAAATCGCTGCGGATCCGGAAAACGGCCGCGCGCTTTACCTCGCCGCGGGAATGCAGGTGCGCCTCGGCGACATCGAGGGCGGCCGGCGCAACATCGAAACCGCACTGCGCCTGCAACCGGATGATTTCGGCACGCTGTATAACGCCGCGTGCACCTACACGCACATGGGCGATAATGAACGTGCACTCGATCTGCTCGATCGCGCGGTTTCCACGGGTCATGGGTTCCGCGAGTGGATCGAAAATGATTCCGATCTGGACAATCTGCGCGAACTGCCGCGCTATCGGGAAATTGTGGCGCGTCTGGACAGCGCCGATCACTGAAGCAACGACATGTTCGATACGACGACCAGCTTGGATTGTGCGGGCAGGATTCTGAAACTCGACCAGCCGCGCGTCTGCGGCATATTGAACCTCACCGACGACTCGTTTTCGGGCGATGGTCTTTCCAACAACGTCGAGGCCGCTGTCACGCAAGGCATGGCGATGGTGGAGCAGGGCGCGGACATGCTGGATGTCGGTGCCGAATCGACCCGCCCGGGGGCAGAGCCGGTTTCGGACGCGGAGGAACTCGCGCGCGTGATACCGGTGATCGATGCGCTGACAAAACGTGTCGAGGTACCGATTTCCATCGACACCTCCAAGCCGGACGTGATGCGCGCGGCGGTGGCTGCCGGCGCGGGGTTGATCAATGACGTGTGCGCGCTGCGCCACGATGGCGCGCTGGACGTGGCGGCGGATTTGAGCGTTCCGGTGTGCCTGATGCACATGCAGGGCGAGCCGCGCACGATGCAGGCGGATCCCCATTACGACGACGTGGTGGGCGAGGTGCACTGGTTCCTTGCCGAACGCGTGTTCGCGTGCGAGATCGCGGGCATCGACAAGCGCCGCGTGCTGGTCGATCCCGGCTTCGGGTTCGGCAAGACGCTGGAACACAACCTGGCGTTGTTGCGTGCACTGGATCGGTTTCGCGACCTCGCCGCCGGCGTGTTCGTCGGGCTTTCACGCAAGGCGACGATCGGCAAATTGACCGGCCGCAGTGGCGGCGCGGAGCGCGCGGTGGGCTCCGCCGCCGCCGCGATGATCGCCGTTCAGCGTGGTGCGATTATCGTGCGCGTGCATGACGTGGCCGCGACCCGTGATGCGCTGGCAGTATGGCAGGCGGTGCATGCGGGCGATGCCCCGCCCAGGGCCGACCCGAAACCGTGTGGATCGCAGCGCTTCGCAGACGACTGATGCGGCCACGGCATCGGTCCTTGCAGGAACCGGCCAGCGCGCAGCGCCTGCTCTTTCCTTGCCGGCGACTGGATGTTCGCGCGCAGGCGCGCTCCTACAATGTATATTCCCGATGAACCGCAGGTCCGTTCTTCGCATGCCTGAGCTCCCAGTTTCCCGTCCCCGGCCCCGCAAATACTTCGGCACCGATGGCGTACGTGGCGTGGTCGGCGACTGGCCGATCACCGCCGAGTTCATGCTGAAGCTCGGGCGTGCCGCGGGCGTGGTGCTCGGCAACGGCCGGCGCCCGCTGGTCCTGATCGGCAAGGACACCCGGGTGTCCGGCTACATGTTCGAGTCCGCGCTGGAATCAGGGCTGGTCGCGGCGGGCGCCGACGTGGGGTTGCTCGGTCCGTTGCCGACGCCGGGCGTCGCGCAATTGACCCGCGAGTTGGGCGCCAGTGCCGGCATCGTGATCAGCGCCTCGCACAATCCCTACCAGGACAACGGCATCAAGTTCTTTTCCGCGGATGGCGAAAAGCTGGAAGATGACGTCGAATCGGCGATCGAGCGCGAAATCGACGCGCCGTTCGTGACCGTCGCGCCGGAACGCCTCGGCAAGGCGCGCCGGATCGACGACGCGGTCGAGCGCTACGCGCGTTTTTGCCTGGGCACGCTGCAGACTCCCCCCGATCTTTCCGGTCTTCACGTCGTGCTCGATTGTGCGCACGGCGCAACCTACACCGTCGCGCCCAAGGTGTTCGCGTCGCTGGGTGCGCGGATCACGCGCATCGGCTGCGAACCGGACGGGTTCAACATCAACCGGGAGGTTGGTTCCACCAATCCGGTGGCGCTGCGCGGCGCCGTCATCGAGCAGGGCGCGGACCTCGGTATCGCCTTCGATGGCGATGGCGATCGCGTGCAGATGATCGACCGCAACGGCGAACTCGTCGACGGCGATGACCTGTTGTACGTGCTGGCGCGTGACTGGTTGGCCGCCGGCCGTCTGCAAGGGCCGGTGGTCGGCACCCTGATGAGCAATTACGGTCTGGAGCGCGCGCTGACGGGCGCGGGCGTGAAGTTCCTGCGCGCCGACGTGGGCGACCGCTACGTACTGCAGCAGTTGAAGGAACACCGCGGCGTGCTGGGCGGGGAGACGTCAGGCCACATCCTGTGCCTGGACCGTGCCAGCACCGGCGATGGCATCGTGTCGGCGCTCGCGGTGCTGGATGCGTTGATGCGCGCCGGGCAGGACCTGTCGGAAGCGCGCGTCGAACTGCGGAAGCTGCCGCAGATCACGCGCAATGTCCGGGTGAAGGGTGGACGGCAGCTGGTTGCCGCGCCGTCCGTCCAGCACGCGCTGGCGGAGGTGCAGCAGATCCTGCGCGGGCGCGGACGTGTGGTGTTGCGTCCGTCGGGCACGGAACCGCTGGTCAGGGTGACGATAGAAGGCGAGGACGCAGACGAGGTGCAGAGCCTCGCAGCCAGGCTCGCGACCGCTGTCGAAAGCGCCGCCTCGGCGTAGGCCGGCGGCACCAACCCGGAACGCCCCGCGGCGTTGGCCTGCGGGACGTTCCTGGCCCCGGCCCTATGCCATCTGCGTCGCGGCGAAATCCCAGTTCACGAGATTCCAGTACGCGTCGATGTATTTGGCTCGCGCATTGCGATAGTCGATGTAGTACGCGTGTTCCCAGACATCGCAGGTCAGCAGCGGCCGATCGCTGCCGGTGATCGGCGTGCCGGCATTGGAAGTGCTGACGAGGCCGAGCGAGCCATCCGAGCGTTGCACCAGCCAGGCCCAGCCGGAGCCGAAGGTTCCGGTTGCGACCTTCGCGAATTCCTCCTTGAACTTGCCGACGTTGCCGAAGGCCTTGCCGATGGCATCGGCCAGTTTGCCGGACGGGTCGCCGCCGCCCTTGGGCGCGAGCGAATTCCAGTAGAACGTGTGGTTCCAGGCTTGGGCAGCGTTGTTGAACATGCCGCCGGTGGCCTTTTTCACGATGTCCTCGAGGTTCAGGTCGGCGAAGTCGGTACCCTCGATCTGCTTGTTCAACTTGTCGACGTAGGCCTTGTGGTGCTTTCCGTAGTGGTAATCCAGCGTCTCCTCGGAGATGTGCGGGGCCAGCGCGCTGCGTTCGTAGGGAAGCGGGGGAAGTTCGATCGCCATGGAATTCTCCTTGAGTTCGAGGGGCGGGAATGGGGGCATGCGTCGATGCGCGCCTGATACAATACGCGGCGTCCGCACGACACCATCCTCCATTCTAAACCGATCACCAACCATTGAATAATCCGCCCGAGCCTGCCTTGTTCACGCGCGGCTCATGCGCCCACACCCCCATCCGCCAAACCATTGCGGGACAACGGTTTGGCGATTCCAGCCTCGACCCGAGGGGAAGCGCAGGGGGTACCTCCAAGCCACAAAACACGGGTTTTGCAACGCCATGGACGTAATCGAACGCATCAAGCAGACACTCACCCAGCACCCGATTGTGCTGTACATGAAGGGCACGCCCGATTTCCCGATGTGCGGGTTTTCGATGCGCACCTCGCAAGCGCTGAACACCATCGGTGAGCAGTACTTCTCGGTCAACGTGCTGGAAGATCCGGAAATCCGCGCCAATTTGCCGCGCTATTCCAACTGGCCGACGTTTCCGCAGCTTTACATCAACGGCGAACTGATCGGTGGCTGCGACATCACGCTGGAACTGTACGAATCCGGCGAGCTGCAACGCATGGTCGGGGAAGCTGCCAAGCAAGCCGCTGCGCAATGAGCCTGCCCGTCGCGCGTCTGCCGGTGGACTGGACGCCCGCCGCGGAGTCGCTGGCGGGGCGGGTGGTATTGATCACGGGCGCGGCAGGCGGCCTCGGTCGTGCCTCCGCGCTGGCCTGCGCCAAGGCCGGCGCCACGGTGTTGCTGGCCGATCGCAAGACGCGTGCCCTGGAGCCCGTCTACGATGAAATCGCGGCGCTTCCCGGCGGGCCGCAGCCGGTATTGCAGCCGATGGACCTGCAGGGTGCCTCGCCGCTGGAATACCAGACCTTCGTCGAATCCATCAAGCGCCAGTTGGGTCGCCTCGACGGGCTCGTGCACGCCGCGGTGAAGTGCGAGGGACTGACGCCGCTCGCGATGCTCTCGCCGGATGAGTGGATCACCACGCTGCACGTCGACCTGTCGGCCCCGTTCCTGCTGACCCAGGCCTGCATGCCGTTGCTGCTGGCGCGCGAAGACAGCGCCGTCGTGTTCGTGCTGGACGATCCGGAACGCATGGGCCGCGCGCACTGGGGCGCGTACGGCGTCGCCAAGGCAGGGCTGGAGGGGTTGGCGTCGATCCTTCACGAGGAAACCGAAGGAACGTCCCTGCGGGTGCATGCGCTGTTGCCGACGCCGATGCGCACGGCGCTGCGCAGCACGGTCTGGGCGGGGGAAGATTCGAGCCTCGTCGCGACGCCGGAGGCCGCGGCGCAGGCCGTGTCGTATCTGCTGTCGCCCGACGCGCTCGCGACGCGCGGCAAATTGCTGGATCTTCGCGAACCCGCGCCCGACAAGGTCTAGCCCATGCAACCCCGGATGACGATCGTCTCGGCGTGCATCACGTTGTTCCTGGTGTTGGACGCGCCGGGCAACGTGCCGTTCTTCCTGTCGATCCTGAAGGATGTACCGCCCAAGCGCCGCCGTTGGGTCATGGTGCGCGAACTGCTGATCGCGCTCGCGGTACTGGTCGCGTTCCTCGTGGGCGGACGCGAATTGTTGTCGATCATGCAGTTGCGCCAGGAGGCGATCAGCATCGGTGGCGGCGTCGTGTTGTTCCTGATAGCGATCAAGATGGTGTTTCCGCCGCGGGATGGCGGCATTTTTGGCCCGGTTGGCGAGGGCGAGCCGTTCATCGTGCCGCTTGCCATTCCCGGTATCGCGGGTCCGTCCGCGATGGCGACGCTGTTGCTGCTGACCAGCGCCCAGCCGGGCCGCGAGATCGAATGGGGCCTCGCGCTGTTGATCGCCTGGCTCGCCACCGCCGTGATCCTGCTGGGCTCGACCTGGTTGTTCAAGTTCCTGGGCGAGAGCGTGCTCGCCGCGGTGGAGCGCGTGATGGGCATGCTGTTGATCGCGCTGTCGGCACAAATGATCCTGGGCGGCGTCGAGGCCTATTTGCATGCTTGATGCGATCATCCATGATCGTTGCAGATCGCGGTGCAGCTTCGGTGGAAAACTTCCGACATGAATGATGTTGCAACAACAGGACGCACAAGGCCTGCCACGGTCAGTGCCCAGATCGCGCCGGCGGGAACGCTGGATGTGCTGTCGCGCAACGAGATTGCGCGGCTGCGCGATGCCACGGCGTCGGGGCTGCACGGGGTGTTGCGCTCGTGTTCGCTGGCCGTGTTGACCTCCGGCGCCATGCAGGACAACGCGCGGGCGATGCTCGACCAGTACCCCGACTTCGACATCGAGGTGCTACAGCAGGACCGCGGCGTGAAGCTGGAGCTCAGGAACGCGCCGGCGCAGGCATTCGTCGACGGCAGGATCATTCGCGGTACCAACGAGCTCCTGTTCGCGGTGGTGCGGGACATCGTCTACTTGTCCACGCAAATGGATGCCGGGCAGTTCGATCTCACCGATTCCAGCGGGATCACCCATGCCGTGTTCGACATCCTGCGCAACGCGCGGGTACTGCGCGCGCGTTTCGATCCCAACCTGGTGGTGTGCTGGGGCGGCCATTCCATATCGCGCGAGGAATACGACTACAGCAAGGTGGTGGGTTACCAGCTCGGGCTGCGCGGGATGGACATCTGCACCGGCTGCGGAGCCGGGGCGATGAAGGGTCCGATGAAGGGCGCGACCATCGCGCATGCGAAGCAACGGCATTACGAGAACCGGTACATCGGGCTCACCGAACCCGGCATCATCGCGGCCGAATCGCCGAACCCGATCGTCAACAGCCTGGTGATCATGCCGGACATCGAGAAGCGGCTGGAAGCTTTCGTGCGCGTCGGCCACGGATTCGTCGTGTTTCCGGGCGGCGTCGGTACGGCCGAGGAGATCCTTTACCTGCTGGGCATCCTGCTGCACCCGGCCAACGCGAACCTGCCGTTTCCGCTGGTCTTTTCCGGACCGCGCTCGGCGGCCCCGTATTTCGAGCAGATCGACAGGTTCCTGCGGCTGGTGCTGGGCGAAGCCGCCGCCAGCCGCTACCGGATCATCATCGACGATCCGGTGGCCGTTGCCCATGCGATGCAGCACGGCATCGAAGAAGTGCGCAACCATCGCATCGAGCAGCACGACGCGTTCTTCTTCAACTGGGAAATCAACATCGACCTGCCGTTCCAGCAGCCTTTCCCGCTGGGCCATGACGCGATGGCGGCGTTGAACCTCCAGCGCGGACGGCCGCCGCACGAACTTGCGGCGGACATGCGCCGTGCGTTTTCCGGCATCGTCGCCGGCAACGTCAAGGAAGAGGGCATGCGCCAGATCGACGAGGACGGTCCGTACGAAATCCACGGCGATCCGGAATTCATGCGCGCCCTCGATACCTTGCTGCAAAGCTTCGTGGCGCAGCACCGCATGAAACTTCCCGGCAGCAAGTACGTCCCGTGCTACCGGATCGTTCCCGGTCCGCCCCGTGGGTGACCGCACGCCCGGTGGCACGTCCGCTATGCTTCGTTCGATGTCGTCGATCCATCCGCTCTCTCCGGAACTCGTCAACCAGATCGCCGCGGGCGAGGTCATCGAACGCCCGGCGTCCGTGGTCAAGGAACTTGCGGAAAACAGCCTCGACGCCGGCGCGCATCGCGTCGACATCGACATCGAGCAGGGTGGGGTGCGCCTGATCCGGGTGCGCGACGACGGCACCGGAATTGCGGCCGAAGAATTGGCGCTGGCGCTGGCGCCGCACGCGACCAGCAAGATCGCGAGCTTCGACGACCTCGTGCGTGTCGCCAGCATGGGATTCCGCGGCGAAGCATTGGCTTCGATCGCGTCGGTGTCGCGGATGAGCATCGCCTCGCGCCGCCTGCAGGATGGGCACGGCGCCCGCGTGGAAGCCGGGGCGACACCTGCGCCGCAGCCCGCAGCGCACCCGCTCGGCACGACCGTGGAAGTCCGCGACCTGTTCCACGCCGTGCCGGCGCGTCGCAAGTTCCTGCGCAGCGAACGCACCGAGTTCGGGCACATCGACGAGCTGGTGCGCTCGCTGGCACTGGCGCGTCCCGACGTCGAATTCCGGCTCGTCCACAACGGCAAGCCGGTGCGATTGCTCAGGCCCGCCTCCGACGAGTCGGCGCAACTGGCGCGCGTGGGCGAATTGCTGGGCGACGCTTTCGCGGCCAATTGCCTGCGCATCGAACAGGCTGCGGCGGGACTGCGACTCGCCGGCTGGATCGGGCTGCCGACGGCATCGCGCGCCCAGGCCGATCACCAATATTTCCACGTCAATGGCCGCCTGGTGCGCGATCGCAGCGTCGCCCACGCGGTGCGGCAGGCGTACGCGGACGTGCTGTTCCATGGCAGGCATCCGGCATTCGTGTTGTTCCTCGAGCTCGATCCCGCGGCCGTCGACGTCAACGTGCATCCGGCCAAGCGCGAGGTGCGCTTCCGCGACATGCGGCTGGTGCACGACTTCCTGTTCCACGCCCTGCACGATGCAGTGGCGCACACGCGTGCAGGCGAGAATGTCGCGGCGGAGATGGGGTCAGGCTCGACTTTGCATCCGGTTGGACCAGTGGGCAGGCAGGGAGCGGGGAAAGTCGAACCTGACCCCGGTTTTCGTCAATTCGGGCTCGGGGTGCGCGAGGCGCCTGCCGATCCCTATGCGGCATTGCTCGGCACGAGTGATACGACGGCTTCGGCTGCGCTTGCCCGATTGCCGGCGGATCGACCCGACGAGTCACCACCCCTCGGTTACGCGCTGGCGCAGCTCGCAGGCATTTACATCCTCGCCGAGAATGCGCATGGCCTGGTGTTGGTGGACATGCACGCGGCGCACGAGCGCATTACCTACGAGAAGTTGAAGGCGGCGCGTGACGGCAACGACGTGCGTTCGCAGCACTTGCTGGTGCCGGAGGCGATCGCGGTGAGCGAACGCGAAGCGGCGGCTGCCGAAGAGTATGCCGAAACCCTCGCAGGGTGTGGACTGGAACTCGACCGTAGCGGACCGCGCCAGGTCACCGCGCGGCGCATTCCCGCGCTGCTCGATGGTGCGGATGCGGCGCAACTCGCACGCGATGTGCTGGCTGAGCTCGCCGAGCACGGCAGTTCGCGGCGTCTCGCGGAATTGCAGAACGAACTGCTCTCGACCATGGCCTGCCATGGCTCGGTACGCGCCCACCGCCGGCTGACGCTTCCCGAAATGAACGCGCTGCTGCGGGACATGGAAACGACCGAACGTTCCGGCCAATGCAACCACGGCAGGCCGACCTGGACGCAACTTTCGATCGCCGAACTGGACAAGCTGTTCCTGCGTGGGCGGTGAGACGATCCGGGACCAGGACCGGCCACTGCGTTATCTTCGACAGCCTGCATTCTGCATTGACGCCGGGAGTGGCGCGTGAGTTTCGACACGTATCAACAGGAAATCGACACCTGGCATGCGGGGCGACTCGCGCGGCTCACGGCACCCGACGGCTGGCTGAGCCTGGTCGGCCTCGAATGGCTGGAGCCGGGCCTCAATCGCCTCGGCAGTGCCGAGGACAACGACATCGTGCTGGCGAAAGCACCGGCGCATCTGGGCAGCGTCGAGTGGGCCGATGATGGCACGCTGTCGGTCACCCTCGACCCTGCCGCGCACGCCGTCGTCGACGGGAAAGCCGTCGCGCGGGCGACGTTGCTCGATGACAGCCATCCGCATCCGAGCGTGGTCGCATTCGGTACGGTCAGCTTCATCGCCGTGGCACGTGGCGATCGCAAGGGACTGCGGGTGCGCGACACCGAGGCGTCCACGCGTACCCGGTTTGCCGGCATCGAACGCTTCCCGGCGGATCCATCATGGCGGATCGTCGCCGAGTGGCAGCCGCTCGAACCAGCGTTCCAGCTCGCCACCGGCACGGTCATCGGTACCATCGAGAATTACCCTGCGCCCGGCAGGGCCGTGTTCGAACGCGACGGCGGGCGCCACGTGGTGTATCCGGTGCTCGAAGCCCCGGGCGATCCGCAGCTGTTCCTGATTTTCGCCGACCGCACCTCCGGCAAGGAAACCTACGGTGCCGCGCGGTTCCTGTACGCCAACATGCCGCGGGACAGGAAGATCGTGCTGGATTTCAACAAGGCCTACAACCCGCCATGCGCCTTTACACCTTACGCGACCTGTCCCTTGGCACCGCCCGAGAACCGGCTGGACTTGCGGATCGTGGCGGGCGAGAAGAAGTACCGGGAAAAACAATGACATTCGGGAACCTTTGATGTTTGCCGGGCTCCAATCCTGCGTCGTGGCGCGAACGGGCGCCGCTCCTGGCGGGCCACGGATAATGGATTTGGAACCGGCATGAACAGGATCGTCATCGCGGTGGTTTTGGTGGCGGGGGCTTTGTGGCCGCTCGAGCGCGCCGCTGCGCAAAAACCGGGCCCACCGCCGGCCAGCCAGGCCGAACTGTCCTATGCACTGGGCTACGAAGCCGGCCGCGACCTCGGTCAACGCAAGCTCGATATCGATATCGCCACCGTATTGCGCGGCGTCCAGGATGGTTATTCGAGCCGGAAGCCAGCGTATGCGCCGCAGGAAATGCAGAAGGTGATCCATGCGATGCAGCAGAAGATGATCGCCGAAGCGCGTGCCGCGTACGAGAAACTCGCAGCGTCCAACCTGCAGAAGGCACAGGAGTTCTTTGCAAAAAACAAGGCGAAGAAGGGGGTCGTTACGCTGCCGTCGGGTGTGCAGTACAAGGTGCTGGAAAACGGCAAGGGCAACAAGAGCCCGGCCATCGACAGCAAGGTGACGTTGCAATACCGCGGCGAGTTCCTGGACGGCATGGTGTTCGACAACACCGAGGATCGCGGCAAGCCGGTGGTGTTTCCCGTCAACCAGATGATCCCGGGCTGGCGCCAGATCATCACGCGCATGCACGTCGGCGACCACTGGCAGGTATTCATCCCGCCCGACCAGGCTTACGGAATCCGCGGCGATCTTCCAAGGATCGGCCCCAACGAGGCGCTGGTGTTCGACATACACCTGCTGGACGTGGATCCCTGAGCCGGCGCGAATTCGCCGAACGCGTTTGCGGCAACTGGGTTACGCTTGCGGCATGTCCAACGATTCGTGCCGCCCGACATCCGACAAGCCGCTGACGCCGTGCACCGGCATATGCCGGATGGACGCGACCGGATTGTGCCTGGGTTGCCGGCGCACGCTGGCGGAAATCGCGCGCTGGGGCACGATGAGCAACGATGACCGCCGGCACTGGATCGCGGAGGTGCAGCCGGCGCGGCCGCCGGCACGGCCATGACAGACTGGCTCGACGACGTGGCCCGAGCATTGCACCCGTTGGAGGCGCCGCCGCAGCCACCCGGCTGGAACCATGCAGCCCTGGCCGGGTTGGTCGCCGACGTGTCACGCGCGGACGCGGCGGTGTTGATGGCGATCCGTGACGCCCCGGAACCCGGTGTGGTCTTCACGCTGCGACGCGACGACCTCACGCACCACGCGGGACAGGTCAGCTTTCCGGGGGGGCGCGCCGATGTGGGCGATGTCGACGCCGTGGCCACGGCGCTGCGCGAAAGCCACGAGGAGATTGCACTGGATGCCGGCGTGGTCGAACCGTTGGGTTACCTCGACACGCTCGAGACGATCAGCGGTTTTTGCGTTACCCCGGTGGTCGCGCGGCTGGCGCCCGACGCCGTGCTTTCGCCCCAGCCCGACGAGGTGGCCCGGATCTTCGAGGTGCCGCTGGACTTTCTGCTGGACCGGGCGAACCTGCGCGAGTACGAAATCTCCCTGCGCGGAATGCGGCGGAAGGTGTATGAATACACGGGCGTCAGGCCGCGAATCTGGGGCGCGACGGCATTGATGCTGGTGAACCTGATGCAGCGGATGGGAAGAATGCCATGAGTGAACGCGATGTCCTGGTCGATGCGCAGTCGCTGGCGGCGTTGCCGCCCGATGCCGTGCTGATCGTGGATTGCCGGTTCGCGCTGGCCGACCCCGGCGAGGGCGAGCGCGATTTCCTGCAGGCGCACATCCCGGGCGCAGTCCATGCGAGTCTGGACCGCGATCTCTCGGATCTGTCCAGACAAGGGCTGGGGCGGCATCCGCTGCCCGACCCGGATGCGTTCGCACAAACCCTGTCGCGCTGGGGTTGGCGCGACGGGCAACGCGTGGTCGCGTACGACGATGCGGGCGGCGCCTTGGCCGCCGCACGGTTGTGGTGGATGCTGGAAAGTGCAGGAATCGCCGCGGCCGTGCTCGACGGTGGGTGGCAGGCGTGGCGCGCTGCGGGCCTTCCTGTCGAATCGGGTCCGGCGGCACCGCGCGAGGCAACGCCGGTCGCGGTGAGGTTCGATCCGGAGTGCGTGGTGGACTACGCGGAACTCGAAATCCTGCGGCACGATCCGGCGAAGCTGATCTTGGACGCGCGCGCGTCCCCGCGCTTTCGCGGGGATTCCGAACCCATCGATCGGGTCGGCGGACACGTGCCCGGCGCGCACAACCGTCCGTTCGCCGGGAACCTCGATCCGGACGGACGCTTCAAGCCGGTCGCCGCACTGCGCTCGGAATGGTCCGCGGTACTCGGTGGGCACGAGCCGAACGAGGTGGTACACATGTGCGGATCGGGCGTGACGGCCTGCCACAACCTGCTGGCGATGGAAGCCGCAGGCCTGCACGGCTCGCGGCTGTTCGCGCCGTCGTGGAGCGGATGGGTCAGCGATCCCGCGCGGCCCGTCGCAAAGGGCGATGCGTGATCCGGGAGTCGGGACCGTCGGCTTGACGACTGCCTGGCACCCCGGCCCCGGAAGCGGGACAGAATCATCTCAGTGAGGAACCAGTGGCGGCTGGCTGCAACCAGGCGCGCGCAACCTGCAACGAGGACGTCGCGCGGAGGCCGGCCACGATATCGAACCCGGCGGTCAGTGCGGGCCCCGCACACCGCGACAGATGCCACGGCCACCCACCCACGCCATCCAACCTCCATTGCCTCTCGCTCCTCGCGCGGTCGGGGCGCGAGTACGGCAAGGACCGCGATTGCCATTTTGATTGCCTGAATTATAGTTGCCTTGACAATTAAAGCCAAGACAGTATTATCCTCGGCATGAATCAAGGTGTATCCCCTGCCGACCGTCCCTTTGAACTGTGCCGCCTGATCGGTCGGGTGCGGGCGGAATTCGTCAACAGCCTCGAACACGAGATGACGCGGCAGGGGGTGGAACTCAATTTCACCCAGTTTCTTGCGCTCAAGCTGCTGGGACACGAGCAGCACATGACGCCGGTCGAGCTGGCGCGCGCGTTGCACTACAATCCGGGTGCGCTGACCCGCCTGCTCGACAAACTCGAACAGCGCGGCTATTTGCGGCGGGTGCCGGATCCGGTTGACCGGCGCGCCTTGCGGCTCGAACTGACGCCCCGCGGAAAATCGCTCCGCAAGCGCGTGATCGGTTATTGCGATGCGGTTGCCGAGTGCATTTTCGCGTGTACGACTGCGCGCGAACGTGAACTGCTGGATCGAATCCTGACCCGGGTGCTGGAAGACATCCGCAGCCGCCGCGAGCAAACCGTGCGGGATTGATTCGATCGTTCGCAGCCCCAACCTCCACGACTTTTCCCGGCCCAAACCATGACACTCCCGGTTCCCAGACGCCGTGCCGGCGCCGCTTTTCTGTTGATCGCCATTGCCCTCGGCGGCTGCGCCAGCACCGGTGGCCTGCACCCCGAGGCGGCGCGGGTCTCCCCGGAAAGCCTGCACGCGGAACGCAGTCTCGCCGACGTGAAGCTGGACCCTGCCGCCTGGCCTCGGCAGGAATGGTGGAAGGCGGTCGGCAATCCGCAACTCGACAAACTCGTCGGGGAGGCGCTGTCGGACAACCCCGACATGACGCTGGTCGATGCGCGCGTGCGTGCTGCGCTGGCCGCCGCGGGTGCGGCCGACGCCGCGCGCAAACCCACCCTGAACGCGGGCGCCAGCATCTCCGGCGCGCGGGTGCCGCCGCTGCTGCCGCCGATCGCCGACGGTCATTTCGGCGTCATTCAGTACGGCTACCTGAGCTTCAAGTGGGATCTCGACCTGTGGGGCGGCAAGCGTGCAACGTGGGAGGCCGCGGTCGGCAATGCGCGCGCCGCCGAGGTGGACGCTCGGGCCGCGAGGCTGAAGCTGTCTGCCGACGTGGTACAGGCATACTTCGACCTTGCTGGCGCGCATGCGCAGCGCGATCTTGCGCGGGCCGAGCTGGAGCGCGCGCGGGATTTTCTGGACCTGACCCAAAAGCGTGTCGCCCGTGGAATCGACAGCCGGTTCACGCTGGCAAGGATCCAGGGCGAAGTCGCGAGCGACCGCGCGCACCTCGAAGCCGCGGACAACGCGGCCACGTCCGCGGGCCTGGTGCTGGCGGCATTGCTGGGCAAGGGTCCCGATCGGGCGCTGTCCATCGAGGGTCCCGCACTGCCGGCGATTCCTGCTCTCGTGTTGCCCAGCGACCTGCCGGCGGAACTGTTGGGACGCCGCCCCGACGTGGTGGCCGCGCGTTGGCGCGTCGAGGCTTCCAGCCAGGACATCGAGGCCGCCAAGGCGAAATTCCTGCCCAACATCGGTATCAGCTCGCTGGCCGGCCTGATCGCGCCCTCGTCGATGAACCTGTTTTCGCTGCGCAATCGTTTCTACACGATTGCACCCGCGGTGAGCTTGCCGATTTTCGAGGGCGGCGCGCTGCGGGCGAACCTTGCGGGCAAGGACGCGGCCCGTGACATCGCGGTTGCGCAGTACAACCAGACGCTCGTGCGCGCGATCAACCAGGTCGCGACGCAAGTGGACGACCTGCGTTCGCTGGGCGTGCAGGTCGACGATGCCGAAACCGCACGTCGCAGCGCCGCCGATGCCTACAAGCTCGCGATGCAGCGTTATCGCGCCGGCGTCGGCAGCTTTCTCGAAGCGCTGAGCGTGCGCCAGGAATTGATCGCGACCGAGCAGCAACTGGCGACCCTGCAGATGCATCGCAGCGATGCGTGGGCGGCGCTCAACGAGGCGCTGGGCGGTGGCTTCAAGCCCGCCGGCGACGCGCCCCCGCTTGCCGCCACCACTGACACCCAATCCGAGTACAAGGCAAATCGATGACTTCCCCGATCAATCCGAACCCGGTTACCGAAGACGATGTCGCCGCCCAGAAACAGGCGAAGCGACTGCGCAAGCGCCGCTGGCTCCTGCGAGGCCTCGTGGGCGTCGTTGTGGTCGTCGCCATCATCTGGGGTCTTTATCACTTCCTGGTCGGACGCTGGTACGAAGGCACCGATGACGCCTATGTCGACGGCAACGTGGTCCAGATCACCCCACAGGTACCGGGAACCGTGATCAGCATCGGCGCGGAAGACAACGATTACGTGCGCCAGGGCCAGATCCTGGTCAAGCTCGACCGATCCGATGCCGACGTCGCGTTGGACGAGGCGGAGGCCGCGCTGGCGCAGGCGGTGCGCAAGGTTCGCGGTCTGTACAGCACGGTACACAGCTCCAAGGCCGACGTGGCGGCGCGCGAAGCCGCCGTTGAGCAGGCCCAGGCCGATTTCCAGCGCCGCAAGGGGCTGGCCGGGTCCGGTGCGATTTCGGCCGAGGAGCTGGCCCACGCGCGCGACGCGCTGACCACCGCGCAAAGTGCCCTGGCCGCGGCGCAAGCGCAACTCGCGACGACCTCTGCACTGGTTTCCGATACCGAGATCGCCTCGCATCCCGACGTCAAGGCGGCCGCGGCAAAGGTACGGGCTGCCTGGCTCAACGACCAGCGCACGACCATCGTCGCGCCGGTGTCCGGGTATGTCGCCAAGCGCACCGTGCAGGTGGGCCAGCGCGTGCAGCCGGGCACGCCGCTGATGGCGGTGGTCCCGCTGCACCAGGTCTGGGTCGACGCCAATTTCAAGGAAACCCAGTTGCAGCACATGCGCATCGGGCAGTCGGTGAAGCTGACCTCGGACGTGTACGGCGGGGATGTGACCTACCACGGCCATGTCCAGGGCCTGGGTATCGGCACCGGAAGCGCGTTCTCGCTGCTGCCGGCGCAAAACGCGTCAGGCAACTGGATCAAGATCGTGCAACGCCTGCCGGTACGGATCGCGCTGGACCCGAAAGACCTGGACAAGCATCCGCTGCGGATCGGCCTGTCGATGAACGTCGACGTGAACCTGCATGATCAGTCCGGCGCGATGCTCTCGACGCAGTCGCCGCAGCGTCCGGTGCTCAGCACCGACGTGTATGCGCACGACAAGGCCGAGGCCGACGCGTTGATCGCACGGATCATCCATGCCAACAGCGAGGCGGGCAAGCGCACACCACGCGTCGCCGCGCATCCGGCGGCAAATCCCGGCCCCTGACGCGCCGCTGCCGGTATGGCATCCAACGCAGCCACCGCCGCCTCGTTCGGCGAGTTTCGTCCTTCCAGCCTGCCGTTGGCGACGATGGGGTTGTCGCTGGCGACGTTCATGCAGGTGCTGGACATCACCATCGCCAACGTGTCGCTGCCGACCATTGCCGGGGACCTTGGCGCCAGCCTGACGCAGTCGACCTGGATCATCACCTCGTTCGCGGTGTCCAACGCGATTGCATTGCCGCTGACGGGATTCCTGACGCGGCGCTTTGGCGAAGTGAAGCTGTTCGTGGCGGCGACCGCGCTGTTTTCCCTGTGTTCCTTCCTGTGCGGCATTTCCACCAGCATGGACATGCTGGTGCTGTTCCGGGTCCTGCAGGGCGCCGTGGCGGGGCCGATGTACCCGGTCACGCAAAGCCTGATGGTGTCGATCTATCCGCACGAGAAGCGCGGGATGGCGCTGGCGATCATCGCCATGGTGACGGTGGTCGCGCCGATCGCCGGGCCGGTGCTGGGCGGTTACATCACCGACACCTATGCGTGGAACTGGATCTTCTTCATCAACATACCGATCGGCCTGTTCGCGAGCGCGGTGGTCTGGGGTCAGCTCGGCAAGAAGGTTGAGCAGTTGCGCCGGGCGCGTGTCGACTGGGTCGGCCTGATCACCCTGATCTTCGGCGTGGGGTCGCTCCAGGTCCTGCTGGACAAGGGCAACGACCTCGACTGGTTTCATTCCCCTACCATCGTGGCGCTCGCAATCATCTCGGCGATCGGACTGGCGGTCTTCCTGATCTGGGAGCTCACCGATGATGATCCGATCGTCGATCTGCGCCTGTTCCGGCACCGCAACTTCGCGGCCGGCACCCTCGCGCTGGTGTTGGCGTACGCGGCGTTTTTCTCGATCGGACTGATCGTGCCGTTGTGGACGCAGCACACACTGGGCTACACCTCGATCTGGGCAGGACTCGCCACCGCACCCATCGGGGTGTTGCCGATCCTGCTGACCTTCTGGATCGGCAAGTACGGCCCGCGCTTCGACTTGCGCTGGCTGGCTGCGTTTGCCTTCATCGTGATGGGACTGACCTGTTTCATGCGCGGACGCTTCACCACCGAGGTCGACTTCTACAACGTGGCGATGGCGCAGTTCATCCAGGGCCTCGGGGTGGCGCTGTTCTTCATGCCGATCCTGACCATCCTGCTGTCGGATCTCGAAGGCCAGGAGGTATCGGAAGGCTCGGGCGTGGCGACCTTCCTGCGCTCGGTCGGTGGCAGTTTTTCGGCTTCGATCACCACGTATATCTGGACGCGGGGTGCAGCGGTCAGTCATGCCCACCTCTCCGAACACATCAACGCCTACAGCAGCGGGGTCCGCGACAGCATTGCCGCCGTCGGGGGGCACCTGCAGAAATACGCGGCGAGCATGAATGATGTGATCAGCCAGCAGGCCATGCAGATTTCGTTCAACCACCTGTTCGATGCGCTCGGGTTCATTTTCCTGGCGCTGGTCGCGGTGGTATGGCTGGCCAGGCCGCCGTTCATCAAGAAGCAAGGATCCGCAGTGTCGGGCGGGCACTGATCCACGTGGCCTCGACCGCCGCAAGCGCAAACCGATCATTCGGCGAATTCCGGCCCGCCAGCCTGTCGCTGGCGACGATCGGGCTGTCGCTCGGGACCTTCATGCAGGTCCTCGACATGACCATCGCCAATGTGTCGCTGCCGACCATCGCGGGCAACCTCGGCGCGAGCCAGGACCAATCCACCTGGGTGATCACCTCGTTCACGGTGGCCCAGGCGATCACGCTGCCCATGACGGGATTCCTCTCCCGCCGCTTCGGCGAAGTAAAGGTGTTCGTGTGGGCAGTGCTGTTGTTTTCATTGTTCTCGCTGGCCTGCGGCTTTGCCACCAGCCTCGCGATGCTGGTGATGTTTCGCGCGCTGCAGGGCGCGGTGTGTGGGCCGATGTACCCGATCACCCAGAGCCTGATGGTTTCGATTTATCCCCGCGAGAAGCGCGGCATGGCGCTGGCGATCATCAGCATGATCACCGTGGTCGCGCCCATCGTCGGGCCGGTGGCGGGCGGCTGGATCACCGACTCGTATTCGTGGCGCTGGATCTTCTTCATCAACGTGCCGATCGGGCTGTTTGCAGGTGTGGTCGTCGCGGCACAGCTCGGCAAGCGGGTCGAGCAATTGCGCCGTGCGCGGATCGACTGGGTGGGGTTGGTCACGCTGATTCTCGGCGTGGGTTCGCTGCAGATCCTGCTGGACAAGGGCAACCAGCTCGACTGGTTCCACTCCACCACCATCGTGACCCTGGCGATCATCGCGGCGATTTCGCTCGTCGCCTGGGTGATCTGGGAGTTGACCGACGATGAGCCGATCGTCGATCTGCGCTTGTTCCGGCATCGCAATTTCGCAGCCGGTACGTTGGCGCTGGTACTGGCCTTCGCCCTGTTCTTTTCAATGTCGCTGCTGCTGCCGCTGTGGTTGCAGAACACGCTCGGATACACGGCAATCTGGTCGGGTCTCGCCGCCGCACCGGTTGGCGTGATTCCGATCCTGTTGACCTTCTGGGTGGGCAAATACGCACACAAGGTCGATTTGCGTTGGCTCGCGGCGTTTTCCTTCGCCGTGATGGGGTTCGTGTGCTTGCGCTTTGGCAGTTTCAACACGGAAGTCAATTTCGGAGCGGTGGCGCTGACGGAACTGATCATGGGCCTGGGGATCGCGTTGTTCTTCATGCCGATCCTGACCATCCTGCTGTCCGACCTGGAAGGCCAGGAGGTTGCGGAGGGCTCGGGCTCGGCAACCTTCCTGCGCACGGTGGGCGCGAGCTTTGCCGTGTCGATCGTGACCTATCTGTGGTCGCGCGGCGGTGTCGTCAGCCATGCGAATCTGGTCGAACACATCAACCCGTTCAGTGCCGAGGTCCGCCGCGGCGTCGCGGCAATGGGCGGGGAATTGCAACATTACGCACTGGGCATCAATCAAGTGATTACCCAGCAGGCGACCCAGATTTCATTCAATCAGCTGTTCAACGGACTGGGGTTCGGATTCTTTGCCCTGATCGCCGTGGTGTGGCTGGCCAAACCGCCGTTCGTCGCAAAATCGCGCGGTGGCCCGGGCGCCGGGCATTAGGCTCGTTGCCCGACGGTCGGTGAAAACCCAGATCGTCCGACGCTGGACGACTACTTCGCGCGACGGCGCACGTGGCCGTTGTCCGGCGTCGCCTTGGTCCGCGCCGCCCACGCCTTTGCCGTTTTTCCGAGCGGTATGAGGTTGGCGTAGACCCGTGTTCCCAGCGCGGTGGCGACGTAGCCATCCGCTGCACGCGTGACGAACCGCGCCTCCTGCAGTTCCTTCAAGCGTTGGTTGAGTACGCTCGGGGAAATCGATTCACAGCGCTCCTGGAGCGCGCGAAATGTCAGCGGTCCGGCTTCGCAAAGGGTCCACAGCACGCCCATGGCCCAGCGCCGGCCGAGCAGGTCGAAGAGCGCCATGATCGGCGCGCCGCTGCGCGATCCGCGCACCGGCTGGCCGGGAAGCGGTATTCGGGTCATCGCGGGTTTCAAAGGGTGTTACCTCCTGCACATGGCGTCGGCCAAACTATGCTATTAAAATAGTAGCACCTGACGATGGAGGCGTCGCATGGAGCGTCCGCATTTCTACTCCGGAACCCGAAACGCGTCCAGTTGGAGCCTGCGGGCGTGGCTGGCGCTGAGGGCTGCCGGCATCGAGTTCACCGAAACCGTTGTAGACATCCGGCGACCGCAACGCTTCGCCAACCTTGCGGCCATCGGCGAGATTGCGCCCTCGTGTACGGTTCCGGTGCTGGTCACCGGCGGGCGGGTGATGTACGACAGCCTGGCAATCATGGAATTCGCCAACGACGTCTGTGACGGCCGGCTCCTTCCGCCCGATCCTGTGGATCGGGCCGCGGCCCGGTCGCTCGCCGCCTGGCAACATGCGGGGCTGTCGGGGATCGCGCGTCGAATCAGCTTCGAAAGTGCGTTCTACCCGGACAAGCGGACACTGGCCGACGACGAAATCGCTGAATGCGCGCGTCTGTGCCGATGGCTCGAAAGCCTGCTCGAGCGGAGCGGAGGAACCTGGCTTTTCGGGTCGTGCTCGCTGGCCGAGTTCGCGCTGGTTCCAGCGGTCGTTCGCCTCGACCGACACCGGCTCGAGTGGTCGCGCTGGCCGCGCGTGGCCCGCTGGGCAGCCGCGGTTCTCGACCTGCCGGATGTTCGGGAATGGCTTGCCGAGGCCGACCGGCTTGCGCCGATCTGGTACGACGACTACATGCTCGAGCCCGAGCGGGTTCCATCGGCGGCCAGCGCCTGGACCACGGTGGCGGCCCGCGCGACCGGCTGACGCTAAGCAGGTTTCTTGCTGCTCAGACGCTCGACCAGCGCGTGCAGGGTCGTCTGCGCTTCGGTCGCGAACCAGCCGTCCAGGAAATCTTCCACCGGCAGCGAAGCCGGGTCGTCGAACAGCCGCGCAAGGTCGGCGCGGGCCATTGCGCGTGTGTTGAGCATGGCTTGACGCGGCAATTGCAGCAGCGGCTCCAGCCACGCGAGTGTGCGCGTGACGACATGGTCGACGTCGGTCAGTTCGTCCACCAGGCCCGCCGCAAGTGCGTCGTCGGCGTCGAGCATCGCGCCCGCCACCAACAGGCGTTCGGCCCGGTAGGTTCCGACCAGCCGTCGCAGGCCGGCCTGGATGCAGTCCGGTACGGTCAGGCCGACTTGTACTTCGTTGAGCCCGATCCTGAACTCGCCGCGCGCCATGACCCGGTAATCACAGAAGGTCGCGAGCACCGCGCCGCCGGCGGGACTGTGGCCGGTCACCGCGGCGGCAATGGGGATCGGCGAACGCGCCAGCGCCGCGCAGACCCCGAAGAAGTCGCTCCAGAACGCGCGCATCGCGTCGCGCTCGAGTTGCAGCAACACGGGGATGTCGAGTCCCGCCGAGAACAACCCGGGTGATCCCGAAATCACCAGCGCCTGTGCCTTGTCGCGTGGCGCCTGCACGATCGCGCGCCGCAACGCCGCGACCAGTTCCGGATCCAGCGCGTTGACCGGCGGGCGTGCGAGTTTCAGCTCGCGGATATCGTGGTCGTGCTCAATGATGTCCAGCATGCGGTGTGGTTTCGGTCAGGTATGAAATGGATTCCGGGTTGCGTTCGCGACAACTTCGCGAACACCCCCGGAATGACGAATGAGATTGTTGCGCTTTTCCCGAGTCCCGAGTCCCGTTCCTTACAAGTCCTGCGCGGTCCATTTGTATTGCACGCTGTAGGTGAGCGTGGCATCTCCGTTGGCTGGCACCGGCACGTCGAACTCCAGCAATTGCGGCGTCTGTTTCGACGGCTTGATGCTCGATGCGGTGACCGTCCATTCTCGCCAGCGATTCGGGTGCTCGCGTACGGTGACGGTGCGCGCCGTGTCGCCACCGTTGCCGAGCTTGATCCGGTAGGACTCGCTCATCGTGTGCGCCTTGGCATCGACGTGGAACGCCGTCCGGTCCCGGCTGGCACGCAGGTCGAAGCTCTGTCCCAGCTCGACGGCGACCCGTTGGCCCTTGGGCGTGTCGGCGACGGCGCCTTCGCCGAGCAACGCCGGGGCGCCATCAGGATCGGTGATCCAGGCGCGCAGGGTACCGGCTGGCAGCGCGTCGGGCGCAGTGAACGAGAGCGTGCTTGCGATCGCGCGATCCTGGTAATCCTGCGCGCCGTAATCATTGGTGTTCGGCTTCGGCGGAAAATATGCGCCACCGTCCTCGACCACGTATTCGCGCTGGCAGGAAAGCGACTGTGCCGGATAGAGCGGCGTCAATGTGACCGTACCGCCGGGAAGATTCACGGTTCCCGGCAGGGTGAAACTGCGGTAATCGCCCAGCGACGCCTGCTCGGGCATTGCCCTGGCCGCCATGGGCGCCGGGCCTTTCATGGTGACGCTCTGGAAAGTCATGGGACGATTGCCGAGATTGGGTTGCCCCGCGATCAGCTTGATGTTCGCGCCTTCGTAATCACGCCCGCTGCGATTGGCGATGCTGGCATCGGGTTTGAATTGCATCCGGCAGGCGTTGCCGCTCGACAAATTCGCCGTGTAAGCCGCGCGCCAGCCCAGACCGGACGTGGTGTAGGTCAAAAGCGCATTGCGGTTGCCCGATGCTTTCGAACTGACGTCCAGCAACAGGCTGCTGCCGCCGGAAACCGAGTCCTCCGGCAGCGTCACCGATGCGTAATCGTGCACCAGGTGCACCTTGCCGTCGCCCGTGCGGACCAGCACGCCGTTGTCGGAGGCGCCCAGCAATTCGCCGGAAAATCCGCCCCCGCCAGACAGCACGTTGACCTGGCTGCCGATGGCGCTGTCCAGCGCGCCATTCGCGCTGGCGTTGGCCAGTACCACGCGCTGTCCGAGCACGGTCACCGCGGGCCCCGAACCGAAACCCACCGCGACGGCTTCGGGGTCGAGCGTTGCGGGCAGGCCGCCGATCCGGACTTCGTGGTCACCGGCCTGGAGGCCCAGGTTGCGCTGTTCGTGCACCAGCGCGTGGCCGGCATCCAGCGTGCCCTGGGAACCACCGGAAAACAGCGCATCGTTGCTGGCGTGGTAGATCGTCAAATCGGTGCTGCTGGCGGCCAAGGCGGCAGGCGCGACGAGCAGCGCCGCGAGCACGGTGCAAGGCAATCGGCGTGGCATGACATGTCTCCCTCGTGGCAACGGATTCGATGATAAACGCGACGACTGAACCGCACTTCATTGCGGTGCCCTCAGGTCGAAGGCGCGACCCCGTCGATCAATGTGGATATTTCATCGGTGTCGCGGGCGCGCAGCAGGCGCGGTGCCAGGGCGCGCAGCGCCTTCCGGTCGCAGTGTGACAACGCGTCGCGCTGGGTCAGGATGCGATCGGGCAACATGCTGAAATCCTCGAGCCCGAGTGCGACCAGTATCGGCGCGAAGGCGGGGTCGCCCGCGATTTCTCCGCACAGGCAGACCGGCTTGCGGGCCATGCGGGCGCATCCAATGACGTAGGCCAGCATCCGCAGGACCGCCGGGTGCGAGGGCCGGTAGAGCGTCCCGAGCTGGTCGTTGTTGCGGTCGGCGGCCAGCACGTACTGGGTCAGGTCGTTGCTGCCGATCGCGAGAAAATCGGATACCTCCAGCAACGCGCGTACGTTGACCGCGGCGGCAGGCACCTCGACCATCGCGCCGAGTTCGAACTGGTCGGGGATTTCATGGCCTGCGGTGCGCAGGTCGCGCGCGCATTCCACGACCAGGCGCCGTACCTCGACCATCTCCGCGGCGTCGGTGACCATCGGCACCAGGATGCGCAACGGCCCGTAGCAGCTGGCACGCAGGATCGCGCGCAACTGGGTCACGAACACGTCGATTTGACGCAGCGACAGCCGCACCCCGCGCACGCCCAGCGCGGGATTGGGCTCGGCGGCCATCACCAGGCCCGTGTCATCGGCCTTGTCGGCGCCGAGGTCGAGGGTGCGCAGGGTGACCGGCAGCCCGCCCGCGCCGAGCACGGCGTCGCGATAGACCACGAACTGTTCGTCTTCGCCGGGCAAGCCGTTCTTGATCAGGAACAGGAATTCGGTGCGATACAGGCCAATCCCCGCGACGCCGAGGTTGCGCGCAAGTTCGATGTCCTCGGGGCGTTCGGCATTGGCGAAAATGCGCAATTCGTGCCCGTCGCGGGTGCGGGTCCGCGCGCCCGCGAGCTGGGCAAGCCGCCGGCCTTCGCGCAGGGACTCCCGCTGCCAGTTGCGATACCCGGCGAGGTCCTGTGCGGTGGGGTGCACGATGACTTCGCCCCGCACGCCGTCGACCAGCGCGAGGTCGCCGTCGCGCAGGTCGTCGAGCACCCCCTCGACATTGACCAGCATGGGCAGGTGCAGGCTGCGCGCGAGGATCGCGCTGTGCGAATACGGGCTGCCGGAGCCCGCGACCACCGCGAGGATGCCGTGGCCGGCCATGTGCGCGAGTTCGCCGGGCGCCACGCTGCCCGTGACCAGAATCTCGCCGACGCGCGTCGCGATCTTCTTTTCCTCGCTGCTGGCCTGGCGGGCCAGTGCGCTCTGCACCCGCGCGATCACCTGGTCGACGTCTTCGCCGCGGCTGCGCAGGTAGGGATCGTCCATCGCGTCGAACACCGAGACCAGGCGGTCGCGTTGTGCCTTCAGGGCGGCAGCGGCGCGATAGTGGCCCTTGCGGATCATCGCGCGCAGGCCTTCGATCAGGTCCGGGTCGTCCAGCAATTGTGCGTGGGCGTCGATGAATTCGCCGACCTCGCGCGCGAGTGCGCCATGCAGCTTGCGCTTGAGTTCGGCCATGTCCTCGCGGGCGACGGCGAAGGCGCGTTCGAGTCGCGCGACCTCGCCGTCGACCTCGGCATCGGGCAGCGGCGTGCTGTCGATGCTGAAACGTGCTGGCTGCTCCAGGCGCACGCGCCCCAGCGCCATGCCCGGCGCGGCGACGTTGCCGGAGAACGCGCGCCTCATGCGCCCTCGTCGAATTTGCGGTCGAACAGGGCAGCGACGGCCTCGAGTGCGGCACCTTCGTCGGGCCCCTCCGCGCGCAGGGTCAGCGGGGTGCCGAGACCGGCCGCCAGCATCATCACGCCCATGATGCTCTTGGCGTTGACCTCACGGCCGCCGCCGATCAGCCAGACGGCCGACTTGAATTCCTGCGCCAGCTGGACCAGCTTGGCCGACGCGCGGGCGTGCAGTCCGAGCTTGTTGCTGACGACGATTTCCTGCTCGACCATGGATACGTTCCGGGATTGCGGCATCCCGCTACGTTACCAAAAGCCGGGACTCGGGACTCGGGACCCGGGACACCGGCCCCGCGAAGAGCGTAAACTTCCCGCCGTCATTCCGGGGCTGTTGCCGGCTTTACCGGCAACGGAACCCGGAATCCATTTTGATCTTGACGGGAATGAATATGGATTCCGGCTTTCGCCGGAATGACGACAAAGTTATCGGGCTTCTCCCGAGCCCCGAGTCTCGCCTCTTCAGAGCTTGTCGATCCGGATCCCGCTGCGCCCGCCGCTGGCCGCGACTTCGGCGAGTTCGTCGAGCGGCTTGTCGGGGTAGTTGAGCACGCGCAGCAGCATCGGCAGGTTGAGGCCGGACACGCAGCGTGCGCGTACGCCCAGACCGGCAAGCTTGTTGGCGATGTTGCAGGGCGTCGACCCGTACAGGTCCGAAAGCACCAGTACGCCGCCACCATGGTCGAGGGCCCGCGCGGCGCGCGCCGCCGCCGCCTGCACCGTGGACGGGTCGTCGCTGGAACTGATTTCCAGCGCGTCGAGCTGGCAGGGCAGGCGCGGCAGGACGTGTTGCGCCGCGGTGATCAGCGCGCGGCCGATCTCCTCGTGGGTCAGCAGCAGGATGCCCGCTGCCGGATCGGGCGCGTCGTGGCGAAGTGCGGTAGCCGTGGTCATGGCATGGCTCGAAATGGGGTGACCGGAGGTGTGCAAGATTCGATCCAACCGGGGCCGGCGCGCTATTCCAGTTCCCGGTGAAAGGTGAGGACCTGATCCCGGCTGGCGCGGTAGTGTTCGGCGAGGCGTTCGGCAAGGTACACCGAACGGTGGCGGCCACCGGTACAGCCGATGGCGATGGTCAGATAACCCTTGTCTTCACTCTCGAAGCGTGGCAGCCAGGCGTCCAGGAACCGCTGCACATCGGTCGCGTATTGTACTACCAGTTCCTGGTTGTCGAGGAACTCGCGGACCGGCTGGTCCCGCCCTGAAAAGGGACGCAGGCGGGGGTCCCAGTGCGGGTTGGGCAGGCAGCGCGCATCGAACACGAAATCGCAGTCCGCCGGCAGGCCGCGCGCGTAGGCGAACGACTCGAACATCAGCGTCAGTCCTTCGGTCGCCGCGCCGTAC
>DASTIS010000227.1:0-4002 GCA_035717365.1 Rhodanobacteraceae bacterium
GGGCCGGGCACTTCGGCCAGGGTGTGACCGTCACGCAGGCTCGCGTGGGCCAGGTTCCAGGCCAGCAGCCGGCTGCCGTCCGCGTTGAAAAGCAACTCGTTCTGCGGGCCCGGCAACCGGACCGGACCGGCGATGCGGCGGCCATCGCCGAGATCCCATGCTTCGGCGACTTCCGCCCGGCCATGCGCGTCGTGGTCGAGCCAGCTCGCCACCACGCTCGTGCTGTCCGGATTCAGCTCGACGTGCTGCGGCGAATTGGGGAGTGTGATCGGCGGGAAGCGCAACGTGCCGTTCGCCGCCTCGTAGGCGTACAACACTCGACCCGCGGTCGTGACCAGGGTCTTGCCATCGGCTGTCAGTTCGGCGAACCCCGGCGGCTGCGGCAAGTCGACGGAAAAGCCGAGCGGCGTTTCGCTCACCGCATCGATCAGGCGCACGTGCCGGCCTTCGATCGACACCAGCCGGTGCCCGTCGAAACGAAGCACTGACGGCTTGATCGGGGCGGCGTGGGCGCGCTTGAGGACGGCAGGCGGCAGGCGTTGCACCTGCACCCGTTGTGCAGCGACGTGCGCAAGCAGGTCCTTGCCGGGCTGCCAGGCGATCGCATCCCCGTGTCCAGCCACGTCCGGCGCCGCGGAGTACAGCGTGGCGATCCGGTCGCCCACCGGAACGGCATCGCCGCGGTCCATCCCGAATTCCGCTTCCGGGATCTGCCAGATCCCGGCCGAACCATGCGTACCGCTGGCGAGCACGCGCAAGTGATCGCGATCCAGTCGCACGCGGGAGGGCTCCATGTCGGCACCGAACGGCCATGTCACCAGCCGGCCTTCCGGCCAGTTCCAGAGGTAGATGCCGCTCTTGCCCGTCGCGGCCGCCAGCCACGCGCCATCCTTGCTGAAGGTCAGTTCATGGATACCGGTCAGCGGCCGCGGCGAGAGCCGTCGTATTTCGTGGGTGGCGGCATTCGCAACGATCACGACGCCATCGGCATCGCCCAACGCCAGCCAGCGCGAATCCGGACTGAACGCCCAAGCCATCTGGCTGCCGAAGTCTTCCGGGTCGATTTCCCACAGAGGCCGAAGCGTTGCCGTCGACACCAGCCAAGTCTTCTGAGGCCCCGGTCCGCGGCAGGCGAAGCTGCGCAGGTCCGGCGCGAACAGCACCCCGCAGGCGTACTCGATTCCGTGGAACTTGGAGCCCGAGGCAATTTCGCGCCACGGGTCGTCGCGCCACAACTGCACTTCGCGCGCCGACTGCAAGGTGATCGCATGGCCGCCATCCGGACTGTAGCCGAGCCGCGGGGTGGGTGTGGAGTCGGTGATCGGCGGAATCGGCAACCAGTTGCCGCTGGACGCATCCACGCGATACATGAACATCCCCAGCGGAAACGGCAACGGGCGAAAAGGCTCCTGGGACACGAGGATCGAACGGCCCTTGGTGTCGAATTCCATGTGATTGGTTTCGATGAATTGAACTCCATGCGGATTGCCGTCCACCCCGGTACGCCACAGCTGCTTGCCGTTTGCAAGATCGAACAGGCGCAAGTCCAGGCTGCCGGGCGTGGCTATCAACCGACGTGCGTCCGGGCTGAACGCAAGTACGTTGGTTTCGGCAGGCACCGGCAGCACGTCGATCAACGCTGGATTGGTGTTCTCGATGATGCCGAGTCGCTTGCGCACACTTTCGGTGCGCTGGTGTGCCCCTTGCGCCTCCATTTCAGCGAGATTGGCCAACAACAGCGGCGCGGCCTTCCAGCCGTCGGCTGACTCCATGTAACGGAGCGCCGCGGCGTCGCGCGAGCCCCAAAGGCGCGCACTGGCCTTCATGGCGTTCGCTTGCGCGGCATGCGCATTCGTATCGGCACGCCGCCACTGCATGGTGGTCGCGATCAATCCGATCATCAGCGCCGCGACGGCACAAGCGATGGTCGCGGCCAGCTTCGGTTCGCGCTTCGCCCACCGTGCAGCCCGCTGCATGGCGTTCAGCGGTCGCGCGTTGACCGGACGCCCCGCAATGTATTGCTGCAGGTCGTCGGCCAGGGCCCGCGCCGACGGATAACGCCCGGCCGGATCGCGATTGAGGCACCGCAGCACGATCGCTTCCAGATCCGGCGACAGCGCCGGATGCTGGCGCCGCGGCGCGCGGACCCGGCCTTCCAGGACCAGCTGTACGGTGTCCTGCGCGGTCTCACCGCGAAACGGCGGCTCACCGGTCAGCAACTCGTAGAGGATCGCACCCAAGCCCCAGATGTCGGTGGCCTTGGTCAGTTTGTGCGCGCGTACTTGCGCCTGTTCCGGCGCCATGTACGCCGGGGTGCCGGAGATTTCATCGTTCTCGATCGCGAGTGCATTTTCCAGCCGCCGCGCCAGTCCGAAATCGGTGACGTACGGCGTGCCGGCTTCGTCCAGCAGCACGTTGCCTGGTTTCAGATCCAGATGCAGCACGCCGAGGTTGTGTGCGTAATCGACAGCTTCGGCAATGGTTCGCACCAGCGCGGCGGCGGCTTTCGCGGGCATGCGTTCACCACGCCGCAGCTTGGTCGAAAGGCTTTCTCCACTCACCAGCCGCATGCTGAAGAAATGCAGACCCTCGACATTCCCGACTTCGTAGACGGTGACGATGTTGGGGTGCTGCATGCGCGCGGCGTTCTGCGCCTCGCGTTCGAAGCGCAGGATGAATTCGCGCGAAGCCCACGGCCCGGCCGACAGCAGCTTGACCGCCACGTCCCGGTCCAGCGATCCCTGTCGCGCACGATAGACCACGCCCATGCCGCCTTCACCGATGTGCTCCAGCAACTCGTAGTCGCCGAACCGGCGTTGCTCCGGATCGGTGAGATCCAGTTCCAGGTTCTCCGTCGGCAACAGTGCGAGATGGTGTTTCCCGGCATCCATGCTCAACCGACTGAAGCTGCCGAACGCGAGCGCCGCGAGCCCGTGGGCGTTCTCCAGCGGCCCGGATGGTTCGGGGGCGGAAACCGGGTCCGGTGGCCGTGGCTGGATCGGCACGTCAGCGACCCCGGTCCAGCGCCGCGAGCAACGCTTGCTGCTCGTCCGCCATTTCATCCGCGGATGCGACGGTGTCCGCCAGCTCCTGCTGCACCAGTTCCCGGAAGCGCTGGCGCAACCGTTTCAGCGCCATCACCAGCACCAGCGGACGGATGCCGAACTTGCGCCCCAGTTCGTCGTATTGTCCGCGTACCGGATCGCGGGCCAGGAATGGTTCCAGCGCTTCGCACATGTCCAGGTGCCCGGCCTGGGTCGCTTCCGCGCGCAACCGCGTCAACCCGCGCATCAGCACCTCCAGCGCGAAGCTGCGCCGATAGGCCAGTTCCGGTGATTCGCCCGCCGCGTGTTCCCTGAGACTACGCGATTCCAGCTCCGCCACGGCCGGCGCCCCGGGGACATGGCCGCCTTCGGCCAGGTCCCGCCATTCGCCCGCCAGGAACTCGTTGAGTTTCACCAGCAGCCACCCGCGGAACCTGCCCGACGGCTGCGCACGCTCACCGCGCAGGTCGCGCGCCACCTGCTGCAGGAAGGTTTGCGTGATGTCCTGTGCGATTTCCCGCGAGTGTCCACAGCGCCGCACGTAGGCGTAAACCGGGTACCAGTAGCGCACCGCCAACTCGGCCAGCGCGTCGCGTGCATCGGACGCAGGCCCATCCTGCAGCCGGCACACCATCGACCAGCGCGTCCGGGTGAACTCGCCGGTGTCCTCGGCGGACGGGTTCATTCTGGTCGACCGGCAATGCGCATTGAAATCCTTTCGGCAATCCCGCTTGGCGATTACGGCGCGGGGCCGAGGCAGTGGTCCATCGAACCGCGCAGCGCGCGCAATTCCTGCTGCATGTCGCCACGTCCGGCTATCGTTTGCGAGAGTTCTTCCCGGACCAGCTCGCGCAACCGGTGGCGCAGGCGGTGCACCGCCACGGCCAGCGTGTTGCGGCGCAGGTCCAGCTCGACCGCCACCCTCGCATAGTCGCTCTCGTCCGGCGGTTCGACCAGG
>DASTIS010000228.1:0-23240 GCA_035717365.1 Rhodanobacteraceae bacterium
TCGACATCGGAAAGGTCGCGCAGTACGCCATACAGCCGGTCCAGCGTCGCGATGCTTTGCCCGATCAGCGCATCCGACCAGTCCAGTGGTTGCCGGTAGTGCGCGCTCAGCAATGCGTAGCGGATTGCCTCGGGCGGATGCTGTTGCAGCATGGCGTGCAATTGCCTGACGTTGCCGAGCGACTTGCTCATCTTGGCGCCGCCGAAGGTCAGCATGCCGTTGTGCAGCCAGTAACGCGCAAAGGTCTTGCCACCATGCGCGCAGGTCGACTGCGCGATCTCGTTTTCGTGGTGGGGGAAGACCAGGTCGACGCCACCGGCATGAATGTCGATGGTTTCGCCAAGATGGGCGGCCGCCATGGCCGAGCATTCGATGTGCCAACCCGGCCGGCCGCGCCCCCACGGACTGTCCCATCCGGGCAAATCCGGCGTGGACGGTTTCCACAGCACGAAATCGGAGGGGTTGCGCTTGTAGGGTGCGACGTCAACGCGGGCGCCGGCGATCAACTCGTCGGTGTCGCGGCCGGACAGTGCACCGTAGTCGGGGTAGGAGCCCACGTCGAAAAGCACGTGCCCGTCGGCCACGTAGGCGTGGCCGGTCGCGATCAGCGCTTCGCACATCGCAACGATGGGGCCGATGTGTTCCGTAGCCAGCGGTTCGAGGTCCGGTGCTGCGACGCCGAGCTTCGCCATGTCCTCGCGGTAGACCGCGGCGTACTTCCCGGTGATCGCCGCGATCGGAAGGCCCGCCTCGCTCGCGGCGGCGTTGATCTTGTCGTCGACGTCGGTAATGTTGCGTGCGTACACCAGGCGCGGGTATTTCCGGCGCAACAGGCCCGCCAGCACGTCGAACACCACCGGCCCCCGTGCGTTGCCGATGTGCACGTAGCTGTACATGGTGGGGCCGCACAGATACATCGTCACCCGCGCCGGATCGGCGGGTTCGAAGGGTTCGATGCGGCGGGTCAGCGAGTTGTGGAGGCGCAGGGTCATTGCGGGATGGCAACGTCCATAATTGGCAAATAATCAAGCAATTTTATCAGGTTGCGTTCACTGCTTGAGCATTGATTCAGCATGGGGATGGTCCAATGGGGGCCAGTTTCCAGACGGCCCGTGGGCCTGCAAGACTTCGGGGGAAGATGCGCCATGTCCAAGATGTCGATTGTGCCGCTTTTGCTGGCCTTTGCAGCCGCCGCAAATGCGCAGGATTATCCGCCCCCGCCGCCGGCTCCATCGGCGCAGGCTGCCAATATCCGGTATGGCTGGGCGGAGGTATTGCGGGTGGACCCGGTGTATGCCGCGGTGGCGGCACCCCCGCAGCAACAGTGCTATCCCCAGACGGTGACCCGGCGCGACGACAACCATACCGGGGGAACGGTGCTGGGTGCTATCGTCGGCGGCGTACTCGGCAATACCGTCGGCAAGGGCGATGGACGCAAGGCGGCCACCGTGGCTGGCGCCGTGGCCGGCGGCGCGATCGGCAATCGCGTTTCCGCGGCGCACGACCGAAACTACACCACCCAGCAAACAGTCTGTCACCCGGTCGACAACTACACGCCCCAACAGCAGATCGTGGCCTACGACGTCGAGTATCGCTACCGCGGCGAGGTGTACATGTCGCGGGTCCCGTATGACCCCGGCGAGCGTCTGCGGGTCCGGGTGAGCGTCGCGCCGGCTGACTAACGAAGCTGCTCGACGAGGGCGTCCCATTGCATCCGGGCGCGGGGTGTGCAAGGATTCGCGCACCTTGAGTGCACGCGACATGACCACCAGCGCTTCCGCCCAGCCCGTCATCCTCACCAGCGCCCGCGCGGCCGCCGGGATGACCTCGCGCGCGCGTCGACCGCAGCCCAGACAATCGGCCGGGTAGGCGTCGCACGCGTTCGTGTTCCACAGATCGACGAAAACCCGGCCAGCGTGCCGGGTTTTTTGTGTCTCGAGCCATGACAACCCGCCATCGTCATCCCCGCCGTGGATGGGCAGGGGTCCACAACCAGAAACCGGGAACCGGAAGACCACATGTCGCTTCGCCATTTCATCACCACCCAGGATTGGACCCGTGTCGAGATCGACGCGTTGCTCGACCAGGCCTCCGCATTCAAGCGCTCGCCGATGGGCACGCAGCTCGCCTGCAAGTCGATCGCGCTGCTGTTCTTCAATCCGTCGATGCGCACGCGTACCAGTTTCGAATTGGGCGTCTTCCAGCTGGGCGGCCATGCGATCGTGCTTTCGCCCGGCAAGGACGCGTGGCCGATCGAATTCGACGTGGGCGCCGTGATGGACGGCGAGGCGGAGGAACACGTCGCCGAGGTCGCCCGCGTGTTGTCGCGCTACGTGGATTTAATCGCGGTCCGCGCGTTCCCGAAGTTCAGGGACTGGTCGGTGGATCGCGAGGATCGCGTGATCCGGGCTTTCGCGAAGTACGCCGACGTACCCGTGATCAACATGGAAACCATCACCCACCCGTGCCAGGAGCTCGCGCACGCGCTGGCGTTGCGTGAGCACCTTGGCGAATTGCGCGGCCGGAAATACGTGCTGACCTGGACCTGGCATCCGAAGCCACTCAACACCGCGGTTGCGAATTCGGCGCTGCTGATCGCGACGAAGATGGGCATGGACGTGACCCTGCTGTGCCCGACACCCGACTACGTCCTCGACGAGCGCTACGTGGCATTCAGCGAGGCGAACGCGCGGGAGAATGGGGGTTCCCTGCGCGTGACGCACGATATCGAGGACGCCTATCGCGACGCCGAGGTGGTGTATGCCAAGAGCTGGGGAGCGTTGCCGTATTTCGGCAACTGGGACAAGGAAAAGCCGATCCGCGACGCGCACAGGCACTTCATCGTTGATGAAGCCAAGATGGCGCTGACCCACCACGCGGTATTCAGCCACTGCCTGCCGTTGCGCCGCAACGTCAAGGTCACCGACGCGGTGATGGACGCGCCGTACTGCATCGCGATCGACGAAGCCGAGAACCGCCTGCCCGTGCAGAAGGCGGTGATGGCGACACTCGTATCACGACCACAACGGGAGACATCGGCATGACAGGTCATCATCATCGCTACCGCGTTGGCGTGGAATGGACCGGGAACCGCGGCAGCGGCACGGACGGCTATCGCAATTACGGGCGCGGGCACGTCATCCGCATCGAAGGCAAGCCGGACATCGTGGGCTCGTCGGATCCAGCATTCCGCGGGGATGCGGCAAGGCACAATCCCGAAGAGATGCTGGTGGCCGCGCTGTCCACCTGCCACATGCTGGCGTATCTGCACGTGGCCACGCTCGCGGGCGTCGTGGTGACGGCGTACATGGATGCGGCGGAAGGCACGATGGTGACCGAAGGCAAGGGCGGGCATTTCACCGACGTGGTGTTGCGGCCCGTGGTCACCATTACGGCCGGAAGCGACGCGGCGAAGGCCCAGGCAGCGCACGAAGACGCGCACCATGGCTGCTTCGTTGCGAGTTCCGTCAATTTTCCGGTGCGCTGCGAGCCAAGGGTCGTGGTCGAGAAGCCGGGACCCCGGATCCGGGACCCGGGACCCGCGTGAATCCGGGGCTCGTTGTGCTGCCGCTTTCTCGTTCTTCTTTCAAGGAACACGTCATGTCATCAAAAGCCGCTTCCTCGGGTCCCGGGTCCCGGGTACCGGGTCCCGAGGAGGAAAACATTGTGCTCGCCTTCTCCGGAGGATTGGACACCAGCTTCTGCGTGCCGTACCTGAAGGAACGCGGCTGGAACGTGCACACCGTGTTCGCCGATACCGGCGGCGTGGGCGCGCCCGAACGTACCTACATCGAGGAGCGCGCGAAGGAACTGGGCGTCGCTTCGCACGTCACCGTCGATGGCGGCCCCGCGCTGTGGGAAGACTTCGTCAAGCCATTGGTGTGGGCGGGCGAGGGTTACCAGGGCCAATACCCGTTGCTGGTTTCCGACCGCTACCTGATCGTCGAGGCGGCGATCAGGCGCGCGGCGGAACTCGGCACGCACGCGATTGCGCACGGTTGCACCGGCATGGGCAACGATCAGGTGCGCTTCGATCTCACGGTCAAGGCGCTGGGCGACTGCGAGATCGTCGCACCGATCCGCGAGATCCAGAAGGAACATGTCGCGGTGCGCGAGTACGAACAGGCCTACCTGAAGCAGCGCGGCTTCGACGTCCGTGGCAAACAACAGGCCTACACGATCAACGAGAACCTGTTGGGCGTGACCTTGTCGGGGGGCGAGATCGACCGTTGGGATGCGCCGGACGGGGAAGCGCGCGGCTGGTGCAAGCCGCGTGACGAGTGGCCGTCCGGGCCGTTGCAGGTGAAGCTGGGCTTCATCAATGGCGTGGCAAAGACGCTCGATGGTGAGCGCATTGCGGGGCACATGCTGCTGGCCAAGCTGAATCACGTGTTCGCGCAATATGGCGTTGGCCGCGGGATCTATACCGGCGACACCACCATCGGTTTGAAAGGACGCATCGTTTACGAGGCGCCGGGTCTCGTCGCGTTGTTGACGGCGCACCGCGCGCTGGAAGAGGCGGTACTGAGCAAGCAGCAAAACCGATTCAAGCCGGAGGTCGCACGCAAATGGGTGGAACTGGTCTACGAGGGGTTCTTCCACGATCCGCTGAAGACGGATCTGGAAGCATTCCTCGCATCGAGCCAGCGCTGCGTCGAAGGTGAGGTTACGCTGGAAACGAACGGCGGCAAGGTGGACGCGGTGGCCGTAGCGTCAAATCGCATCCTCAATGCCAAGGGCGCAACTTACGCGCAGGCAGCCGACTGGGGCGTAGCCGAAGCCGAGGGTTTCATCAAGCTGTACGGCATGAGCTCGAACCTCTGGGCCGAGGTCAATCGCAAATGACTCGGGACTCGGCGCTGCTCGACGCGACGCTTGCGCACCTGCGTGCGCTGGTTGCGTTCGACACCCGTAACCCGCCGCGCGCCATCGATTCGGGTGGCATTTTCGATTACCTGCGTGCGCAACTCCCCGGCTTCGACGTGCAGGTGAGCGATCACGGCGCCGGCGCGGTCAGTCTGTTCGCGGTTCGTGGCGAGCCGAAGTTGCTGTTCAACGTGCACCTCGATACCGTGCCGGATTCGCCGCGGTGGAGCGCCGACCCGTTTGAATTGCGCGTGACCGCCGATCGCGCAATCGGACTTGGAGCCTGCGACATCAAGGGCGCGGCGGCGGCGTTGCTGGCGGCGGCCAACGCATCGAAGGGCGACATGGCGATGCTGTTCACCACCGACGAGGAAGGCACCGATCCACGGTGCGTTCGAGCGTTCCTCGACCTCGCGCGCAACTGGGTCCCCGGTCCCGGCTCCCCGGTCCCGGCTTTCAAAGCCGTCATCGTCGCCGAACCCACGCGTTGCGAGGCGGTTCTCGCGCACCGCGGCATCCAGTCGGTACGCATGCGCTTCGAGGGTCGTGCGGGGCACGCGTCGATCGCGCAGGCACCGTCCGACAGCGCCTTGCACCAGGCCGCGCGCTGGGCGAGCGCGGCCCTGGATTTCGCCGAGGCGCAGGCGGCGCAGGAGTTCGGCGGGCTGAGTGGCATGCGCTTCAATCTCGGCCGCATCGAGGGCGGCATCAAGGTCAACATGATCGCGCCCGAGGCGGAGCTGCGCTTCGGGTTGCGGCCGCTGCCGTCCATGGACATGGACGATCTGCTGGAACGTTTCCGAACGCTGGTCGAAACCGCGCCGGTGGCATTCCAGGAAACGTTTCGTGGTCCGCCGCTCCCCGCGGATGCGATCCACGCGGCTTCACGGTTGCACTACGCGCACGCACTTGCCGATCAACTCGGCATCCCGGTCGGCGGCGCGGTCGATTTCTGGACCGAGGCGGCGCTCTTTTCCAACGCAGGGTACGCCACGTTCGTTTACGGGCCGGGAGACATCGCGCAGGCGCACAGCGCCAACGAATGGGTGGCGCTCGAACAGTTGGGCAACTACGCCGATGCCATCCGGCGCATCGTCGGCGGAGGTGAACCGTGAACGCCCAGCCCAGTACGCGCCAGACCATCGTGCGGCTGTTGTCGGCCATGGGCAGCGCGAGGGAAATCCAGCAGTACCTGAAGCGCTTCGCGCAACTGGACGCCAAACGTTTCGCGGTGGTCAAGGTCGGCGGCGCGGTGTTGCGTGACGATCTGACGGAGCTCGCATCGTCGCTGACGTTCCTGCAGCGTGTTGGCTTGACGCCCATTGTCCTGCATGGCGCGGGCCCGCAACTCGACAATGAACTCGCCAGGGCCGGCATCGAGAAGCGTACGGTCAACGGACTGCGGGTGACGCCTCCGCAGGCGCTCGGCATCGTGCGCAGGGTATTCCATCGGCAGAATCTTGCGCTGGTCGATGCGCTGCACGCGATGGACACACGCGCAACCTCGGTGGTGTCGGGGGTGTTCGCGGCCGGTTATCTCGATCGCGAGGGCTGCGGGCTGGTCGGCAAGGTCGAGCGCGTCGAACTTGCGCCCATCGATGCCAGCTTGCGCATGGGCTCGATCCCGGTCCTCGCCAGTCTCGGTGAAACCGAGGAGGGGCAGATTCTCAACATCAATGCCGACGCCGCGGCCAGCGAACTGGTGCGCGTGCTGCAACCGTACAAGGTCGTGTTCCTGACCGGTACCGGTGGACTGCTGGACGACAGCGGCAAGGTGATCGATTCGATCAGCCTGTCCACCGACTACGAACGCCTGATGGCGGAGCCGTGGGTCACCGGCGGCATGCGGCTGAAGCTGGAGCAGATCGCGGAGCTGCTGCGTGACCTGCCGCCCACGTCGTCGGTATCGATCACGCGCCCGGCGGAGCTTGCGCGGGAACTGTTCACCCACAAGGGATCCGGAACGCTGGTCCGGCGCGGCGAGAAAGTGCTGCGGTTCGAATCGTGGGATGGCGTGGATCGCGAACGGGTGCGTGGCCTGATTGAATCAAGCTTCGCACCACGTCGGCTGGTGGCGGATTATTTCGAGCGGACGCAACCGCAACGCGTCTATGTGAGCGAGAACTACCGCGCGGCGATGATCCTGACCCTGGAGGATGGCTTGCCGTACCTCGACAAGTTTGCGGTGCTGGACGACGCGCAAGGCGAGGGCCTGGGCCGCGCGGTATGGCAGGTCATGCGCGCCGAGAATCCGCGCCTGTTCTGGCGTTCGCGCCACGGCAATCCCGTGAACGCCTTCTACCACGAGCAATCCGACGGATGTTTCAAGCTGGATGGCTTCAGGGTGTTCTGGTACGGGCTGGATGGCGATTATGCCGAGATCGCACGTTGCGTCGAACATTGCGCGCAGCGGCAAGCGACTTTGCTTGGGCCCATCTCCCCATGGGAAAAGGGCAGGGGTGAGGATTCGGACGTGCGGGTGAGCGGAGCGGCTTGGTGACATGACTGCGGACAACATCAAAACGATCGGAATCGTCGGGGCGCGCGGCCACACCGGCGCAGAATTGATTCGCCTGATTGCGCGGCACCCGACGACGCAACTCGCGTTCGTATCCTCGCGCGAACTCGACGGCCAGCGCGTCGCCGACCATGGCGATGCCTATCGTGGCGACTTGCGTTACGAGAACCTGGACCCGCGGGCCGTCGCGGCGAAACGTGCCGATGTCGTGATCCTGGCGCTGCCCAACGGAAAATCGGAACCATTCGTCGAAGCGATCGAAGCCGAGGCGCCCGAAACGCTCGTCATCGACTTGTCCGCCGATCATCGTTTCGACAAAACGTGGTATTACGGTCTGCCGGAGCTGACGCGCGATCGGTGGCAGGGCGAATGTCGCATCAGCAATCCGGGTTGTTACGCGACCGCGATCGAGCTTTCCGTCGCGCCGCTGAAGGACCTGCTGGCTGCGCCATCGGTGTGCTTCGGCGTGTCGGGCTACTCCGGTGCCGGCACCACGCCTTCGGACAGGAACGATCCGGAGAAACTCCGCGACAACCTGATGCCCTATGCGCTGACGGGTCACGGGCACGAGAAGGAAGCGGGTTTCCAGCTCGGCGTGCCGGTGGAATTCATGCCGCATGTGGCGCCGTATTTCAGAGGGTTGACCGTCACGTGCAATCTGTATCTTTCGCGGCCCATGCGGCGGGACTCGGTGGTGGCGCGCTTCCACGATGCCTACGACGACGAGAAATTGGTGCAGGTTGTGGACGATCCGCCGTGGGTCAGCCGGATCGCAGGGAAGCATCACGCCGAAATCGGCGGCTTCACGCTCTCCGCGGATGGCCGGCGCGTCGTGATCGTGGCGGCGCTGGACAATCTGTTGAAAGGTGCGGCCACGCAGGCGATGCAGAACATCAACCGCGCGATCGGCGTGGACGAATTGGCGGGGGTTCCCCATGACTGACCTGCTATGGCGGAAGGCGGACAGCAAGGTGGACGCAAAGATCATGCGCTTCCTTGCCGGTGACGACGTGTTGCTGGATCGCGAGTTCTTCCTGCACGACATCACGGCCAGCAAGGCGCACGTCGAAGGCCTGGCGAATATCGGCGTGCTTGGCGGCGACGAAGCGGCTGCGTTGAAGCGTGAACTCGGGGTGCTGGCCGACGATTTCTGCAGCGGCGCATTCGTGCTGGACGACCGCTTCGAGGATGGCCATTCCGCCATCGAGGCGCGCCTGACCGAGCGCCTGGGTGATGCCGGGCGCAAGGTCCACACGGGGCGTAGCCGCAACGACCAGGTTCTGGTGGCGACGCGCCTGTGGTTGAAGGAAAAACTCACGGCACTGGAAGCGCACTGCAAGGCAATCGCGCGGGTCTGCCTGGATCGCGCATCGAACGAATCACTGCCGATGCCGGGCTACACCCATTTGCAGGGCGCAGTCGTGTCATCGACCGCGATGTGGTTTGCGGGTTTCGCCGAGGCTTTCATCGACGACGCGTGGCGTGCGCGTCAGGCCCGTGACTGGATCGACGCGAACCCGCTCGGCAGTGCGGCAGGCTACGGTGTCAACCTGAAACTCGATCGTGCACACACCACAAAGGCGCTCGGCTTTGCGCGGATGCAGGTCAGCGCAACCTATGCGCAACTGTCGCGCGGCAAGTTCGAAATGGCGGTGCTGGAAGCGATCGGCAGCGCGCTGCTGGATGTGCGCAGGCTGGCATGGGATTTATCTTTGTTCACGACAAGCGAGTTTGGATTCGTCGCGCTGCCACCGGAATATACGACCGGTTCATCGATCATGCCCAACAAGCGCAATCCGGACGTGGTCGAACTGCTGCGCGCCAGCTACGCCAGCGTCGCCGCCGCGCGCACCGAAGTCGAACAGTTGCTGTCGCTGCCGTCCGGCTATCAGCGCGACCTGCAATTCAGCAAGGGCGGCATCTTCCACGGCGTGCATCGCGGGCTGCTGGCGCTGGAACTGGTTCCGGATTTGCTGGCGCGTATGCAGTGGAACGAGGCCGCCATGCGCGCGACGATCGATCCGTCGATGTATGCGACCGACGTGGCGATCGAACAGGCCGCGGCGGGCGTTCCCTTTCGCGACGCATATCGCGCGGTCGGTCAAACCGTCGCCCGCGCGGGGCAGGGACGTACTCCGGAGCAAAGCCTCGCCGCACGCACGTCGCCCGGCGCGCATGCGGATCTTCGTCTTGACGTTTTGCGCGAGCGTTGGGAAGCTTTGTAGGAGCGCACCTGCGCGCGACGTGGAGTCTGCGTCGTGCGTGGCGCGCTGGTGCATCAAAGCGACATCGCGTAATCGCGGTTCGCCGGGACGCTTGCGGTTGCGGAGCGGCCGCGGCGCATGCGGAACGCGGGATCCATGGCCCTTGTGTACCCCACAGCAGGGAAGACCCAATCATCCTGCGCTTGCCCATGGCCGTCTGGAATAATGACTCGTCCAAAAGATCCATCCGGAGAAACGATGTTCCCCCTGTCCAGAGTCGCCACATCCCGCCTGATGCCGATCCTCGCGGCCACCCTGTGTTGCCTGCTGGTTGCTTCGGCCGCCGTCGCCGCCGATGCAACCTCCGCCACGCGTGCCGCGGCCTCCAACGCACAACTGGCGTCGCCGCAAATCGAGCGCAAGGTCGATGCCCTGCTGAAGAAAATGACCTTGCAGGAAAAGCTCGGCCAGTTGGTGCAGTACAACGATGCCGCGCCGTCCGCGGGTGCCGCCGGGAATCCGGCCATGGCGGGTAACCCGGAAGCGCAGCATGTCGATGCCATGCAACTGGCGGCGACGGGTCGGCTGGGATCGATGCTCAACATCATCGGCGCCAAGCGCACGGCGGCCTTCCAGCGCGCCGCGGTGGAAAAGAGCCGGCTGCACATTCCGATCCTGTTCGGTGCCGACGTCATCCATGGCTTCCGCACCATCTATCCGGTGCCGCTGGGCCTGGCCGCCTCGTGGAACCCGCAACTGGTGACCGATCTGTCGCGCATGGCCGCGGAGGAAGCCACCACCGCGGGGGTGCGCTGGTTCTATTCGCCGATGGTGGACATCTCCCGCGACGCGCGCTGGGGCCGTACGGTCGAAGGCGCAGGCGAGGATCCGTACCTGGGTGCCGCGATGGCGCGCGCCTATATCCGCGGCTACCAGGGCAATGACCTGTCGCGCACCGATCACGTCGCCGCCTCGGTCAAGCACTTCGCCGCCTATGGCGCCGCCGAGGCCGGACGCGAGTACAACACCACCGACATGTCCGACATCCGCCTGCGCCAGGTCTACCTGCCGCCGTACAAGGCCGCGGTCGGGGCCGGCACGGCCACGGTGATGAGTGCCTTCAATGCGCTCAACGGGGTGCCGGCCACCGCCAACCCGTATCTGCTGACCGAGATCCTGCGCAAGGAATGGGGCTTCAACGGGTTCGTGGTCAGCGACTACACCTCGGTGAAGGAACTGATCCACCACGGCATCGCGCTCGACCCGGCGACAGCAACGAAGAAAGCCATCGAGGCCGGGACCGACGTCGACATGATGTCCCACTTCTACGACACCCAACTGCCGAAGCTTCTGGCCGAACACAGGATATCGATGGCGACCATCGACGAGGCCGTGCGCCGCGTGCTGCGGGTGAAGTTTGCGCTGGGCCTGTTCGAGCACCCCTATGCGCGCGGCACCGAGGTGACCCACGCCGTCCCCGCGCACCTGCCGCTGGCGCGCCGCGCAGCGGAGCAATCGTTCGTGCTGCTGCGTAATCACCCGGTTGCCGGCGGCACTCCGGTGCTGCCGCTGTCGGCGCAGACGAAAACCCTCGCCCTGATCGGTCCGCTGGCCGACAACGCCGGCCAGATGATCGGCGCCTGGGGCGGCGCTTCCGTCGACTCGGACGTGGTGACCCTTCGCGAGGCGCTGGAAGCGCGCATGCAACGCAACGGCGGCCGCCTGCTGTATGCAAAGGGCACCGATATCGAGGGCCACTCCAGTGCCGGTTTCGCCGCCGCGCTAAAGGCCGCCGAACAGGCCGACGTGGTGGTCATGGCGCTGGGCGAGTCGTCCGCGATGAGCGGCGAAGGCGGTTCGCGCGCGCACCTGGACCTCCCGGGCAACCAGCAGCAACTGCTCGAACGCATCGTCGCCATCGGCAAGCCGGTGGTGCTGCTGGTGTTCTCCGGCCGGCCGCTGGTGCTCGACTGGGCCGCCGGCCACGTGCCGGCGATCATGGAAACCTGGTTCCCAGGCGTACAGGCCGGCCCGGCCGTCACCAATGTGCTGTTCGGCGACGTCGCGCCAAGCGGCAAGCTGCCGATGAGCTTCCCGCGCGCGGTCGGCCAGGAGCCGCTGTATTACAACCAGTTCCCCACCGGCCGCCCGCCCGGCGATACCGATCTGTCCACGCCACCGTCCGGCGGTTCGCGCTACGTCTCGCGCTACATCGACGTGCGCAACTCGGCGCTGTTCCCGTTCGGCTGGGGGTTGAGCTACACCACCTTCGCCTATTCCGATGTGCACGTTTCGCGCGCTTCGCTGCCGCTGGGTGCCGCCAACCAGCCGGGCGCGAAGAGCCTGGTCACCGTGACCGCGACCGTGAAGAACACCGGATCGCGCACCGCCACCGAAGTTGTGCAACTTTACGTGCGCAACCTCGGCGCCAGCGTCGAACAGCCGATACGCAGCCTCAAGGGATTCCAGCGCATCACCCTGGAACCGGGCGAATCACGCCAGGTGACGTTCAAGCTGGGCTTCGAGGAACTGTCGTTCTGGAACGTGCGCAGCAAGCATGTAGTCGAGCCCACGCACTACACCGTGTGGGTCGGCGGCAGTTCACTGGCGGATCAGAAGGCTGAGTTCGTGGTTACGCCCTGAGTGCGGCCGATCTGCCGCTGGATGCCTTGCGCGAGCGCGTGGAGATCGGCGATTCGTAACCGCAACCTTCAGTGTGATGCCGTCTTTGTTTCCGGCGTTGCCTTGAGGTAACGATCGAACCATGCCACCGTGCGTTGCAGCGCATCGATCTGGTTTTCGCGCTTGGTGAAGCCGTGGCCTTCGTTGGGGTAGAAGTGCGCTTCGACCGTGCGGCTAGCGTCTTTCAGGATCGAAACAACCTGCTCGGCTTCCTCTTTCGGCACGCGGATGTCGTTGTCGCCCTGGAGGACCAGCAGCGGTGCCTTCGCATCCTTGATGTAGGTGATCGGCGAAGCGGCTTCGTAAATCTTGCGGTCTTTCACCGGGTCGCCCAGCAGCGACATTTCGTATTGGCGCAGGAACGGATCCTCGTGCTTCAGCATGGTGAACCAGTTGATGATGCCGTATTCCTCCACCGCTGCAGCCCACACGTCGGGTGTCTTGCCAATCGCCATCAGTGTCATATAGCCGCCGTAGGAACCGCCGGTGATGCCGATCTTCTTCGGGTCAACGTAACCCGTTGCTGTCAGGAACTTCGCGGCGTACACCTCGTCCTTGAGATCGCCACCGCCGAGATCCTTGATATTGGCCTTCTGGAAGGCCATGCCGTAACCGGTCGAACCGCGCACATTGGGCGCGATGACCGCGTAACCGCGCGAAGCCAGCGCCAGCGCCGTGCGGTTGAAGTAATCCGTGGTTTGGCCGGTCGGCCCGCCGTGCGGCAGCACCACGCCGGGCGCGGAACCATCCCGCTTCAGGTTGGCCGGCATCCACAGGAACGCGCTGATCACGGTGCCGTCGAAACTCTTGTAATGCACCAGTTGCGAGTGCGGCAACGCGGCCGGTTTGATGCTCGCCAGTGCGGAATGGGTGAGTTGGCGGGGTGATCCTTCGGCAACCGGATAGATCCAGTAGTCGGCTGGTTCGCTCGAACTTTGGTGCGACACCAGCAGCCGGGAACCGTCACCCGAGAACGTGTCGGGATTGCCCGAAGGCACGTTCAGCCCATCCGGTAGTGCAAGTTTGCGGGATTTACCACTGGCAATGTCATGAAGGTAGACATTGCTGCGTCCATCGGCGTTGATGGTGTAAAGCACCTGTTCGCCGTCGGGCGAAAAATTGCCGGCGCTGGATTCCCACGGGCTTTGCGTGAGCCAGCGGTAGCTGTGCTTCGCGATGTCGTATAGCGCGGCGCGATTGGTGCCACCTTCGGCGTTCGAGGCGACGGCCAGCCAGCGGCCGTCGGGCGATACCGCGCTCGCCATGACCAGCACCTGTCCCTGGTGCGGTGTCAGTTCGGTCGTCTTGCCGCTGGCCACGTCGATGCGCCACACGCTGGCGTCGGTGAAACCGGCATTGATCCGGCCGGCGTATACGCTGCGGCCGTCGCGGCTCCACGCCACCACCTGCCACAGATGATCCTTGCTCGCCTCGTGCGTCAGTTGGCGGATCGCGTGCGTCTTCCAGTCGAGCAGGGCGACATTGGTGACGGGCGACACCTTCGGCTTGAGATTGAAAGCCATCGTTTTGCCGTCCGGCGAAAACAGCGCCCCCGTGTTGGAAATGTCGGGCCTCGGCGTCAGGTCGATCGGTTTGCCGCCGTCCCCGGGTACGGCATACAGCTTGTACTGCTCGTTGCCACCCTGGTCGGATTCGTACACGACCCACTTGCCATCCGGTGACCAGACGGCGCCGTACTGGCGGTCATTGGAGTGCGTCAACTGGACGGGCGAGCCGCCCGCGGCGGGGATCTTCCACAGGTTGTAGCGCCCGGTGGTGTTGGTGGAGATCACGATGTCACGGGCGTCCGGCGACCATGCCGAGCCTGCCACGCCGTGCGTGAAAAACAGATCGTGGATCGGCACCGGATGCGCGGCTGGATTGCTCGCCGACTGGATCGAGGCGGGATCGGTAATCGTGCGTTCCGGTGCGGGAACCGCGGCGAGCAGCGGGAAGGAAACAAAGAGCAGGACAATGGCAAGCCAACGCATGACGACGTCCTCCCTCGGGCCTTGAAACAACAGCCTACACCCGGCAGCGAGTGCGGATAGGGCAGGAAGTCATGCGCGCCAGCGCTTCCCCGGCGCGATGTCAGAACGACATGAAATACCCGCCGTTGACCGGGATGTTGGCGCCGGTGATGAAGCCGGCGTCGTCGGCGGTGAGGAAGGCGACGGTACGCGCGATTTCCGACGGTTCGCCAAGGCGCCCGACCGGAATCTGCGCGACGATCTGGGCCCGGATCTCCTCCGGGACCTTCATCACCATTTCGGTGGCGCAGTAACCGGGCGACACGCTGTTGACGGTGACGCCTTTCTTCGCGACTTCGCGCGCCAAGGCCATCGTGAAGCCGTGCATGCCGGCCTTCGCGGCGGAGTAGTTGGTCTGGCCGAACTGACCGGTCTGGCCGTTGACCGAACTGATGTTGACGATGCGGCCGAAGCCGCGCCCGGACATGCCTTCCACCACGTTGCGACACATGTTGAACACGCTGTCGAGGTCGACGTTCATCAGTTCCGACCACTGAGCCGGACTCATCTTCTTCAGCGAAGTGTCGCGGGTGATCCCGGCGGCGTTGACCACGATGTCGACGCTGCCCCAGGTATCGGCGACGTGGGTGACCAGGTTGGCGCAAGCGTCGTAGCTGGCCACGTCGACGGGCGCGAACACAATGCTGCCGTCGTACTCTTTGGTTTCCTCGCGAAACGCGGCGAGACGATCCTGGCGGCTGCCGAGGTCTGCGGCGATGACCTGCCGCCCGTCGTGCGCAAGTCGCTTGCAAATGGCCGTGCCCAGCCCCCCGATGCCGCCGGTCACGACGGCTACACGCTTTGTCATGGGAATCTCTCTTTGATTGATGCGCAGCGGCATGTGTTGCGCCGCAGCAATCATTGGGATGGTACGAACCCCGGGACGGGGTGTCAACGGCGTTTTCTGCGGGGTTTGGCTTCACCCGGATCGGCCGGTGGCTCGGGCTTGGCGTCGGGCGCCGCGCCGGGTTGCATCGACTTCCACAGTTCGAGATTGCGTTCGGTGACCTCGTTCAGCATCGACCACGGCGTCTGGCCGATGAGGTTGTTCAACTGGTCGCGGAACTTGTGCTGCTGCTCCAGGAACACCTTGAGGCTGTTCTCGAGATAGCCGCCCACGAAGCCCTGCATGGCATCGCCATAGAAGCGGATGATCTGGGAGAGCAGGGTGGTCGAGAAGATCGGCTGCCCGTGCTGCTCGTGCTCGGCGATGATCTGCAGCAGCACCGCACGGGTCAGGTCCTGGTTGGTCTTGGCGTCACGGACTTCGAAGTTCTCGCCGGACAGCACGAGCTGGCGCACCTCTTCCAGCGTGATGTAGCTGGAAACCCGCGTGTCGTAGAGACGGCGGTTCGGGTACTTCTTGATGACGCGCGGTGATGCCATGCGGCAAAACTACCACGGCATGCGGCAACGCACCAGCGCGGCACGATGCGCTCAGGGTGACTGCGGACCGCGGTTGCGGGTGGTTTCACCGAGCGGCAGCACGATGTGGCCGCACAACTCGTTCAGCATCTCGGCCGCCGCGATGTAGATGCCGACCACCGCGGTGACCAGGCCGAGGTAGCCGCCCAGCACGGTCAATGCGTCGAGATGGATCCACGCGCCCAGCGCATACGCAAGCAGCGAAAGGCACAGGCCGGCCGTGAACAACATGCGGGCCACGCCATTCTTGCAGGCTGCGATCCAGATGCAGAACGCCAGGAATGCCCAAACCGCGTAATACCAGCCCAGCCAGCCCTGCGAAGGTTCGACAAATCCCGCAGACAGGCTGCGCTGTGCCAGCCCGGCCACCCACCAGTACGCGGCGAAGCCCAGGAACAGCACCGTGTCGAGGGTGTTCGCGCGCAGGCTTTTCAGGATTCCGGCGATCGCCAGGACGCAACCGCCGAGCACGATCATCAATGGCTGGAGCAGGACGGTGTTCTCGTCCGGGCTGAACCAGTCGGCAGGAGCCATGCTCGCAAGCCACAGGGTCAGCGCAAATGCGCCGTATCCCAGTGCCGAAATGTTTGCGGTTCTGTTCATGCCGGACTCCATCCGCATCTGCGCCGATCGCAGGACGTTCAGCCAACGCAGCGGGCGGTTCCGGACGATTATCGACACACCGTGTGTAGAAACGGTCACGATCACGCCCCGCACCGGCAGCGGGACGTGTTGACCCCGGAATCATTCGGCGGTGGCGGGATCCGGTGGCAGGACGGCGTCGTTCGAACCGGGGGCCCGCAGCATGCGGGCGGGAATCGCGAACTCGACGTCTCGTTGCTCCAGCAGGGCCATGATTTCGAGGTTGATGCGCTGCTGGATGTCGCAATACAGGGTGTAATCCGGATCGAGCACGTAATACACGAACTCGAACTCGAAGCCCCAATCGCCGAACGCTCGGAAGTGGCCGCGATCGAGGCGCGTCTTGTCCTGGGACGAGATGATGTCGCGGGTACGCTCCGTGATCTCCTCGAGGTCCTTGCCCGGGGTGCCGTACGGCACCCGGAAGCTGAACACCACGCGGCGTTCCTGCATCCGCGCGTAGTTGTGGATCAGATCCTTCAGCAGCACCGAGTTCGCGACCGCGAGTTCCTCGCCCGACAAGGAGCGGATCCGGGTGGACTTGACGCCGACCTTGGTGACGGTGCCGGAATCGGTTCCAAAAGCGATGTACTCACCGACCTCGAACGGCTTGTCCAGCCCGATGCTGATCGATGCGAACAGGTCGCCGAGCACGTTCTGCAACGCCAGCGCGACCGCCACGCCGCCGACGCCGAGACTGGCGACGAACGCGGTGATGTTGACGCCCCCGCCGGCCAGCAGCGCCAGCACCAGCGTGATCCACACCACGAACTGCACGGCCCAGGTGAGCACCCCGAGCATCACCGGGTTGGGGTGGTGTGTCTTGTCGTGTTCCGCCGGGTAGCGCAACCCCGACACCAGCAGCGCGCTGACCCAGAAGGCGACCTGGGTGCCGACCAGCGCCCACGTCACGAGCCGCAGGTAGTCGCGGGGACCCTTGGCCCCCGGCGCGGTCTCGCCGAGGTGCAGGAATGCGAGCGCCACGGCAATGGCAATCAACAGCAACAGCCAGCCCCGGGTGGCCTTGACGACCGCGGCGGTGATGGTGACGCCGGGTCGTCGCGTGCGGCGGGCGAGCTTGGCAAGGCGCGCGCCCAGCAACGCGGCCACGCCTTGCGCGACGATGTAGCCGAGCAGGGCGCCGCCGGCAGCAATCGCCCAGGCGAGCATGGAATTGCCGAGCCATTCGGTGTGGTACAGCCAGTGTTCCATCGTCGGGTGCTTGCCTCCGTCGTTGATCGGGTGCGTGCGTCAGGTGGGATTACGGGCCTGCGCGGTCGAGTCCGTCCGCGCCTGGAATACGCGTTGCATGACGAAATCGGCGGTCACCGGCTCGCCGCTCAACAGCATCGCCGCGAGCTCGCCCCCCAGGATCTGAGGCGCGATCACCACGTCCGGTTGCACCAGCTTCACCCTGGCCAGGTGGTGGGCGTCGTTGACGGCGGCGACGATACGCGCACTGCCGCCCAGTTCCCTGACCGCCAGCACCACGAACGCATTTTCGGAATCGTCGTCCAGCATCGCCAATACCGCCTGCGCCTTGTCGGCGCCAGCCTTGCGCAGCACGTCGGCGTCGCTGGGCTCGCCAATGACGGCGTCCACGTCCCCGGAGAGCTTGCTTTCGGGCTCCTGTCGCAGCAAGCGGGTCACCGGATGACCGCGGCGCGCCAGCTCGCGCCACGTGTTGAGCGCCAGCGGGGTGTTGCCGATCACGACGAAATGATTTTCGCGAAGCATGCGCGGTCCCTTCCTGTCGACGATGCGTTGGAAGCCGCGGGTCACCAGCGGCGCGATCACCGCAGTCAGCGACGTTGCGAACACCGCGACGCCGAGCACGATGATCGATACTGCAAACAGTTTCGCCTCGGTGGTTTGCGGGGTGACGTCACCATAGCCGACCGTGCTCATGGTAACCATCGCGTAGTACAGCGCGGTGACGAGGTCGGTGATGGGCGGCTTGAAATCCGCGCCGAGGTAGAACGTGCCGAAGGTCGCGTAGATCAGCAACATCACGACCGAGGTCAGTGCGAACAGGGTGCTCGCGGTGACGCTGGACCGGTCGAACTGGCGCCACGCGAACCCCAGCAGCGCGAGCATCAGGATGAAATAACCGAGCAGCAGGTGGGCGTGCGGATGACGGCCGAAAAACATGCTGGCGGCGGCTGCCGCCGCCAGCAGCAGCGCCATCGCCCACGCGAGCCGAGAGCGGAACAGCAGCCCCAGCGCCATGACCAGCATGCCGACGCCGATCAGCAGCGGCGGCAGCAGTGCCGGATGCAGTCCCTGCCCACCGCCCAGCAACTGCGTGACGATGTCCTGCCAGTGCCGGCCCAGATCGGTCTGCAGCAACCAGAGTCCACCGAGTCCGAGCAGGATGGCCAGCGGCACGTGCGGGAACCAGTGTTCGCCGCCGATCAGTTTGTGCAGTTCCTGGAGCCGGTTGCGCAGCAATTGGGTCGGGCTGGGCAGCATCGTGGCGGGCGGTCAGCGCGTGGACTGGGAGTGGCGATAGGGGATGCCGGAGGGTGCTGCGCACGATAGCAAGTGGCGTGGTGCGCGTCGAATCATCCCATGTCGAATCACCCCATGGCGATGCGCAGGAATTCGCTGGGCGGCCGATCGACGAATTCGCGTCGCACGTAGGCGAACAGGTCCCGCTGGCTGCCGAACGGCAGTGCCACCATCGCCGCGTCGAAGGGGAGCCAGCGGAACGCCGAATGCTCGCCGTTGAGGTGCACCCCGGCATCCGTGGCGACCATCGCGACGAAGGCGGGCACGATTTCAATGCAGTCGTCGGCCGCGGAATAGAACTGCTCGCAGAAACTGGTGGCGTAGAGGCGCTTCGGCGCCAGCCCGGTTTCCTCGGCCAGTTCCCGGCACGCGGCCTGCCAGCCTGTCTCGTTCGGCTCGACGTGTCCGGCAACGTAGCTCCACGCGCCGTTCAGATAGTTGCCTGCGCGCCGCAACATCAAGGCCCGTTGCTGGCCGGAATCGCCCCGGAGGGTGACGACCGAGACCATGTTGCAGCGTATCGCTAGTCCGTGCATGCTTCGACGCGTCGAATCGATCACGCGCCAGTGTGGGCGTGCTGCAATGGAATTGCCAGTACCGCGCCGATCGCGCCGCGATGGCTTCCAACCCGATCCGAGGTGTCACGATGAGCACTCCCAGCGTTGCGCTCCGAAACAAATCCCCGACCGTGATGCGTGCCGTTGGCGCCATTGTCGTGGGCGGCCTGCTCGCGGGCACCATCGACATCGGTGCGGCGGCGTTGATCAACATGCTCGACCCACGCGTCATCCTGCGCTTCATCGCCGGCGGCGTCCAGGGCAAGGTCGCGTTGCAGGGTGGCGCGGCGAGTGCATGGCTGGGGTTGCTGCTGCAGTGGGGCATGTCGTTGCTGATCGCGGCAATCTTCGTGGTGGCGGCCTTGCGGCTGCGCTGGCTGACGACACGCCCGATCCTGGCCGGGCTGGCCTATGGCGTCGTGGTGTTCTTCGTGATGAATTACGTGGTGATGTTTTTCTCCGCCTGGCATCGCATCAACCATTTCACCCTCGCGACATTCGTCGAGAACCTTGCCGCGATGCTGCTGTTCGGATTGATCGTTGCGTTCAGCGCGCGTCGTTTCCTCACAGGCAAGGCCGGGACTTGAGCGGGGATGTTCGCGTGGCGGGGTCGCGGTTCAAGGCGACCGCCGGCGCGCGGCCATGACGATTGCCCCATGCAAACCCGCCTGCGTCGGCGTAGAAAGGACGCTTTCATCTGCGTGAATCGCGCGCGTCGATCGCGTAGCGGCATTTGCGTCTTGACCGGAGGGCTGGCAATGAATCAGGCGAAGCTGCACAGGTTGGGGGCGGCGTTGGCGTGTCTGGCGTTGACGTGCGCGGCAGGGGCCGCGACGCCGCCGCAGGATGTTCCGACCGGGAACGCCATGCTCGGCTTCACCGCCGACGGCGCCGCGCAGCAACGCAACCTGGAGAAACAATTCGATGCGCTTTTGAGCGCCAGCGACATGCGCGGTTGGCTGGAGCAGTTGTCGTCCAAACCCAACCAGGTCGGCTCGCCGCACGACAAGGCCAATGCGGAGTTCCTGCTCGCGCAGTTCAAGCAGTGGGGCTGGGACGCCCACATCGAAACCTTCGACGTGCTGTATCCGACGCCAACGCACGAGTTGGTGGAACTCGTGGCGCCGACGAAATTCAAGGCGACGTTGCACGAGCCCCCGGTCAAGGGCGATCGCACGTCCGCATTGCCGGGTGCGCTGCCGCCGTACAACGTCTATGGCGCCGACGGTGACGCCACCGGCGATCTGGTGTACGTCAACTACGGCATGCCCGACGATTACAAGGAATTGGCGCGGCTCGGGGTCAGCGTCAAGGGCAAGATCGTGATCGTCCGTTACGGCGGCGGCTGGCGGGGACTGAAGCCGGAACTCGCCCACCAGCATGGGGCGATTGGCTGCCTGATCTACTCCGATCCGCGCGACGACGGTTATTTCCACAGCGACCCGTATCCGGGGGGGGCGTCGCGGCCGCCGGAAGGCGTGCAGCGCGGCTCGGTCGCCAAGATGCAGCTCTATCCCGGCGATCCGACCACGCCCGGCTATGCCTCGGTACCGGGCGCCAAACACGTGCCGGTCGATGAGGCCAAGACTATCCTCAAGATTCCGGTACTGCCGATTTCCTACGCCGACGCGACACCGTTGCTCAAGGCGCTGGGCGGCCCCGTCGCGCCCGAAAGCTGGCGCGGTGCGTTGCCGTTCACCTATCACGTCGGCGCGGGTCCGGCCAGGGTGCACATGGTCGTGAAGTCCGACTGGACCCGCAAACCCGTCTATGACGTGATTGCCAAGCTCAAGGGTTCCAGCGACGCCGACCAGTGGGTGGTCCGCGGCAACCATCACGACGGCTGGGTATTCGGCGCGTTCGATCCACTGGCCGGCACGATCGCGCTGATGGCAGAAGCCAAGGCCATGGGACAACTCTACACGCAGGGCTGGCGGCCGAAGCGGACCATCGTGTACGCGAGCTGGGACGGCGAGGAGCCCGGTCTACTCGGTTCGACCGAGTGGGCGGAGGCGCACGCGAAGGAACTTCAGGACAAGGCCGTGCTGTACCTCAACTCCGATACCAACGGGCGTGGTGTCCTGTTCGCGGGCGGCAGCCATTCGTACCAGCATCTCCTCAACCAGGTCGCCGCCGGCGTGACCGATCCCGAAACCGGCACCAGCGTGCAGCAACGCCGGCGCGCATTCATCGAAGTGGAGGCCGCCAAGAAGAACGCCAAGCCGACGCTCAAGGAAACCGCCAAACTGGCGGCCAGGGGCGGCGACATCCCGATCTCGCCACTGGGTTCGGGTTCCGACTACAGCGCGTTCCTCGAACATCTCGGCGTCGGAACGTTGAACATCGGATTTGGCGGCGAGGCCGATCAGGGCGGCGTCTACCATTCGCGCTACGACTCGTTCGATCACTTCATCCGTTTCGGCGATCCGACATTCGAATATGGCGTTGCGCTGGCGAAGGTTGCCGGCCACATCGTGATGCGCACGGCCGACGCAAAAGTGCTGCCCATGCGCTTCGGCGATTTCAGCAGCACGCTGGATCGCTACGTCGATCAGATGCACAAGCAGGTGGACAAGGCGCGCAAGGCCGCCGAGGCGCAGCACAAGCTGCTCGATGCCGGCGCGTACAAACTGGCGTCCGATCCGAAGCACCCGGTTGCGCCGCCCGAACGGCTGTCGGACGTGCCGAAGATCGATTTCGCGCCGCTCGATACGGCTGCAAAGAAGTTGAAGGAAAGCGCGCAAGCTTATGAAAATGCATACAACACTCGTGCCGAGAAGGGTCTCGATATCCCGGCGGAACAGTTGCGGCAGGTCAATCAACTGATGGGTAGCCTCGAGCAACGCCTGCTCGATTCCGAAGGGTTGCCCGGGCGTCCCTGGTACAGGAACATGATCCAGGCGCCGGGCGAGTTGACCGGCTATGCGCCCAAGGTCATCCCGGCCGTACACGAAGCGCTGGATGCGCGCGACTGGGACCGTGCAGACAAGTACGCCGCGGTAACCGCCAGGGTTCTCGACAACTATCGCGCGCAGCTCGACAAGCTGACGGCATTGTTGCAGTAGGAGTCCGCCTGCAGGCGACCAAGGCGCCGTCCCGGGCCAACGGCTCCATGGTCGCGCGCAGGCGCGCTCCTGTGAGGAGCCGGATCGCTCGGCGCCACGCGCCGCGGGTTGCGCGTGCGCTGCGGCGGCAGGGTTGCAGTAGGAGCCTGCCTTGCAGGCGACCAAGGCGCCGTCCCGAGCCAACGGCTCCATGGTCGCGCCGCAAGTTGCGCGTGAGCTGCGGCGGCAGGATGATGAAGGCTCGTCACCTACCCCATGGGTGGTCACCATGCGCATCGTCAAATGGATTCCGCTGCTGTTGGCTGGCTTGCTGGCCGCTTGCGCGCAACAGCCTGCGCGCGATTCGTCCGGCAGCAAGGCGCATCACGCCATCGACTACGCCCAATACGTCAAGGGCACCGTTCCCTGGTTCCATTTCAGTTCGCTATACAGCTGGGATTCGAACCAGCCCGGCTACGTCGTGGTCTGGACCAGCCCGGTGCAGGCGTATCGTCTGGCGCTGGTCGGGCCGTGCCTGGGATTGCAGAGGACCGGGCTCATTGGCCTGACCTCCCAGGCAGGCGAGGTGAGTTCAACCCGGGACTCCGTGATCGCCAGCGGAGACCATTGCCGGATCATGCGCATCGAGCGGCTCGACGCCAGGGCAATTCGAGCGGCAAACGCCGAGCCGAAAGCATCCGACGGGAAAGAAGACTAGGGACACTTTGATTTGCCCGTCATACCGGCACAGGCCGGTATCC
>DASTIS010000229.1:0-4778 GCA_035717365.1 Rhodanobacteraceae bacterium
TTCGTGCAGACCCCTGAAGGATTCGCCTACGCCGAGCAGATCTACGCCAACGCCAAGGACGGTTATCACCCGTTGACCCGGATGGCGGTCGAGCGGTTGTTCGCCAAAACCCGCGCGGAGCAGGACAAGGCCGGGTCTCAAGCCGACGGCGGGAAGGACTGACCGCCGATGTCCGATCATTCCGGCCGCATCGTGATCGTCGCACGGGTCGCGCGTCGCCTGAAGATCCTCGGCGGCGTGATCATTGCGCTGGCGGTGATCGGGCTGGCGGTGTATTTCATTGCGCCGCGGTGGCTCGTGGACGGGGCGATTGCCTGGCAGACCTGGCGCGACGGCCTGCACGAACACAGCATCGAGGTGGGCGATACGCGTTGGGTGTACGTTGCAGGAGGCAAGCAGGACGGCCCGCCGCTGGTGCTGGTGCACGGCTACGGCGGCAGTTACGCAGACTGGCTGCTGACGGCTCGCTACCTCACCGCCAACTTCCATGTGATCATCCCCGACCTTCCGGGGTGGGGCGATTCGACACGCATCCCGGATGCCGACTACGGCTACGCTGCGCAGGTCGAGCGTCTGCACGCTTTCGTGGACGCGTTGCATACGGGCAAAATCGCGCTGGGCGGACATTCGATGGGGGGTGCGATTGCTGGCCTGTACGCCGCGAAATATCCCGGAGACGTCGCCGCGCTGGTCCTGATCGACAGCGCGGGCGTGCCGTTCAAGGACAACGACTTCGTGCGCGAGCTGAAAGCCGGCAAGAGTCCGTACGCCATCGACGACCGCGCCGAATTCGAGCATCTGGAAAGCCTGCTGTTCGCCAACCCGCCGTCACTGCCGCCGCGCATCCAGGATGTGTTCGTCGAACGCTCCAGGCAAAACCGGGCGTTCGACGACAAGGTGATGCGCGCAATCACTGCGCCCGAAACCCGCTATGCGCTGCAACCCGAACTGCCCGACATCACCGCCCCCACCCTCGCGATCTGGTGCATGCAGGACCGGATCATCGACGTTTCCGCGCTGGATGCGATCCGCAAGGGCCTCACCCACTCGCCCAACATCGGCGTCACCGAGTTGAACGGTTGCGGCCACATGTCGATCATGGAAAAACCGCAGGAAGTCGCCGACTCGATCACCCGCTTCGTGTTGCTGCCGGCCGGTATTCACTGAAGACAACGGCGCTTGCGCCACTCCGCGGCGGCACCGGCACGCGTGCCCCGCATTCGAAAAGGACCCTGGATGGCACGGAACGGCGCATGCGACGCAGCGGCAACGGACGAGACGCGGGCCGGCCTCGCACGCATTCCGGCCCGCTTCGGCCCGCGCTGGCTGCGCGGTTATGTGCTCGGCAAGCTGCGTTACGATCCGGCGTATGCGGCGGTCGCGGAATACCTCTCGCCGAGTGGACACGCGCTGCTCGACGTCGGTTGCGGACTGGGCCTGCTGGGCCAGTACCTGCGCGCGTGTGGTCATCACAATGATTACCTGGGCGTCGACGTCGACGCCGGGAAGATCGCCGCGGCGCAAAGCGCGGCACGCGGCCTGTGGCCGGCGCTGGCCTTCGCGGCCATCGAAGCGGGGCGGCTGCCCGCGTTCCGGGGCGACGTCGTCATGCTGGACGTGCTGCACTACATGTCGCGCGATGCGCAACGGGTGTTGTTGCGCGAGGCCGCGTCGCGGGTCGCGGACGACGGCCTGTTGATCGTGCGCAACGTGCTGCGCGAGGCCAACTGGCGATACCACTTGACCCGCGTCGAGGAGGTCTGGCTGCGGGCGTCGGGCTGGATGCGCACGCCGGTCGGTCATTATCCCGATGCCGACGACATCGGCGGACCGCTGCGCGCGTCGGGATTCGCGTTGTCCATCACGCCGCTGTGGGGCCGCACGCCGTTCAACAGCCATCTGATCGTGGCCGCGCGCGACCCTGCGCTGTTGCACGCCGCCGCGCGCATCGAGCCGTAACCACGGGCCGCACGTGCGCCGCCCCGCAAGATCGCAAGATCCACGGCGTCGTCACCGGGGTGCGTCAGCCGCTTGCTTCGACCAGGCGCTCCATTTCGGCTTTCAGGATCGCGCCGTGCTCGCGCAGCCAGTCGCGTTGGGACTGGTAGCCCGGCATCAGGGTTTCGACGCGCGCCCAGAAGCGCGACGAGTGACTGCGCACTTTCAGGTGACACATCTCGTGCACCAGCACGTAGCGCAATGCGGCCGGCGGCGCCAGCGCAAGGGCGAGGTCGAGGGTGATGCGGTCACGGGCGTCGAGGCTGCCCCACAGGCTCTTCAGTGATTTGATCCGCACGCCGGTTGGCGCGGCATCGAGACGCCCGACCGCGTGCGCCATCCAGCGCGAAAGATCGCGTCGCATCTGGGTCTCGAGGAACGAGGCGAGCAGGTTGCGCGCGGCGGGCATCGCGTGGGTGAACGGACGCGGCACGTGGATGCGCAATTCGCTGCCACGATCTTCGATGCGCGGGTATTCGCTTTCCCGCCAGGTGAGCTCGATGGTTTCGCCGCGCAACGGGATCAGCGTCGGCACGCCTGCGCGCAATGGCGGCGGCCCCCGGCGCGGGACGCGCATTTCCGACAGCTTGCGTTCCAGCCAGTCGCTGTTCTCGCGCAGGAACGCGTAAACCTGTGCGGGGTGGGTGCCACGGGGATACGACACGCGGGCGCCGTGCGGGGTGACCGACAGGCGCAGGCGGCGCGCGCGCGGGTGCATGGCCTTGAGCACCTTGATGGTGCCGCCCCTGCCCGTCGCGAGTTCGAGCCATTCGCCAATCATTGTCGTCTTGCCTGATGCGGATGATCCGCTAGTCGTCCTTCGCGTCCGGGCGCTGCAGCCCGAACCATTTTTCCATGCCGTTGAACAGCCGTTCCAGTTCCAGCGTCATCAGCGCGAAACGCGCGTCGAGCTCGGCTTCGGCGGAGTCGCGGCCGTCGGCGTCGAGCGAATCCTGCACGACGTCGAGAAATCGCAACTTGCGGATCACCAGATCTTCGCCGAGCACGAAGCTGGCGCGATCCTCGAACTGCAAACCGAGCTGGAACACCTGCTTGCCTTGTTTCAGATGTGCGCGGACCTCGCTGCTTTCAAGCTCCTGGTGGCGGCAGCGGATCACCGCGCTGCCGGCCGGGTCGCGCAGTTCGCACTCGTCGCCCAGCGCCAGCCCATCCGGCAGCTTGCCAGAGCCAAGCCAGTCCGTCATCAGGGCGCGCGGGGTTTCGGCGGCGGCCAGGGGCTGGGCGGGGAAGCTGCCCAGCGCCTCGCGCAGGGCGGTCAGGGCCGCCTCGGCGGCCTTGCGGCTGGCGGTATCCAGCACCAGCCAGCCGTTTTTCGAATCCAGCCAGGCGTTCAGGCGCGAGGGCCGGACGAAGGCTTGGGGCAGCAGGATGTCCAGGATTTCGGCCTTGATGGCCCGGCGCTGGCGCCCGCCGACCGGCCGGCCGCGCCGCTCGGCCTCCTTGCGCAGGCGCTTGCCCAGTTCAGCGTTGACCACGGCCGCGGGCAACAATTTCTCCTCGATCCCGAGGGTCACGAGGGTGGCCTTGCCGATCGTGTGGCTCAGCGCTTCGGAATCCGGCCCGAACGGCGATACGAAACCCCTGGTGGCGACCTCCAGCGGGCCGCAGGGGCGCAGCGCGTGGGTGGCGAGGGCGCCATCGAGTTTCGCGAGGGATTTGGCGGTGGAAGACGAAAAGCGGAACAGCGTTAGATTGCGGAAGAACATTCGAGAGCCTGGACTGGGAATGGGAATGGGGAATCGGGAGTCAGGACGGCTGCAACGTTGCGGGACGGATCGATGCGGGACTCACGATTCCCGATTCTCGATTCGCGGCTCCCGGCCATCCAGCCACGCATGCGCGTCGGCGTGGGCAGCTCCGGCCGACCCGAGCGAGGCGAAATCGAACAGGCGGGTGTCGGCGAGTTGCGACGGGGCAATGTGGGCAAGCGCGCGGAACATGATTTCGCTGCGGCCGGGATGCTCGCGTTCCCACGCATCCAGCATCCGCCGGACCTGCTTGCGCTGCAGGGTTTCCTGCGAGCCACACAGGTTGCACGGGATGATCGGGAATGCGCACCCGGCGGCGTACTCGGCAATCTCGTCCTCACGGCAATGGCTGAGCGGGCGGATCACGACGTGCTTGCCATCGTCGGACAGCAACTTGGGCGGCATGGCCTTCAGGGTGCCGCCATGGAACAGGTTCAGGAAAAACGTGGCCAGGATGTCGTCACGGTGATGGCCCAGCGCGATCTTGTCGAAGCCTTCGCGTTCGGCGAACGCGTACAGCGCGCCGCGCCGCAAGCGCGAGCACAGGCTGCACAGGGTCTTGCCCTTGGGCACCACTCGGGTCACGACGCTGTAGGTATCCTGCTCGATCAGCTGGAACGGCACGCCACGCTGGCGGCAGTAATCGGGAATCACGTTCCCGGGAAAGCCCGGTTGCTTCTGGTCGAGGTTGACCGCAACCAGCTCGAACCGGACCGGCGCCCGTGCCTGGAGCGACAGCAGCAGATCGAGCAGCGTCCACGAATCCTTGCCCCCGGAGAGGCACACCATCACCCGGTCGCCTTCCTCGATCAGGTTGTAGTCGGCGATCGCACGACCGACCGCATGGCGCAGGCGCCTGGCCAGCCGGGCCGCCTCGTGGGCCTCCCTGCGGGCAGGTTCGGATTGGGGGTGGGCGGCGACCATGAGCCGGCCAGTTTAGCGGGCCCGGCGCCGGCGCTACACTCCGCCCATGCAATCGGGCAACGACCCTGCGATGCTGGTCCGGCGCCT
>DASTIS010000230.1:0-77978 GCA_035717365.1 Rhodanobacteraceae bacterium
GCAGGGGGGTCAGAGTGATGCCGAAAGGGGTCAGAGTGACTTTTCCGTTTGCTTCCGTATTTCCGGAATGTCATGAAAAGTCACTCTGACCCCGGTTTGCCATGCACCCAACCCGCGTTCAGTTGGCGGATAAGGGTCTATTGGGAAGATACCGATGCGGGAGGCGTGGTTTACCACGCCGGTTACCTGCGTTTTCTCGAACGCGCGCGCAGCGAGTGGATGCGCGCCGCGGGACTCGGGCAGGATGCGTTGCGCCGGTCGCAGGGGGTCGTGTTCGTGGTGCGCGAACTGGACATCGCCTACGACAAGCCGGCCCGACTCGACGACGAACTGGATGCAACGGTGCAAGTGGTGCGTCTGCGTGCGGCCAGCATCGATATCGCGCAGGCCGTGTTGCGGGTCGCCGACGGCGTTACGCTGGCACGGGCGCGGGTACGCGTCGCGTGCGTGGATGCGCACACCATCTCGCCATGCCGGATTCCCGCTGAAATCGCTCCCTTGATTGAAGGAAACAACCTCGCATGAACGGTTCCATCAACATCTTTGATCTGGTCCTGCACGCCAGTTGGCCGGTCAAGCTGGTGCTGCTGATCCTGGTGATCTTCTCGTTCTCGTCCTGGGTGATCATTTTCCGCAAGAAGGCGATGCTGGACGCGGCGACCCGTGACGCCGACGGCTTCGAGAATCGCTTCTGGTCGGGCGTGGACCTGGCCGCGCTGTTCCGCGAGGTCAGCCACCGCGCTGGTGAGGCGGGTGGCCTCGCGGCCGTGTTCGAATCGGGCTTCCGGGAATTCGTGCGGCAGCGCCAGCGCGGCGGCGGCGAGGACCGGCGCGCGGTGATGGAGGCATCCGAACGCGCGATGCGGGTGGCGGGAACCCGCGAGGTCGAGAAGCTCGAAAGCAATCTGGAATACCTCGCCAATGTCGGTTCGATCAGTACCTACGTCGGTCTGTTCGGCACGGTGTGGGGCATCATGATCGCGTTCCAGGGCCTGGGTTCGCTCAAGCAGGCCACGATCGCCACGGTCGCGCCCGGCATTTCCGAGGCGCTGGTCGCGACCGCGATGGGCCTGTTCGCCGCGATTCCCGCGGTGTGGGCGTACAACCGCTATTCGACCCGCCTGGAGCGCATCATGGTGCGCTACGACACCTTCCAGGAAGAATTCTCGTCCGTGCTGCATCGGCAGATGCAGAGCGACCAGCCGGCGACGCCGGGGCAGGCGGAAGCGCAGGCGCAGGCGCGCTGAAGGTCGAGGTAACGTCATGGCACTTCCAACCCGAACCCGTCGCCGCCGCCGCCGGATGGCGGAAATCAACATCGTGCCCTACATCGATGTGATGCTGGTGCTGCTGATCATCTTCATGGTTACCGCGCCGATGCTGAACCTGGGCGCCGACATCCAGTTGCCGCAGTCGGCCGCCAAGGCTTTGCAGGACGAGAAGCAGCCGGTGGTGGTGTCGGTCGACGAACAGGGCGACGTATTCCTGACCCTCGGCAAGAGCCCGCGCGAGCAGGTCGACGACGAGACGCTGGTCAGGAAGATATCCGCCTTCGTCAAACAGGATCCCAAGGTGTCGGTGTTGCTGGGCGGCGACAAGCGCGTCGATTACGGCCGCGTCAACCAGGTGCTGGGGTTGCTGCAGCAGGCCGGCGTTGCCAAGGTCGGCTTGATGAGCCAGCCCGCGACCACCGTGGTTCCCGCGAACGATGGAACGCGCTGACGCCACGCCACGCGCGGTTGTCTTTTCGGCGTTGCTGCACCTCGGCATCGTCGGCTTCCTGGCGTTGGCGATGCTCAACTGCACCCATTGGGAAGACCTGGCCAACCTGCTGCGCCTGCCCGAGGCGATGCGTCCGGTGACGTGTACGCGCGTGGTGCAACTGCAGGGGCCGGTGATCGAGGCGACCCTGGTCGGACCGGCTGCCGCACCGCCGCCACCGGCATCGAAACACGCTCAGAAGGCGTCGCCGCAGCACGAGCAAAAGCCCCAGCCCAAGCCGAAACCCGCGCCGCCCGCGCCGGTGCGGGTGCTGCCCACGCCGGTGCCGCAGCCGAAATTGAAGGACCAGGAAAAAGTTGCGCAGATTGCCGAGCAACAGGCCGAAAAGGAAAAGCAGGCCCAGGAAGAACAACACAGGCAGCGGATGGCCGAGTTGACGAAACAGAAAGAGGCCGAACGCATCCTCAAGCAACTGGCCAAGGCCAAGGCCGAGAGCCAGGCCCAGCAGCACCGTGTCAACCTCGAGCAACAAAAGGCCCGGCAACTGGCCGACTTGCGCAAGGCACGCGAAAGCGAGAATGCCGAAAACGTGCCCGCAGCGAAGCAGGCGATGACCGGACAGGGCGGCACCGACAATGCGGCGTACGTGGCGGCACTGCAGAACGCGATCACCCAGAACTGGCTGCGTCCCGACAACATCCCGGTGGGGGTCGTGTGTCCGGTGGAAATCGTCCAGATACCGGGGGGTCAGGTGATTCGTGCCACAGTATTACCGAGTTGCCCGTTCACCGACGTGGCCAGGCATTCGGTGGAAGCGGCCGTCATGCGCTCGTCGCCGTTGCCGTACAAGGGGTTTGAAAAAGAGTTCACACGCGACATCATCTTCAACTTCAAGGTGGATTCCACACAATGAAGGATGCTCCAGTCATGCGAGTTATAAGAATTTTGCCCTTGCTGATCCTGGCCCTGGCGTCGCTGTTGTTCGGGACCCAGGCGCTGGCGCAGGGCCTCACCGTCCAGATCGTCAACGGCGTGCCCTCGGCGATTCCGATCACGGTGGTGCCGTTCGGGCAGCAGGGATCGGGGCCGGCGTCGCCGGTCGACATCGCCCAGATCGTCAGCATGGACCTGGATCGCTGCGGCAAGTTTCGCACCTTGCCCACCGGTGAAATCGTCGAATCGCCCACGACCGGCTCGCAGATCGAGTTCGCCACCTGGCAACAGTTGAAGCAGGACTACATCGTGGTCGGCCGCACGGCCTACGACGGCGGCGTGCTGCGGGCCGAATTCGAACTGTGGGACGTCAACAAGCAGCAACAACTGCTGGGGCTGTCGATCACCGGGCAGGGCAGCGACCTGCGGCGGGTCGCGCACCAGATCGCCGATCAGATCTACCAGAAGATCATCGGCGTGCGCGGTGCATTCGACACCCGCATCGCGTACGTGACCATGGTCGGGCTCGGCAAGAATGCGCAGTATTCGCTGGTGGTCGCCGACTCCGACGGTTACAACCCGCAAACGGTGGTGCATTCGCACGAAGCGCTGCTGTCGCCGTCATGGTCGCCGAACGGCAACGAGCTTGCGTATGTGTCGTTCGAGAGCGGCGATTCGGCGATCTACATCCAGAACATCGCCACCGGCGCGCGTCGGGTGGTGTCGGCGCGGCCCGGCATCAACGGTGCTCCGCGCTTTTCGCCGGACGGCAAGAGGCTGGTGGTGGCGCTGTCCTTCCAGGGCAACGTGGAAATCTACACGCTCGACCTTGCCACCGGCGCGCTGACGCGCCTCACCCACAATCTTGCGATCGACACCGAGCCGTCGTGGACCCCCGATGGCCAGAATGTCATTTTCACGTCCGACCGTTCCGGCAAGCCCCAGCTGTACCAGGTCCCCGCGGGCGGCGGGACGCCCCAGCGCATTACCTTCCAGGGTCAATGGAACGGCGACGTCGCCGTCAGCTACGACGGCAAGAAGCTGGCCGTGGTGCAAGGCAACGGAAACGTGTATCGTATTGCCGTGATCGACCGCTCTCTCGGCGGGCAGGAGACGTTCGTTTCCCCGGGTAATCTGGACGAATCGCCCAGCTGGGCGCCCAATGCCAGCATGCTCCTCTACGCGGCCACCGAAGGACCGCGCGGCGTCCTGTACGCCGTGTCGGCCGACGGGCGCGTACGGCAGCGGCTGGTGCTCGGCGACGGCGACGTGCGATCGCCCGCCTGGGGGCCGTACCGGACTCCTTGACGCCATCTTGATCGTCACGATGCTTCAATTTCACCTGTTGTATCCTCACTCCAACCCACTCGTTCAAAAAAGGATGGATTCGCCATGAACGCAACCGTTCGCGTCTCCGTAATCGCGCTTTTCTGTCTGGCCGCTGCGGCCTGCGCGAAGAAGCAGGAAGTCAAGCCACCGCCGCCGCCCGAAGCTCCCACCACGACCACGGCCCCCACGACCACCGAGGGCGCATTCACCCCGGCCGACCTTCAGAGCAACTCGTGCCTGCGCACCCGCGTGATCTACTTCGAGTTCGACAAGAGCGCCGTCCAGTCGCAGTTCAACAACATCATCGCCTGCCACGCCAAGTACCTGCGTGATCGTCCGATGGCGCGGATGACGCTGGAAGGCAACACCGACGAGCGCGGTACCCGCGAATACAACCTCGGCCTCGGCGAGCGCCGCGGCAATTCGGTCGAAAGCGCGCTGGAAGCCGCCGGTGCCTCGTCCGACCAGATCAAGGTCGTGAGCTACGGCGAGGAGCGTCCGGTGTGCCGTGAGCACAACGAAGGCTGCTGGCACCAGAACCGCCGCGTCAACATCGTCTACACCACCGAGTAAGCGGTGTGGCGAGCGTTGCACGCATGCGCGGCATGTCGCGCAAATCCGTAGTGATCATGGCCGCTTCGGCGGCCATGATCGTTGCAGGGACCTGTGCGCCCGGCGCGCGGGCCCAGGACGCCGGCGTGGCCCCTCCGCCGCCGTCGAGCAGCCTGGTGCTGCTCAACCAGATCCAGGACCTGCAGGGGCAGATGCGCCAGATGCAGGGACAGATCGAAGTGCTGCAACACCAGTTGCAGCAGCTCGAGCAGACCAGCAAGGACCAGTACGTCGATCTCGATTCGCGCATCGGCAGGCTGGAACATTCGCAACCTGGCGTGGCGGCGAGTACGGCGCCGGGCTCATCGGCATCCGCCGTGGTCCCGCCGGCGGCGTCCGCAAGCGTGGCCAAGCCGATGTCTGCCGCCGACAAGGCTGCCGCGCAAGCCGCGTACGACGCCGCATTCAAGGCCCTGCGCGACGGCAACTACGTCGATTCCGCGCGCAGCTTCCGCGCGTTCATCGACACCTATCCGCAAAGCACGTTGGTCTCCAACGCGTATTACTGGCTCGGCGGCTCGTACTACGTCACCCAGAACTACAAGCCGGCGCTGGCGGCGTTCCAGACGCTGCTCCAGAACTATCCGGACAGTCCCAAGGCGGACGAATCGCAACTTCGCGTCGCCGACTGCCAGATCGCGCTGAACGATTACGCCGCCGCACGGCTCACGCTGCAGGCAGCCATCAAGGCGAACCCCGGCACCACGCTGGAACAGCGTGCGCGCGAAAAGCTCCAGGCCATGCCCGCGCAACCCGGCACGCCATGACGCAGCGATGACGACAGGGCAATCGGAACCGCACAAGGCCGTGGTGCTGGTTTCGGGCGGCATGGATTCGGCGGTCACGCTGGCGCTCGCGCAGGAATCCGGTTTCGCGTGCCACGCGCTGTCGGTGGCCTACGGTCAGCGGCACGCATCCGAACTCGCCGCTGCCGCGCGCGTCGCGGTGATGCTCGGCGCCGTGGAACACAAGACGGTGTCGGTCGACCTGCGCAGCATCGGCGGCTCGGCGCTGACCGCCGACATCGCGGTGCCCGAACATTCCGATGCGCATGGCGAGCACGCCATTCCGTCCACCTACGTCCCCGCCCGCAACACCATCATGCTGGCGATCGCATTGGGCTGGGCCGAGACGCTGGACTCCGGCGACCTGTTCTGTGGCGTCAACGCCGTGGACTATTCCGGCTATCCGGATTGCCGGCCCGCGTTCGTGGAGGCGTTCGAACGCCTCGCCAACCTGGCGACCCGCGCCGGCGTGGAAGGTGCGGGAGTGCGCGTACACGCGCCGTTGATCGAAATGTCGAAGGCGGACATCGTGCGCGAGGGGATACGCCTGGGCGTCGATTTTTCTGCAACCGTTTCCTGCTACCGTGCCGACGCCGACGGACGCGCCTGCGGGCACTGCGACGCGTGCGTGCTGCGCGCGCGCGGATTCGCCGCGGCCGGCATCGCCGATCCGACGCGCTACGTTCGCGGCGCGTGACGCGCTAGAATGCGCGGCTTGCGATGGTCGCGTCGTCGCGGATCGTGGCGGCAGGGCCTGCATCCTTGCCCCGTCCGCGGGCAGCCAGGGCCGCGACCATCGCGCTTCGCGACGTGACGTCTGGTAACAGCGGGGCCGTTAGCTCAGCGGTAGAGCAGTGGACTTTTAATCCATTGGTCGAAGGTTCGATCCCTTCACGGCCCACCATATAAATCAACGACATACGTAACGAGGACCGAGAAGGCGAAACCGTCCGAATCCGGCGCGCATGCACGCTGGCTACGCTTCATCAAGCATGCGCAGGCGCTGGGGTTCAGCCTGGATGAAGTCGGCGATCTGCTGGCGCTGGAAGATGGCCGGCACTGCCGGGAAGCCGAACGGCTCGGGTCGAGGAAACTCACCACGCTGCGAGAGCGCATCCGTCAGTTGCGTCGGATCGAGTACGTGCTGGCCGAGTTGGTGGCGGGCTGCCGCGGCAATCACGACAAAGCGCGTTGCCCACTGATCGACGCGTTGGAACACGAGCACTGACGGCGCAGTACCAAGCGCGCACGACGCTCCCGCTTTCACCACCCGGTCACGTGCGTTCCACCACGCTCACCGCGGAGGTGGAAAACGTGGAGCGACCCTTCGATCTCGTGGTGATAGGCGCCGGCACCGCCGCCACGGTGGCTGCGATGCGTACGAGGACCGAAGACTGGCGGGTGGCGGTGATCGACTGGCGCCCTTATGGCGGCACCTGTGCGCTGCGCGGCTGCGATCCGAAAAAGGTGCTGGTCGGCGTCACCGCGGCGCTGGATCATGCCCGCCGCATGCGCGGCAAAGGGTTGGTCGGCGGTATCGCGATCCACTGGCCGGAGCTGATGGCGTTCAAACGCCGCTTCACCGACCGCGTGTCGGCCGAACACGAGCAGCTTTATCGTGCGCACGGCATCGAATGCCGGCACGGTGTTGCCCGCTTTGTCGCGCCGACAACCGTTGAAGTGAACGGGGAGCGCATCGAAGCCGGACACGTCCTGCTCGCCGCCGGTGCGGAGCCGGTGCGCATGAATATTCCCGGCGAGGAGCATCTGGTCACCAGCGAAACCTTCCTGTCGCTGTCGGACTTGCCACGTCGAATCGTGCTGGTCGGCGGCGGCTACATCGCGGCGGAGTTCTCGCATATCGCAGCGCGTGCCGGCGCACAGGTCACCGTCCTGCAGCGCGCCGAGCGCCTGTTGACCGGCTTCGATTCCGATTTGATCGGGTGGTTGATGCCTGCATTCGATGCGCTTGGCATCGAGGTCCGGCTGGGGACCGCCGTCACCGCGGTCGAAAGAATGCTTGGCGGCTTTCGCGTGCATGCGCGTACGGGTGATGGCGAGTCAACCTTCGATGCCGAACTGGTGGTGCACGCGGCGGGCCGTGAGCCGGCGCTGCAAGCGCTGGACCTCGAAGCGGGTGGGATTGCACACGATCGCGGGCGTTTGCGACTGAACGAATATTTGCAGAGCGCGTCCAACCCAGCGGTTTACGCCGCAGGCGATTCCGCGCAAATGGGCCCGCCGCTGACGCCGGTGGCCAGCCACGACGCGAAGATCGTGGCTTCCAACCTGCTGCACGGCAACCATCTCAAGCCGGATTACCGCGGTGTTCCCAGCGTGGCGTTCACCCTCCCACCGCTCGCGAAAGTTGGGCTGACCGAAGCGCAGGCGCGCGAAAAAAACCTGAAGTTCAAGGTCCATGCACAGCAGACTTCCGACTGGTTCACCGCACGTCAGGTGGCCGAACCGGTCTACGGTCACAAGGTCCTGGTGGAAGAGGACAGCGACCACATCCTGGGCGCGCATCTGGTCGGCCCGCACGCCGACGAGACCATCAACCTGTTCGCTATCGCCATGCGCCACGATCTGAAGGCAACCGATCTCAGGCACGCAATCCTTTCGTATCCCACCAGCGCCTCGGACATCGGGTATATGGTCTGACACGGCTGGAAACCGTCGCGGCACGGCCGGAGCTGCCGCATTCGCAAAGCCGCGTTCACATGGGCGGTCGATTCGATGGCACACTCTTTTCAGCCCACCCGGCTCGTCAGGATGTTGCCATTCGCCCGTTTCTCCGTCGCACGCATTTCGCCGGCCGTCCTGATGGCCTTGGCGGCCGCGCTGCTCTTCGGCGCCAGCACACCATTCGCCAAGTGGCTGCTGGGTGATGCTCCGCCGATCCTGCTCGCGGGATTGCTGTATCTGGGCAGCGGCATCGGACTCGGTATTCTGCGCCTGTTGCGCGACCGCGGCTGGCAGCCGTCCGCGATTCCCGCGCGGGATTGGTCATGGCTGCTGGCCGCGATTGCTTTCGGCGGCGTGCTCGGGCCGATCCTGTTGCTGGTCGGGCTGACGCACACATCGGCGGCATCGGCCTCCCTGCTGTTGAACCTCGAAGCGGTGCTGACTGCGTTGCTGGCATGGATCATGTTCCGCGAGAATGCGGATCGCCGCATCGTGCTGGGCATGGCGCTGATCGTCGCCGGCGGCGCGCTACTGGCGTGGCCGGGATCGGGCGGCCTTGCCGGCGGCTGGGGTGCGTTGGCGATCGCTGGCGCCTGCCTGTGCTGGGCGCTCGACAACAACCTGACCCGCAAGGTGTCGGGCTCGGACGCGCTGTTCGTGGCCGGCCTGAAGGGCTTGGCCGCCGGTGTGGTCAATACCGGACTCGCGCTGCTGCTCGGCGCGCATTTACCGGCCGTAACGATCATCGGTGCGGCGATGCTGGTGGGGTTGCTCGGCTACGGCATCAGCCTCGCGCTGTTCGTGCTGGCGCTGCGCGGCCTCGGCGCGGCGCGCACCGGCGCCTACTTCTCGGTCGCCCCCTTCATCGGCGCGCTGATCGCGCTGTTCGGTTTCCACGAATCCGCGGGCGTTTTGCTGTGGCTCGCGATAGGCCTGATGGCGATCGGCGTGTGGTTACACCTGTCCGAACGCCACGAGCACCTGCACACGCACCTGACCATGACGCACAGCCATCGCCACGTGCACGACGAGCATCACCAGCACACCCACGATTTTCCGTGGGATGGCAAGGAACCGCACACGCACGTCCACACCCACGAGCCGCTGACGCATTCGCATCCGCATTATCCCGACATCCATCACCAACACAGGCACGAGTAGCGGACGAGAACGACAGCGCCTGCGGCGATGGATGGAGTCGCATCGGCAAGCGAGCGAGTCCGGTTTTGTCCAGCATTCCGAGGATTTGAAACCCTTGAACGAAGGGTAAGTGCGACCAAGACACGCATTGCGGAAAACTGCGCTGGGTCGATTGCACCCGACGCGCAACGGTTTTGCCCGGATTGTCGCGCACTTTGCTGTAGGGCATTAACCGCTCGCCGATTCCTGCAGCGCGCTGCAGTGTAACCGCCGATTCCCGAAACGGGCTGCATTGCCCGTTCAATCCGCGCGCAGCAGGATGAAGGAATCCGAAAAGGGCGTTCCCTGTCCGCGGTCGTCTTTACGGCGCTGATTCGTGCGCGCGCAGTGATCGGCGCCCCAACTTCGAGCAGGGGATTGGCGGCTTGGGCGCTTCGAGGGCACAGCCACAATATCGCGTCTCGTCGAGGCTTCGGCCTGTCGACCCGGGTCCCGACGCAGGTTTTCGAATGTGCGATGACAGTTGCGTGAACGGTGACGATTGAGCCGGGCGCGAACGGCGCGTCTGAGTCGGTGACCCGTCCGGTAAAAGTGATCGTGCCGGTCGGCGTGGCCGCGCGGGCATCCGCCGCGACGAATGCCGGCAGGATGACGAAAGCGAGATTCAGGGCGTGGCGCATGGGACATCCCGGTAGTCCTGATCCTGTATCAGGCCGTGGGATCCGGAACTTGAGGGTCTATACCGTTGGCCTGCTCAACCTTTTCGCCTGAGAATGTTTGTGTTGCGGAAGCGTGGATGCGCCTATCGGGTCGGGGCGTGCAGGCGGCAAAGCAATTCGGCTTCGTGCATCGCGATGCCGCATGCTTCGGCGATCTGGGTGGCGTCCGCGCCGCCGCGGGCCATGCGTTGTGCCAGTTCGTAGGCACGATCGCCAGATTGCGGTTGTGGTTGCGGTGCAGGCGGCGCCGCGTGCGCATTCCCCATTTGCTGCAGGCGCGCCTCGATGCGCGTCACGGCATTCATCAGCACCGATGTGGACGCTTCGGTACCGGCGGCGCGCTGCTGGGCCTCGGCAACATCAAGCAGCCGCCGCGCGAGGTGCCTCCATGCGAGCAGGGAGACCGCGAGCTGCGCCAACAGCAAACTCAGAACACATCCCACGATCACGATATTCATGCTGATGCTTCCATGGTGGTTGTGCGCGGACGGCACAGTTTGCGGGTATCCAGCAATGCGATGAAGGTGCCCTCGCGGTACAGCGCGCCCAGTACTGGATCGTCGGCGCGCGCGACGCGTCCCGGCGGTGACGGCATCAGTTCGCGCGTGTCCAGCTCCAGCACGTCGTGCAGGGCATCGATGCGCATGCCGACGGTTTCGAGTTCGTCCTGGAAGATCACCAGGCGCTGGTCGGGACCGTCACCGTTCGCTGCCAGTCCCAGGCGAATGCAGCCGTCGAGTACCGTGACGATGCTGCCGCGCAGGTTGATGATGCCCAGAACGTCGGTAGGCGCACCGGGTACCGGTGCGGGCGGCTCCGGGTGCATGATTTCGCGGACATCGGCGAGTGGCACGGCATAGTGTTGGCCGGCCAGTTCGAATCCCAACCATGTGCTCGTGCTGGGGACGGTGTCGGGGCTCATGGTGACGGTTCCTCTTGGGTGGTGTCGGCGTTGCCGGTGACGTGTGCAATCAGGGCGCCTACATCGAGTGCCATGTGGCGGCCATCGCGGCTCATGCCGGCCAGCCACGGTCGCGAACTGCGTTGTGCGCGCCACTCGATGGCGTCGTTGGGCAGGTGCATCGGGACAGGTCGTCCGGATACGGCCAGCAACCAGCGGCTGCCGGCGACCGGGAGCAGGGTGTCGGTCGCCGCACCGGCGAGGTTGGGGGCGATGCAACGGGCCAATTCGAGCACCCGCCAGTCTTCGGTGCCGATGCGAATCTGTGCCAGGTGCCTGGCAGTCGACGCCGTATCGTCGCTGGCGTCGATGGGCGTGCCCACGGCGTTGCCGGGCAACAACAGTTGCAGGTGGCCCAGTCTGCACGATTGCCAGAGCGTTTGCGGATCGCGCTGCGCTGCCCCGGCGGCCTGCAGTGCGGGTTCCTGCAGCAGCGCGTCGAGATAGTCACGCAGTGCTGCATTGTCTGGATCGCGGGTCATCATGCCACGAGCTCCGCCGCAGCCTCGCAGGCACACAGCTCGTCGTGCAGCAATTGGTAGGACGCCGCGCCACGGCGTGATGCGTGCCATTGCGCGGGCGGGACACCGGCATGGCTGGCCTCCCGCAGCTGCGTGTCGACCGGGATCTCGTTGCGCGTCACGCGCTCGCCGTGTGCCTCGCGCAACTGGCGGATTGCGCTGCGTGATGCATGCGTGCGGCTGTCGTACAGGGTGGGGACGATGTGATAGTCGATGTCGTGGCCGGAAGAACGTGCCACCATCTTCAGTGTCTGCAGCATACGTTCCAGGCCGCGCAACGCGAGGTACTCGGTCTGGGTCGGGATCAACAAGCGCTCGCAGGCGGCCAGCGCATTGACCATCAGCAACCCCAGTAACGGCGGGCAGTCCAGCAGGATGCGATCGTAATTGGCGCTTTCCGCCGCCAGGGCTTTCTGCAGTACGCGTCCCATGCCGTTGCGGTTTCCGTACTGGCGATCCAGTGTGGCCAGCGCAGGGCTGGCCGCAAGGATCGACAGATTCGGGTACGCCGTGGGTTGCGCGATCCGGCCGGCGTCGCTGTCATCGGTAAACAGTTGGTACAGGCCGGGTTGCCCTTCATCCAGCCGGAAGTAATGGCTGAGCGAGGCGTGCGGATCCATGTCCACCAGCAACGTGCGCTCGCCCGCGGCCGCGAACAGCCCTCCGAGGGCCGCGACCGTGGTGGTCTTGCCTACGCCGCCTTTCTGGTTGGCAATGGTCCAGACTCGCATGGTCGTCACCGCATGCTGCGCAAGGGGGCGGACTGGGTCGTCGGCGCCGTGTCGGTCGCAGCGTTTGCCGTCGACGCGGAGTCCCGACTGGCGGCGCCGGACACCCGTGTCGTCAGTGCAGCCGGTGAGTGCGCGCTGGCGACGGATCGATTGTCGTTGTGATCGTATCGCCGCTGCGCAGCCTGGTCGCTCAGCAACACGATGGCGATGCGGCGGTTGCGGTTGCGTCCGTCGGGCGTCGCGTTGCTGGCCACGGGGTGGTATTCGCCCCAACCGAAGATCCCGATGCGCCTGGGATCGACCCCCTGGTCGCCGAACAATCGCGCCACGCTGCCAGCTCGGGCGGCCGAGAGTTCCCAATTCGAGGGAAACTTCCAGGTATCGATGGGACGGTTGTCGGTATAGCCTTCGATCCTGATCGGATTGGAGAATCGCGCCAGCACGCCGGCGACGCCATCGAGTACGTTGCGCGCCGGGTCCGTCAGCATCGCCACGCCACTGGGGAACAGCACATCGGTGCGAATCTCGATTTCCAGCCACAGCTTGGTCTGGCGTATGACGACTTGCTTGCGGTCCACCCATGGCTTGAGCGCCTTGGCCACCTCGGTGGAGATGGTTTTGAGGTCGGCCATCTTCGCATCGTCCGACGCGGCGCCGGGACCGGCCGCAGGAATATCGGCACCGGCGGAGCCGGCACCAGCCATCTGGATGTCGGTGCCGGGACTGGGCTCGCTGGCAGCGCCTTCGTGTCCCGGTACCGGAAGGTGGCGGGGCGGCACCGGCACGCGGATGCGTGCGATTGGCGTGGCATTGGCGGCGCGGTATTTGTCCGGCAGCGGCACCTGGCGTGCAGGTTGCGCTGGGGTGATCGGCTGGACCACCTTGCCGGTGCCGTTGAATGCCTCGTTGATGGATTCGGCCAGCACCCGGAATTTGGCTTCGTTGATCGAGGACAACGAATACATCACCACGAAAAAAGCCAGCAACAGCGTCATCAGGTCGGCGTACGGAATCGCCCACTTTTCGCTGTCGACGTGTTCTTCGTGGTGCCGTTTTCTCACAGCAGGAAGCCCTTGAGCTTGTTCTCGATGTGACGCGGGTTGTCGCCCTGTGCAATCGAGATCAGGCCCTCGACCAGCAGCTCGTGGAGCTGGGTGCGGCTGCGCGTGATGCTCTTGAGCTTGTTCGACATCGGCAGCATGAACAGGTACGCCAGACTGATGCCGTAGATGGTGGCCACGAACGCGGCGGCGATGCCGTGGCCAAGCTTGCTGGGGTCCGCAAGGGCTTGCATCACGGCGATCAGACCCATGACCGCGCCGAGGATGCCCATGGTGGGTGAATAGACGCCGGCGTTTTCGAACATCTTTGCCGCATCCATGTCGGCGTGTTCGCGGGTGCTGATTTCGACTTCCAGCACACTCCGGATCACCTCCGGTTCGGTGCCGTCGACCAGCAATTGCAGTCCCTTTTTCATCAGCGGGTCGGACTCGGAATCGATGTTGGGTTCCAGTCCGAGCAGGCCCTGGCGGCGCGAGATCTCGCTCCACCCGACGATGCGGCTGACCAGGTCGGACGCACGCAGTCGCGGCGGCGTCAGCACCATGCGCACCATCGCAAGCGCGCGCTTGACCACGGGGATCGGCGTGTGCAGCAACACCGCGGCAGTGGTGCCCCCGAAGACGATGACGAATGCCTCCAGGTTCCACAACGTCGCGATGGCGCTGCCGTGGAGGATGGTGCCGGCGATCAGTACCAGAAAAGCGAGAACGATTCCGATTAGGCTCAGGAGATCCATGGGTCAGGCCGTCATACGCAAGGGTGGAGAGAGGGGAGATTCGGCCAGCGCCACCAAGTCGAGCACCAGTGCGATGCGGCCATTGCCGGTGATCGTGGCGCCGGCAATGCCGGGCAAATGCTTCAAGTGCGAGCCAAGCGGCTTGACCATGACTTCCTCGCGACCGAACAACTCGCTCGCCAGCAAACCCAATTGCTGATGGCCCACGCGCACCACCACCACGTGCATGCGTGCGTCCACGCTGGACGGCACGCCGGCCCCTCCCCAGGCGGCCAGGTCGCGGAGTGGCAGCGGTCGGTTGCGGTGCGCCACCACCACGCGCCCATCCAGCGAGCGCATCAGCGACTTGTCCAGTTCGAACACTTCGATCACATTGGCCAGAGGCAGCGCCAGCGGGCGCTCGCCGATTCGCACCATCAACACGCGCATGATCGCCAGCGTGAGCGGGATCGCGATGCGGATGGTGGTTCCCGTGCCCGGCGTCGATTCGATATCGATGGTGCCGCCGAGCGAGGCGACGTTGGTCTTGACCACGTCCATGCCGACGCCGCGGCCGGAGATGTCCGAGATCTCGCTGCGGGTGCTGAAGCCGGGCCGAAAGATCAGGGCGTGACATTCGGCCGGCTCCAGCATGCGCGCCTGCTCGGCGTTGATCAGTCCTTTTTCGACGGCTTTGCGGCGCAGCACGTCCGGATCCATGCCGCGACCGTCGTCGCCGATGCTGATCAGGATGCGTTCGCCCTCCTGGCAGGCGCCGAGGGTCACCGTGCCCTGGCGCGGTTTGCCGGCCTGCTCGCGGGTGTCGGGATCTTCGAGTCCATGATCGATGGCGTTGCGCAACAGGTGGATCAGCGGGTCGGCCAGCGACTCGACCAGGGTACGGTCCAGGTTGGTGTCTTCGCCGTGTTGCTCCAGTGCCACCTGCTTGTCGAGCTTGCGCGCCAGATCGCGCACGATGCGCGGAAAGCGCTGGAACAGCCGCCCGATGGGCTGCATGCGCATGCGCAAGGCAGCCACCTGCAGATCGCCGGCGACACGGTCGAGATTGTTGACGGCCCGCTCCATCTCGCCATCGGCGCCGTGTGCGGTGAGGTTGGTCAGGCGGTTGCGCACCAGCACCAGTTCGCCGACGGCATTGACCAAGGCGTCGATGCGGTCGGTGTCCACGCGTACCGTGGTATCGGCGCGGTGCTTGTGGGTCGCGACCGCCTCGCCGGGCGGCGTGCGCGCCGTTGCGCCGGCGTTCGTCGGCGCGGCGCCGGCCGCTTGCGCAGGTGTGGCCACGGCGTGCGCGGCGTGGTCGATGCTCTTGCCGGGAGCACCGCCCTTGCCATAAATGGTGTCCAGCAGTGCCTCGAATTCGCTGTCGTCGATGCTGTCCGGGGCGGCGGTGGCCTGTGCGCCGGGCGCGCGGCCGTCGCCGTGCAGTTCGTCCAGCAAATGTTCGAATTCCTCGTCGGAGACGCCGTCGCCGACGGAACCGGGGCCGTCGTCCGCCGCGGCGCTGCCGTCTGCCGTTGCCGCTTCATCGAGCATGGCGAGGAAGGCCGCTTCGACTGCGTCCGGCGGCTGTTCCGATCGGGGCAGCGCGGGGGTGGGCGCGACGGATGGCGCGGCATCGGCCGCAGGCTGCGCTTGCAACTGCCGCATCAGTTCGGTCGATGCGACCGGAATGTCGCCACCGTTGCGCAGTGCCTCCATCATCCCCTGCAGTACGTCCAGTCCCTGCAGCAGGAGGTCGATGTGCGGGGGTTGCAGCACGAACCGCTGGTTGCGCGCGTCGTTGAGCAATTCCTCGGCGTGGTGACACAGTTCCACCATCGGCCGGATCGCCAGAAAACCGGCACCGCCTTTCAGGGTATGGAAGGTGCGGAACACCGAATTCAGCAATTCGCCGTCGCGCGATTGCGTTTCGAGCCCGACCAACTGATCTCCGAGCGCGTCGAGCAGTTCCCCGGCCTCGACCAGGAACGCCTCCAGCACCTCGTTGTCCGTTGCCGTGGCCATGTTCGCGTTCAGAACCCGAAGTCGGAAAGCAGGCGGTCGACCTCGTCCTGGGTCGACACCGCTTGCACCCGGGGTTCGCCGCCGGACGTCGCACCGCTGATGGTTCCGGTCAGACGCACCAGTTCCAGCAGCGCGTGTTCGACCGTGTCGATGAACGCCGACACCCGCTGCAGCCGCTGGCCGGACAGGTCCTGCCAGGACTGCTGCTCCACCAGACGCGTGAAGTCATCCAGGCAGGCGCCCGCGAACTGCTCGGTGTCGCGCGCCAGTTGCAAAGCTCCAGATGGGTCGAGTGCGGCGGCCGCGGCAATCGCGCGGGCCTGCTCGCCCAGGCGCGAGGCCCGCGGGCGCAGTCGCTCGGCCATGGCCAGCGTTTCGTGCGCTGCGCCGGCGCTCATTGCCAGTGCCTCCTGCAGGCTCTGCCGTGCAAAAGGCGCACCGGCAGGCGGCTGCCCCGATTCCTGGGTGAGATGCACGATCGACTTGTGCAGGTCGCGCGTGAGGTGCCCGAGTGCGCGGAACAGGTCACTCTGGCGCCGCGCGAACAGGGCGTCCAGCGATGCCTCGAAGGCATCCGAGTCACGGGTCTCGAGCAGCGCGCGGAGCTCGGGCGGCAACGCGCGGGGGTTCAGGTCGGTGTTGGGTACGGACATGTCGTTGTCAGCCGGCAGCGACCAGACGCTCGAAGATGCGTTCGATCTTTTCCTTGAGGGTGACGGCAGTGAACGGCTTGACGATGTAACCGTTCACGCCGGCCTGCGCCGCCGCGATGATCTGTTCGCGGCTGTTCTCGGCGGTGACCATCAGTACCGGCAACGGTTTCAGCGCCGGATCGGCGCGGATCGCCCGCAAAAGATCGATGCCGGTCATCTCGGGCATGTTCCAGTCGGTGACGACGAAGTCGATGCTGCTGGCGCGCAGCACGGCCAGCGCGCTGTTGCCGTCGCCGGCCTCCTGGATGTTGGCACCGCTGAAGCCCAACTCACCCAGCAGGTTGCGGATGATTCGTCGCATGGTGGAAAAATCGTCCACCACCAGGATCTTCATGTTCTTGTCCACTCGCTTTCCCCGATATTCTTCAGGCGTTGTCCCGCCAGTCGTTCATGTGTGCGCGCAGCCGGACCACGGCCTGTCCGTGGATCTGGCAGACGCGGGATTCGCTGACGCCGAGCACTGCACCGATCTCCTTGAGATTGAGTTCCTCGTCGTAGTACAGCGACATCACCAGTTTTTCGCGTTCCGGAAGCCGCGTGATGGCTTCGGCCAGCGCCTCGCGCAAACCGTCGTCCTCCAGACCGTCGGATGGGCCGGGGCTGGCGGTGTCGGCGACTTCCATCGCAACATCCCCGGTCTCCGGGCTCGAGAGGCTGAGGATCCGCGAACTCGCGGCGTCGGCCAGGATTTGGTTGTATTCGTTGCTGTCGATACCCAGCCGCCGCATGATCTCGGCGCCGTCGGCATCGCTGCCGGTCTCGTGCTCGACCTGGCGCATCGCCTCGGCCACTTCGCGGACCTTGCGATGCACCGAGCGGGGCGTCCAGTCGCTGCGGCGCAATTCGTCCAGCATCGCGCCGCGGATGCGGATGCCGGCAAACGTCTCGAAACTTGCCTCGCGTGTCGGCGTGTAGTTCCTTGCCGCTTCCAGCAGGCCGATCATTCCCGACTGGATGAGGTCCTGCACATCGACACTGGGCGGCAGCCGCGCCATCAGGTGATAGGCGATGCGACGCACCAGCGGCGTGTGCGCACGCACCAGCTCCTCGTCCGGTATGCGCTGGACTTGCAGGTATTCGGCGCTCGCGTTCATGCCGCTTGTGCTCCCCGGCCCATGCGGTGTTCCGCGAAGAATCCGATCCGGCCGTGCGCTTCGGGCGAGTTCTCCCAGTTATCGGCAGCCATCGCCAGTTTCTTGAACGCCAGGGCGGACGGGCTGCCCGGCCAGGCGTCGACGACGCCCATCTGGCGACGCACCGCGCGACGCAGGTACTCGTCGTGCGGGATCGCCCCGCACAACTGCAGGTTGACATCGAGGAAACGCGTGGTGACGCGCTCGAGCTTCTCGAACAACTGGCGTCCGTGGCTGGCGTTGTGCACCATGTTTGCCACGACCTTGAAACGGCGCATGCCATGTTCGTGTGCGAGCACCTTGATCAGGGCGTAGGCGTCGGTCAGCGAGGCAGGCTCGTCGCAGGCCACCAGCAGGACGTCATCGGCGGCGACGCTGAACATCGAGACGCTTTCGGAGATGCCGGCGGCGGTGTCGACGATCAGGAATTCGGGCGGCTGTGGATAATCGTCGAAGGCACGAATCACCGCCGCATACTCGGCGCGCGACATCCCCACCATGCGTTGCTTCCCGGAGGTGGCCGGCACCACCTTCAGCCCGTGTGCTGCCGGCAGCACCAGGTCGCCGAGGCCGCATTCGCCGGCCAGCAGTTTGGCGATGTTGCATTTGGGCTGCAGGCCAAGCAACACGTCCACGTTGGCCAGCCCCAGGTCGGCGTCCAGCAGCAGCGTGTCGCGCCCGGCCATGGCCAGCGCCAACCCGAGGTTGACGGCAACGCACGATTTGCCGACACCGCCCTTGCCGCCGGTCACGGCGATGACCCTTGGCCGCTGCTGAGGTTGCGCAGCGGGCGAGGCAAAAATATTGTTCTTGAGCGTCTGCATGATGCGGTCCAGACCTTCTGCCTGATTCATGGTTGATGATTCCCTGCGCTCACGCCGTGGCGTAGGCCGCGCGTCCAAAACGCTCGGCCATGACCATGTCGGGGCTGGGCGGCCCGGCAGGATTACTGCGGGCGGCGGCGCGACACACCAGCCGGCGGACATCGGCGGCGGCGATGTCTTCCGGCACGCGCTGGCCGTCGGTGGTGAAGTCCAGTGCCAAGCGGTAGCGGAGCAGCACGGACAGTGCACCACCGAGCCGCGGGGCTTCGTCCAGCTTGGTGAGAACGCAGCCGCGCGGTCGCAGCGGCAGGTACGCGCGCGCGGCATCGTCCATGGCCTGCGCCTGGGCATTCGCAGCCAGCACCAGCGTGGCGCACATGCATGGTTGCGCCGCGCGCAGGATGTCCAGTTGACCCACCAGTTGTGGATCGTGTGCACCCATGCCGGCACTGTCGACCAGAATTGCGCGGCGATCGCGGAGTCGGACGAGCAGCGAACACAGTTCGCTGGCTTCGTGCACCTCGTACACCGGCACTCCCAACAGGCGCGCGTACTGACCGAGTTGCGCGCCGCCGCCGATGCGGTAGTGATCGGTGCTGACGAGCGCGACCTGGTCGACGCCGTAGTGCAACACCGCGTGCGCGGCGAGCTTGGCCACGGTAGTGGTCTTGCCGACGCCGGTCGGGCCGACCATGGCCGTGACGCCCTCGAGGTTGGACAGCTGACGGCCGCCGCTGGCCACGCGCTGCGAAATCAGGCCCAGGGGCAGGTAACGCGCCTGCTCGCTGCTCAACTCCGACGGTAGGTCGTCGGCCACGGCGCGTGCGATGTCGGGGTCGATGTCCATGCGGGTGAGCTGGCGCAGGACGCTGGCATGCATCGGGTGGCGCCGGTCCATGTCGTTCCACGCCAGGCTGGCCAGTTGTGTCTCCAGCATTTCACGCAGACTGCCCAGTTCCTGGCGCATGTCGCTGATGAGCGGCGACGATTCCGGGGCGCCCGCGACGGGGCGCGTCAGCTGCGCCAACAGATCCTGGAGGTCGGGTTTGTTGGTACGCGCGGGGCGTGCCGCGGCTTCGCCGGCGGATGGCGCCGACGCCGTGGTGCCGGGCATCGCATGCACCGCTGCCTCGCGTACCAGGGCTTCGTCGTAATCGATGGCGGCGATGATCTCGATGCCCTCGTCGAGTCGGCGCGTGGACAGGATCACCGCGTCCGGTCCCTGTTCGTCACGAACCTGTTGCATCGCCTGGCGCATGCCTGCGGCCACAAATCGCTTGATCTTCATGGGTGATGATCCTTGTCCCTACCTGCAACGTATGTCTTGATGTGTCGTGAGATGTGCATGTCTGGAATCCAGTGCTTCTTGTGGCTACCGCTTTCCCGAGTTACGGGATTCATCGCCCCAGCGCGGAAACAAGCCGCACGCGACGGTTGTCCGGCACCTCGTTGTAGGCCAGCACGTGCAGTGCCGGTGCGGCGTGGCGCGTGAAGCGCGCCAGCCATGACCGCAGCTGCGGCGCCACCAGCAGTACCGCCGGCTCGCCGGCCATTTCCTGGCGTTGCGCGGCGTCGGCGACGTTCTGCTGCAGCCGCTCTGCCAGCCCCGGTTCCACCGAGGCGCCGGCAGGACCACTGCCCTGGAGTGACTGGAGCAATATTTGTTCCAACTCCGGCGCCAGGGTAATGACCGGAATTTCGCTTCCCAAACCACTGATTTCCTGCACGATCTGTCGGCCGAGCGCAATGCGCACCATCGCCGTGAGCGCGCCGGATTCCTGACTCTGCGATGCGTGTTCCGCCAACGATTCGACGATCCCCCGCATGTTGCGGATGGGAACGTGCTCGGCCAGCAGGTTTTGCAGCACCTTCACCACCACGCCGAGTGCAAGGCGCTTGGGTACGAGGTCTTCGACGAGTTTGGGCGCTTCGGCGGAGAGCCGGTCCAGCAATTGCTGGACTTCCTGGTGGCCGAGCAGTTCGTGCGCGTGTGTCTGCAGGATCTGCGAAAGGTGGGTGGCGATCACGGTGGCTGCATCGACCACGGTGTAGTCCAGCGTTTGCGCGTGCTCGCGCAAACCGGGTTCGATCCACACCGCCTCGAGGCCGAATGCCGGGTCGCGCGTTGCGATGCCGTCTACATGGCCGTGCACGCGGCCGGGATTGATGGCCAGCAACCGCTCGTGGTGGACTTCGGCTTCGCCCACCGGCACGCCGAGAAGACTGATGCGGTAATGGCTGGCGCCGAGATCGAGGTTGTCGCGGATGTGTACGGGTGGCACCAGGAAGCCCAGGTCCTGCGACAGCTTGCGGCGCACGGACTTGATGCGACCCAGCAATTCGCCACCCTGGTTGCGATCCACCAGCGGAATCAGGCGGTAACCGACTTCCAGGCCGATGGTGTCGACGGCGGTGACATCGTCCCAGCTCAGTTCAATTCGTTCGGCGGCAGGTACGGGCTCGGCGTCGGCCGCGGCGCTGGCGCGCTCCCGTGCGGCCTTCTCGGCGTCGCGCCGGCGACGGTCCAGCATCCAGGCGCCGCCGCCGCACAGGCCCCCGAGCAGAAGAAACGCGACGTTGGGCATGCCCGGAATCAGGCCCATCACGCCCAGCACGACAGCCGTGACCGCCAGCGCGCGCGGCTGTCCGAACACCTGCGCCAGCACCTGCTTGCTCATGTCCTGCGAACGCGAGACGCGGGTCACGATCACCGCGGTGGCGACCGACAGCAGCAGCGCCGGGATCTGCGCCACCAGGCCGTCGCCGATGGTCAGCAACGTATAGGTATGCGCGGCCTCGCTGATGGACAGGCCGTGCTGCAGCACGCCCACCATGAAGCCGCCGACAATGTTGATCAGCAGGATCAGGATGCCGGCCGTGGCGTCCCCGCGCACGAATTTGGAGGCGCCGTCCATGGACCCGTAGAAGTCCGCTTCCTCACGCACTTCCTGGCGACGCTCGCGCGCTTGTTCCTGCGTCAGCAATCCGGCGTTGAGGTCGGCGTCGATCGCCATCTGCTTGCCCGGCATCGAGTCCAGGGTGAAACGCGCGGTCACTTCCGACACGCGTGTGGCGCCCTTGGTGATCACCACGAAGTTGATGATCGTGAGGATCGCGAACACCACCAGGCCGACGGCGAAGTTGCCTCCGATCACGAACTCGCCGAAGGCTTCGATCACCTTGCCGGCGGCGCCGGGACCGGCATGACCATGCAACAACACCACGCGTGTCGAGGCGATGTTCAACGCCAGGCGCAGCAGCGTCGCGCCCAGTACGACGGTGGGGAATGCGGCGAATTCCAGTGGCCGCATCACGTACACCACCGCCAGCACGATCACCAGCGACAGCGCGATGTTGAAGCTGAACAGCACGTCCAGCATGAAAGGCGGCAGCGGCAACACCACCATTGCCAGCAGCACCAGCATCACGATGGGCGCGCCGATCCCGCGCCTGCCGATGCGGCCGAATTGTTGGACGAGTGCCGGCGCGGCCATCTTCATTGGCCCCTGTCGGGCAGCTGGTACGGACCGAGCAGCTGCGGGTCGATGTCCGGGTTGGGCGGTGGCGGCGCGTCGCCCGCTTGCGCGGCCGCGTCGCGCACGCGGAAGACATAGGCCAGGATCTGCGCGACGGCGACGTACAGCGCGGCCGGCACCTCCTGGCCGATGCGCGTGGTGTGGTAGAGCGCGCGCGCCAGCGCTGGCGCCGAAACCAGCGGCACCTCGTGTTGCCCGGCGACGCCGCGGATGCGTGCGGCCACGAGGTCCAGCCCCTTGGCGACCACCCGCGGTGCGCGCATGCCATCGTCATATTTCAGGGCCACCGCAAAATGGGTGGGGTTCAGCACCACCACGTCGGCTTTCGGCACCGCTTCCATCATGCGCCGCTGCGCCATCTGCTGCTGCACGTTGCGCACGCGACTCCTGGTTTCCGGGCTGCCCTCCGTCTCCTTGTGCTCGTCGCGTTGTTCCTGGCGCGTCATGCGCATGCGCCGGGCGTAGTCGAAGCGTTGCCACAGCATGTCGGCAAGCCCCACCACTGCCAGCGCACCGCAGAACAGCAACGTCGCGCGGCCGATCACGTCCAGCGCGGTATCGATGCCGGCGTGCACGTTGCCGCGCCCCGTATCCAGCAATTCGACGCGCGACTGCCACAGCACCAGCGTCAGCACGCCGCCGATCAGCACCACCTTGAGTATCGATTTGCCGAGTTCGACGAGACCGCGCAGCGAAATCAGCCGCTTGAGGCCCTCGATCGGATTCAGGCGTTCCGGTTTCGGCACGAGCGCTTCGGTGCTGAACGCGAAGCCGCCGGCCAGCGCCGGCGCAAGCAGCGTCGCCAGCAACGCGACGCCGAACAGCGGCGCCAGCAACTTCAAAGCCTCGGCGCCGGCGGCCGTGGCCGCAGCGCCCATTGCCGCACTGTTGGTGGCCTGCGCTGGGCCGTAGGCGAGGCCGATGCGCATGAGGTTGCGCAGGTGTTCGCCCAACCACGGACGCATCACCAGCAAGGTGCCGACGCTGGCCAGTGCGATCAGCGCCGCCGAGAGATCGCGCGAACGCGGGACGTCGCCCTTTTCGCGTGCGTCGCGCAGGCGCTTCTCGGTAGCTCGTTCGGTGCGTTCCTGGTCGTCGTCGTGCTCGGCCATGGCTCAGGCTCCGGAAATCGCGCGTGCCAGCTCGAACGCGGCGCGCTGCAGCGCATCGAACGCGCCGGGCAGGGCGCGCAGGCCCAGCCACACCGCGACGAAGCCGAGGCAGATCGAGATCGGGAATCCGATCGAAAACAGGTTCATCGACGGCGCAGCACGGCTGATCGCACCGAAACCGAGGTTGACGACCAGCAGTGAAGCCATCGCCGGCAGCGCCACCAGCACCGCTCCCGCGAACAGGTGCGAGGCAAATGCAAGAAGGCTCCACAGCGTATCGCCACTCGGCATCGCCGCCTGCCACGAGGCACCGTGCATGCCGGTCGCCAACAGCGCGATCAACTGCAGGTGACCGTTCATGGCAAGGAAAATCAACGTGGCCAGCAACAGGTAGAACTGGCCCAGCGTCGGCGCGCTGTGGCCCTGTTGCGGGTCCACCACCTGCGCGAATCCCAGCCCCATGGTCGAGGCCACCAGTTCGCCGCCCATCGACAACGCCTCGAACGCCAGTTTCAGCGCGAAACCGATCGCGGCGCCCACGACCAGTTGCTGCATCACGGTGACCAGAGCGGCCACGCTCAGCGGATCGACCTTGCCCGGCAAAGGCGCCAGCGGCATCAGGACCAGTGCCAGCACCAACGCAAGACCGGCGCGTACGCGCACCGGGATCGTGCGCGCGCCCAGCACCGGAGCGGTCAACATCAAGCCGCTGACCCGCGCCAGCGGCCACAGCAGCGCGGCGATCAGCAATTGCAATTGGGCCAGGTCGAAGTTCATCGCACCATCGCCGGCAGATTGGTGATCAACTCGCGTGTGAACGACACCAGCGTATGCAGCATCCACGGGCCGGCGATCACCAGTACCAGCGCCATCGCCAGCAGCTTGGGGATGAACGACAGCGTCATCTCGTTGATCTGCGTGGCAGCCTGGAACATACCCACCACCAGGCCCACCACCAGCGCGGTCAGCAGCAACGGGGCGCCCACCAGCATCGCCACGTACAGAGCGTGCTGGCCGAAATGGATGATCGATTCGGGCGTCATCGGTGGGCCCCCGTCCTCGTCATGCTCATGTGACGAAGCTCCCCGCCAGCGTTCCCAGCAGCAGTGTCCAGCCATCCACCAGCACGAACAGCATGATCTTGAACGGCAGCGAGATGATCATGGGCGACACCATCATCATGCCCATCGACATCAGCACGCTGGCTACCACCAGATCGATGATCAGGAATGGCACGAACAGCAGGAAACCCATCTGGAACGCGGTCTTCAATTCGCTGGTGACGAACGCCGGCACCGCGATGCGGAACGGCACGTCGGCGCGCGAGGCATAAGGCGCGTGACCGGCCAGGTGCGTGAACATTTGCAGGTCGGCGTCGCGGGTCTGATCGAGCATGAAGGTTTCGAATGGCGCCGCCACCTTCGGCAACGCCTGCGTGGCGCTGAGCTGGCCGTCCATGTATGGCTGCAGGCCCTGGTCGTAGGCGCGGTGCAACACCGGCGACATCACGAACAGGGTCAGGAACAGCGCAAGGCCCATCAACACCTGGTTGGGCGGCGAGGATTGGGTGCCCAGCGCCTGGCGCAGGAACCCCAGCACGATGATGATGCGCGTGAACGAGGTCATCATCAGCAGGATCGCCGGCAACAGCGTCAGCGCGGTCATCAGCGCCAGCAGCTGGATCGACAGGCTCCAGGTCTGGCCGCCGTCGTTCGCGGTGTGCACCGTCAGCGCTGGCAGGCCGGGGGCGGGCGGCGCGGCGTGTGCGAGGATCGGCAGCAGCGTCAGCAGCAGCAGCGGCAGCGCCAGGAGACATGCGCGCTTCATCGCGGATTTCTCCAACGCTCCAGTACTTCGCGGAAACTGCGCGGTGCGCCGGGCGTTTGCCGTGGCGGTTTCGGTGCCGGCAGGGCTTCATCCAATACCAGCAGCGTGCGCAGGCCCGCCGGCGAGGCGCCCACCAGCAACTGGCGGTCGCCGACTTCCAGCAACAGCACGCGTTCCTTGACGCCCACCGCCAGCGATTCCAGGCAGCGCACACGCTGTCCGCCGGGACGCACGCGCGCCTGCATGCGACGTGTCAGCCAGCCGACTGCCAGGATCATCACCACGACGGCGACGAGGCTCAGCACGACGCGCAGGAATTCGCCTGCGCCACCCAGCGTCGCTGCGGTCGGCGTCGCACTGGCGACGACCGGCGCGATGTCGTGCAGCAAGGCGCTCATTTCAGCTTGCGCACACGTTCGGCCGGGCTGATCACGTCCGTCAGCCGGATGCCGAATTTCTCGTTGATCACGACCACCTCGCCGTGTGCCACCAGGGTGCCGTTGACGAACACGTCCAGCGGTTCGCCCGCCGCACGATCCAGTTCGACCACGGAGCCCTGGTTCAACTGCAACAGGTTGCGGATGCTGATGCGGGTGCGACCTACCTCCATGGCCATGGTCACCGGTACGTCCAGGATCACGTCCATGTTCACTTCGGCATTGCCGCCGCCGGCTGCCTGGAGCGTATCGGGTTGCAATTTTTCCGCGGTCGCGGCGTCGTCGACGCTGGCTGCGTTTGCGTTCATGCCTTGTCTGCCTCTTGCTTGGATTGCTTGTTTGGGTGTTGGTCCGGGATGCCGAGCGCTGGCTCGGCGCGGTGCAACAGCCCCTCGAATCCGATTGCCTTGTTGCCGCCGTGCACGCCGAAGCGGCCGCGGAACACCGGCACGTCCTCGGCGAAAACCGTGACGCGATCGGGATGGGGAAGGGTGATGACGTCGCCGGGACGCAGCGCCATGAAGTCGCGTATGCTCAGGCTTGCCTCGCCAAGCAGTGCGCTGATCTCGACCTTGGCGTCCAGGACCTCTTCGTGCAGGCTCTGCATCCAGCGCTCGTCGCGTTCGACGCGATCACTCTGTACGCCAGCATCCAGCAGTTCGCGGATCGGCTCGATCATGGCGTACGGCATGGTCAGGTGTACCTGGCCACCGCCGCCATCCATGTCCACGCGGAAGCGCGATACCACCACGGTTTCGGTGGGGCTGACGATGTTGGCGAACTGGGGGTTGATCTCGGAATTGACGAACTCGAAGTCCAGCTTCATCACCGGCGTCCAGGCTTCAACCATTGCTGCGAAAGCCTCGGCCAGCACGATCTGGATCACCCGGTTTTCGGTGGGCGTGAAGTCGCGGCCTTCGATGCGCGCGTGGTAGCGTCCGTCACCGCCGAAGAAGTTGTCGATGACGCTGAACACCAGGTTGGGTTCGAACACGGTCAGCGCGGTGCCGCGCAACGGGTGTGCGCGCGTGAGGTTGAGATTGCTGGGCACCGCCAGCGAATGCACGTATTCGGAAAATTTCACCATGCTTACGCCTTCGACCGAGACCTCGCAGGTCTTGCGCAGCACGTTGAAAAGACCGGTGCGAAAAAATCGCGCGAAGCGCTCGTTGATCATTTCCAGCGTCGGCAGGCGCCCGCGTACGATGCGGTCCTGCTGCGTGAAGTCGTAGGTGTTCGCGGTACCGGCCGGCGGGGTGTCGGTTTCGGTCTCGACGTTGCCTTTGTCGACGCCGTCCAGCAGCGCGTCGATTTCGTCCTGGCTCAGGATGTCGCTCATGGGCGGGGCCGTCACTGCATTACGAAGCTGGTGAAGTACACGGCTTCGATGCCGGGCCGGCCCAGCGATTGCTGGACCACGTCCTGCACCTTCGCCAGTGCCTCTTGCTGCAATTTTCGCTTGCCGTCGGCGGTCGCCAACACGTCGTACTTCTGGCTGCTGAACAGCAGCAGCAGCGTGTTGCGGATGGCAGGGTCGGCGGCCTGCGCGGCCTTGATTGCGGCCGGGTCGTGCGACATCAGGCTGACGCCGACTTGCAGGAACCGGATCGCGCGAGCGTCGGTGAAGTTGACCACGATGGACGGATCGAGCGTGTAGTACTCGGCGGTCTTGCTCAGTTCCGGCTTGGCCGGACGCTTGCCGTGGCCTACGAACAGAAAACCGCCGACGCCGGTCAGTACCACGACCACGACGAGGATGACCAACCAGAGAAGTTTCCTGCTCTTCCTGGGCGCTGGGGTCTCGGCAGATGGGGTTTCGGTGGGCATGGGCGTCTCGCGTGCAAAAGAGGGTTCGGAACCCTGAAATGCAAACGCCATGCCATCGCGAAAGTGTGTTGCAAGTTATTGGTTTGTCGGATTGTTTTCGAGGGTTTGTGGGCGCGTGGCGAGATCTTGACGCGTCTGCATCGCATCGATTGCGTGCGGCGTCGAACTGTTGGCGCGGTCGCTTTTGCGTGTCGTGGTGAATCGTCGACACGGGTCACGCAGGCACGGCGACGCAAGCGCGCGTCGGGCGCACCGGTGATTGAAGCATGTTGCGACCGGATCGACTCAGGCGAAGTCGTCCACGCGGCCCGGTGTGGCGATGCGTACTCGATGCAACGTGGATTGGCTGTCGGGTTCGACGCTGGCGGAGTCGCCGTCTGCGCGGTACGCGGGGGTCGCATGCGGCTGGCCATGCGATTGCTGGCCGACTGAAGCATGTCCGAGATTGAGCCCTTGCTGCGCCAGCATGTCGTGCAGTTGTGGCAGGGTTTGTTGCAGGGCGTGCACCGTCTGCGGATGTTGCACGGCGAAGCTGACATCGACGCGGTCGTGGTGGGTGGTGATCTCGACCTGGATGGGTCCAAGCTTGCGCGGGTTGAGCTGGATTTCCGCCCGCTGGATGTCCTGCCCGGCCAGCCACGCGACGTGTTGCACCGTTTCCTGCGCGAATTGCGGCTGGCTCGGCATGGCCTGCATGATCAGTTGGGCTGGCGGCGGCTGGGATGGCGCGGTTCCGGCATGGGCGCCGGTGAGCTGGACCAGGTGCGCGAGCAGATTGTCGGGTGCGGCGTGCGAGGCGACCGATCCATCCTTGCCGTCGGCGGCGACCTGCGAGCCGGCGTCACCCGCCAGCTTCCGCATGGCGGCCGGCAGGTTTGCATCGGGTGACGTCGCGGCGGATGAAGTCGATTGCGGGGTGCCAACCGTAATCGTGGTGCCGCTCGCGAGCGGGGCCAGACCGGGCGTGGCGGTGGCGATGTTTGCCGCGGTTGTGGCAGGCATCGCCCCCCGCGCGGATTTGCCGCCGTTTGCCGGCAACGCTTCGCCGCTGCCGGCAATCGATTGCCGCATCGGTGCCGGTGCAATCACCATCACCGGGGCCATTCCGGGCACGGGATTCGTGTCGTTCCCGGAATGCTCGTCGCCCTGCGTGCTGGCAATTGCCTTGCGGCTTCCGTGTGCCGGCGCGTCGGCGTCATCATCGGCTTTGTGCCTGTCGCCGCGTGTTTTGGGCGCGGGCTGCGATTGCCGCAAGGTTTGGTCGAATGGTTTGTCGCCGGTTGCCGGCGTGCTGCCGGTGTCGGTGCTCGGGGCGGCTTGTGGTGGTGCCGAAGGGATGGCGAGGCTGCTCATGGCGATCGCGTGGGGCTTCGTGTGGGTAGGACGTTTACTGCAGGTTGTGTGCCAGCCTGGTTATCGCGATCGCATCGTCGCGCAGTGCTTCCGCCAGACCAGTCAGCGCGACCGCCGGGAATCCGTGCAGTGCTGCATGCGATCGTCGATCGCCGCTTGTTCGGCGCGTTCCTCACTGGCCTGTTCCCGACTGCGGTAGCGTTCGGTGACGGTGTCCAGTGCCGCGCTGCGGTTGCGCGACTTCCTCCACGCCGCGCGTGCCTGGGCCAGATTCTGCGCGTGTTGCTCGATTTCCCGCTGTTGCTGCGCGATGGCCTGGTCGATGCGTGCGACGAATTGCTGGCGGTTGCGCAGTTCCGTGACCGACACACAGGGTCCGTGGGGCGAGGTCGGCGGCTGCGCGTAATCGCGACGAAATTGCCGCAATTCCTCGAGTTGGCGCTTGGCGGCATCCAGTCCGTACAGTCGTGTCGCCACGACGTTCGCGGCCTCGTCGGCATGCTTGCCGGCGATGTCCGCCACTCGCTGCAGGCGCTGCGAGCGTGGCGGGGTCACGCCACGGCCCCGCTATCGGCGGCTGTCCCGGCATCGGCGTCGCCCAACAGCCGTGTCAGTGCGCGGCCGGCCGTGTCGAGGTCGACGGCCTGCATGATTTCCTGCTGCAGGAACGCGCTCAATGCGGGCCACAGCGCGATCGCTTCGTCCACCCGCGGGTCACTGCCCTCTTGGTAAGCGCCGACGTTGATCAGGTCGCGTTGCTGGCTGTATGCCGAATAGACCTGGCGGAACCGCTGCGCCAGTTTCAGTTGCGCCGGCGGCGCCACCGCAGGCATCACGCGGCTGATCGACGCCTCGATGTCGATTGCCGGGTAGTGCCCGGCTTCGGCGAGGTCGCGCGACAGCACGATGTGGCCGTCGAGGATCGCGCGCGCGGCATCGGCGATGGGATCGTGGCGATGATCGTCGCCTTCGGTCAGCACGGTGTAGAAGGCGGTAATCGAGCCGCGCCCTTCGGCGTCGTTGCCGGCGCGCTCGACCAACGCTGGCAACAGCGCGAACACCGAAGGCGGATAACCCTTTGTCGCAGGTGGCTCGCCGATTGCCAGCGCGATCTCGCGCTGGGCCTGCGCATAGCGGGTCAGCGAATCCATCAGCAGCAACACGCGCAGGCCGCGGTCGCGGAAGTGTTCGGCGATGGCGGTGGCGACCTGCGCGCCGCGCAGGCGCGACAGCGGCGGCGCGTCGGCGGGCTCGGCCACGATCACCGCGCGGCGTCGGCCTTCCTCGCCGAGAATCTGGTCGACGAATTCCTTCACCTCGCGGCCGCGTTCGCCGATCAGGCCCACCACCACCACGTCGGCGTTGGTGAAGCGCGTCATCATGCCGAGAAGGGTGGACTTGCCGACGCCGGAGCCCGCGAACAGGCCCATGCGCTGGCCACGGCCCACCGTCAGCAGTGCGTTGATGGCGCGTACCCCCACGTCCAGCGGCTGCGAGATTGGTTGGCGCTGCATCGGATTGATCGGCGGACGCTTCAACGAGGTGTGTTGTTCGGCGCACAACGGTCCGCGGCCATCCAGCGGTGCGCCAGTCGCGTCGATGACGCGGCCCAGCAGGGCATCGCCGGCGGGGACGCCGGAATCGTGCGGACACGGACGTACACGTGCGTTGGGCAACACGCCGTGCAGGATGCCGGTCGGCATCAGGTACAGGCGGCCATCGGAGAAGCCCACTACCTCGGTTTCGATGCTGCCACCGTCGGCGTTGTCCACGAGGCAGCGCGAACCCACGGGCGCCTCGCAACCCACGGCCTCCAGGGTCAGCCCGACCACGCGGCGCAGCATGCCTTCGACCACGATCGGCCGCGCCCTTTCCACCTGCCGGGCGCGCGCGGCAAGTCGGGTCCGCCATCCCGCGGCGCGTGCCGTCGAGGATTGCGGCGCAGCATCGCTCACGATGCGTCGTCCGGCACGGCGCGCGACGACGCGGCGACGTCGTCATCGAGTGCCGCGTCCACCAGCGCGGTCAGGCGCGTTTCGATGCTGGCGTCAACGCGGGAATCGGCGCAGGCAATGCGACAGTCGCCGGGCGCAAGCTCTGCGTCCTCGACGATCCGCCAGCCGCGCTCTTCCGACTCGGTCAATCCCTCGCGCAGCAGCGCGGCGGATTGCGGGTGTACGTGGATGTCGATGCCGGCGGCGGTCGCGGGCAGCGCGGCGATGGCCTTGCGCACCACTTTCAGCAGGTGTTCCGGTTGCAGGCGAAGCTCGGCCTGCAACACCCGGCGCGCCACCAGCATGGCCAATTCGGCCAGTTGCCGCTCCACTGCGGTGTCGACGTCTTCGAGCGGTCTCGCCAGCGCGTCGCACAGCCCGCACAGGTGCTGCAACTTCCGTTGCAGTTCGCCGTGCGCCGCACGTCGGCCTTCGGCCAATCCCTGTTCGTAGCCTTCATGCCGCGCCTGCTCGCCGATGGCTTCGAGCTCCGCGACTGTTGGACGTGCCGTGCTGTCGACGGATAGCGGGCGCTCCACGGTAGGCATGTTCCAGCGCCGCACGTCGCGCAGTTGTTCGCGCGACATTACACGCAGAGCCTCGCTCATACCATTTCCTCGCTGCCGCCCAGCGCGATGGTGCCGGCGTCGGCGAGCTTGCGCGCGATAGCCAGGATTTCCTTCTGCGCGGCGTCGACTTCGGACAGGCGCACCGGCCCGGATACTTCCAGGTCGTCGCGCAGCATGTCGGCGGCGCGCTGCGACATGTTGGAGAAGAATTTCTCACGCAGGCCGGCCTCGCAGCCCTTGAGTGCGACCACCAGGCGCGGGGTCGGTACCTCACGCAGCAGGGTCTGCATGTTGCGATCGTCGACCGCGGCCAGGTCCTCGAAAGTGAACATCAGCTCCTCGATGCGATCGCCCAGTGTCTTGTCGATGTTGCGAATCGAGCCGATCAACTCGTTCTCGCGGCTCGTTTCCATGTTGTTGAGGATGGTGGCGGCCGCTTTCAGCCCGCCCACGCGCGTCGACTTCAGCTTGCTGGTGTTGCCGGAATACTGGCGTTCCATGATTTCGTCGAGTTCATGCAGCGCATGCGGCTGCACACCATCGAGCGTGGCGACGCGCATCACTACGTCGCTGCGTGTCCGCTCGGGAAGGTAACCGATGACCTCGGCGGCCTGGTCGGCCTCGAGGTGTGCCAGCACCAGCGCTATGATCTGCGGATGCTCCTGGCCCACCAGTTCTGCGATGGAGCGGCTTTCCATCCACTTCAACGATTCCAGACCCTTGCTGCTGCGGCCAAGCAGGATGCGGTCGATCAGGCTGCCGGCCTTGCTCTCGCCCAGCGCATTGATCAGCACCTTGCGGACGTATTCGTCGGTACCGACGCCCAGCGGCGTCTGCTCGTCGAGTTCCCGCGAGAAACGCTCGAGCACTTGGCTGGCCTGGTCGCGGCTGACCGTCTTCAGGGCAGCCATCGTGGTGCCCACCACCTGCACGTCGCGTGCGTCGAGGTGCTTGAGCACCAGCGAGGCATCTTCTTCGCCCAGTGACAGCAGCAGGATGGCAGCGCGCTGTGCGCCGGTCATGTTGGTTGTATCAGGGGCCATCGGCAGCTACCCAGTTCTTGACGATCTGCGCTACCTGGCGCGGGTTCTCCGACGCCATGCGCCGGGCCAGACCGACCTTTTGCTCGTAGTTCATGGGCGCGCCATGGCCAGGCAACGCCTTGCCTCCGCGATCGTCTTCGAGGTCGGCCACGGTTTCACTGATGCCTACGTGTGACGATTGCTGGGGTTGCGGCCCGGGCAGGGTGCGTGGCGCTTCCGCGAGCGGCTTCTCGCCGCGCAGCAGGCCGCGCAGCATCGGCCTGAGCAGGCCGAATGCCAGCAGCAATGCCGCCAGTACGCCCAAGCCCTGCTTGATCAGATCCATCACGCCGGGGCGCTGCCAGAACGGAGGCGCTTGCGGGCCATCGATTTCGGAAGGGCGGAGGAACGGCGCGTTGACCACGCTGACCACGTCGCCGCGTTTGGCGTCGAAGCCGACCGCGCTCTGCGCCAGTTCAGTCAGGTGGGTCAGTTCGGCCTTGCTCAACGGCACGCTTTCGAGTTTTCCGTCCTTGCCGGGAACCTGCTTGTTGTCGACGATCACCGCCACCGACAGGCGACTGATGTCACCGGCGGGGTTGTTGGTGTAGCTGATGGTGCGGTCGACCTCGTAATTGCGTGTCGCATGGTTGGAGGTATCGGTCGGGGTGCCGGGACCGCTGGCAGCCGCCACGCTGGACGCCGAGCCTGGATTGGCGGCCGTCGCCTGTTGCACCGTGGCCGGAGGCTGGTTGCTGAGCGCGCCGGGGATGGCGCCGGTCGAGGCTTCGCCAGTGTGCGTCTCGCTGCTGACCTGCTCGCTGCGCAGGGCCTGTTTGTCCTTGCCGTAGACCTCGCTGGCCAGCCGGGTGTGCTTGAAATCCATGTCCACATGGACTTCCGCGTGCACGTGGCCAGCGCCGACCAGCGGCGAAAGGATGGCTTCCACCCGTTGCGCGTAGGTGTTTTCCACACGGGCGGTCAGGCGCATGCGCGTGTTGTCGATGTCGTCGCCGGAGCCATTGGCACCACCGGTGAGCAGCTGGCCTTGCTGATCGACCACCGAAACGTGGGAGGGAGCCAGGTTGGGTACGCTGGCAGCCACCAGGTGCACGATGGCCGCCACCTGGGACTGCGACAGTTGGCGCCCCTGGTACAGCTCGACCAGCACCGATGCGCTCGGTTGATCGTTGTCGCGGATGAAGGCCGAGGGCTTGGGTAGTGCCAGGTGCACGCGCGCGCTGCGGATCGACTGCAGGCTGGCGATGGTGCGTTCGAGATCCTGTTCGAGCAACTGGCGGTTGCGATTTGCCTCGGCCGTGTCGCTCATGCCGAAGGCCGAATCGGGCGTGGCGATGGCGCGGCTGCTGGCGCTGCCCTGCGGCATGCCCTGCGAAGCCAGGCGCAGGCGCAGCGAATCGACGTCGCCGGCCGGTACGAAAATACTGGTGCCGTTGCTGCCCAGCTTGTAGGACACCTGGTTGGTCTGCAGCGCCTGCACGATGTCGGCGGCGTCTTTTTGTGCCAGCCCGGTGTACAGCAAGCCCATGTTCGGCCCACGCGACCACAGCACGATGGCCACGCCCAGCGCCACCGCGGCGGCGATGCCGGCCAGCAGCAACAATTGCCGCGCGACCGGCGAGCGCGCGACCTGCATCAGCGACTCGCGGCGCGGCGCAACGTCCGGGGCGCGCCGCGCGGGTGCCTGGGTGCCAGTTGGGGCGATACCTGAGTCGGCCATGAAAGGTGGGATCCGTTATGCGGGCGGGTGCGATGCCGGGACTACAGCGGCATGTTCATGATGTTCTGGTAGGCATCCACCAGTTTGTTGCGCACCTCGGTCATGGCGCGGAACGAGAGGTCGGCCTTCTGCACCGCCAGCATCACGTGCGGAAGATCGGCGCCGGGATCCCCGCGCTCGAAGGCCGTGGTCATCTGCTGCGCGTGGTTCTGCGTCTGCGAGACATCGGCGATCGATTGCTTGAGCAGGTTGCCGAAGCTGTCCTGGGGCTTGGTGTCGCCGGCAACCGGCGCCGCGGCTGCGTTGGGTTCGAGTTGTGCGCTCAGGCTGCGCATCTGCGTCAGCAGGCTGTTGATGTCGATCTGCGTCATTTCGGAGGTCTCCGTGAAACGTTTTCCCGCATCAGGAATAGCAAGGCGTGTGCCAAGGGGTTTCGGGGTCAGGCGGTGGCCGCCTCGAGGCGGCCCTGGTCGCGCAAACGCGCCAGCTTGTAACGCAGCGTGCGCTCGCTGACACCAAGCTGTGCCGCGGTTGCGCGGCGGCTGCCGCGGTTTTCGCGCAGGGCATCCAGGATCATGCTGTCCTCGTTCTCGCGCAGTGCGCCGGACAGGTCTTGTGCCGGCGTTGTGGCGGCCGGCGTCGGAATTCCGTCGCCGGTCGTCTCGAATTTCAGGTCGGCGACGTCAATGCGCTCGTCGCTGCACAGGATCAGCGCGCGCTGCATCAGGTTGTCGAGTTCGCGCACGTTGCCAGGCCAGTCGTGCGCCAGCAGGCGCTGTCCTGCCGCATCGGAAAGTTGCGGCAAGGCGCGCCGCATGCGGTGCGTATGGACGGCAAGCAGGTGCCGGGCCAGCGGCAAGATGTCGCCCCTGCGTTCGCGGAGTGCCGGCAGGTGCAGCGGGAACACGTTGAGGCGGTAGTAGAGATCCTCACGGAAGCCGCCCTTGGATACCGTCTCGGCCAGGTTGCGGTTGGTGGTGGCCAGGACGCGTACGTCCAGTGCGACGCTGCGTTGGCCGCCGATGCGTTCCACCTCGCGCTCCTGCAGCACGCGCAGCAGCTTGGCCTGCAACGGCAGCGCCATCTCGGAAACCTCGTCCAGCAGCAGGGTACCGCCCTGGGCGCGCTCGAAGGTGCCCGCCCTTGCGCTGGCGGCACCGGTGAAGGCGCCCTTCTCGTGGCCAAACAGGGTGGCCTCCAGCATGCTGTCGGGGATGGCCGCGCAGTTGATTGCGACGAACGGCCCCGCGGCGCGCGGCGAATGGCGGTGCACGTAGCGCGCGATTACTTCCTTGCCGGTGCCGCTTTCTCCGCATACCAGCACGGTGGCGTCGCTGGCGGCCACGCGGCGCGCCATCTCCAGCAGCCGGACGCTGATCGGGTCTGCCACCAACGGCTCGTCGCCGGTATTTTGCGCGTGCAGGAATCGGCGCGTCACTTCGAGCAGACGCGCGGCATCGAACGGCTTGACCAGGTAATCGTCCGCGCCTTCGCGCATCGCGCGTACGGCGCGATCGATGGTGGCATGCGCGGTCATCATCACCACCGGCAGGGATGGTTCGTTGCGACGGATGCGCTTGAGCAGGCCGTAGCCGTCCAAGGGTCGCATCTGCACGTCGCTGATCACGAGGCCGATGTTGCCTTCGGCGATGCAACGCCAGGCCTCCTCGCCGTCGGCGGCGCTGCGCGCGGCGACGTCGGCGCCCTGCAGGATTTCGCACAGCGCGTCGGCAAGGTCGCGATCGTCTTCGACGACCAGAACCATGGGGCTGGAATTGGAGTTCATGACAAGGTTCCCTGGTGTTGCGGATCGGTGCCGGACCGCGAGTGGAGCACATGCAGGTCGCTGGGCAGGATGCGGGCGTCGCCCGCCAGCGGCAGGCGCAGCTCGAAGCGGGCGCCACGCGGGCTGGGCGCAAGCAACAGTTCGCCGCCGTGCGCACGTGCGACGCTGCGGGCCATGGCAAGGCCGAGGCCGGTGCCGCCGGCGCGGGTGGTGAAAAAAGGTTCGAAGATGCGTTCGGCTGTGGCGGCGTCAACGCCCGGCCCGTCGTCGTGCACGGCCAACGTCACGCCGCCGTCGTGGCGGGCGGCCTGCAAAAATACGCGCGGCGAAAACGCGAGGGCGTTGTCGAGCAGGTTCACGAGCGTGCTCACCAGCAGGTTGCGCTGGCCGTGCACGCAGGCGCCGCTGCAGGTGTCGTCGATGTCGATGCCGCACGTCGCGCCGGCGGCGATGTTGCCGATGGCGTCGCGAAGCAGGCCGGACACGTCCAGGGTTTCGTTGGTGTCGGCGTCGCCGCGCGCCAGCGCCAGGGTTTGGTCGATCAGCCGTTGGAGATCGACGAGACGCATCAGCGCCTTCCCGGCCATGCGTTGTGCAGCTTGCGCGTCGAGTCCGCCGTCTGCGATGCGCGACAGGTACAGCACCGCGGTGGACAAGGGCGTGCGCAATTGGTGCGCGAGGCGGGCGCGTTGCTGGTCGACGTCGGAGATCTGACGTTGGCGCTCGATGCCGCTGCGGCGCGCATGCGCTTCGCTTTCGTCGGTCAGGAGCAGTACGCAACCGCCGTCGGCGGTTGCGCGGCGCGACACCCCGAGACGGCGGCCATCGGACAGACACGGCGTGCCGTCGCTGTCGCTGCGCGCGTGCAGCGCGTGGGCAGCAACATCGCGCCATGGCTGACCGAGCAGCGATTGGCCCAGCAATTCGTTGGCGCCGGCGTTGCATTCGCGCACGCGACCGTCGCCGTCGATCATCAACGCCGCGCCCGGCAGCGCGCCCAGCAAGGCCTGCAGGCGGTCGGCGACGCGTTCGCGCTCTGCCAGTTCAGCCAGGCGCGCCCGTTGCGCGGCATCGCGTTCGCGGGTCAGTTCGTCCACGCGCTCCTGCAGCGCGGACCACGACGACTGCAATTGCCGCGAGGTCTCGTTGAACTGCGCGAAGGCGAGTTCCAGCGCCTCGACGCGTTGCGGGTCGGCAGGACGCAGTAGCGGGACGGCACTCATACCCGCTTCGATGCAATTATCGAACCAGTCTTTAAAAGCTTGCCAGGTCAACGACTTGTTGGTTGCCTGCGGCACGCGCGCCAGAAAATCGACGCGGCATCCGGCGTGTCCATGGCGGTGCGGGTGGCGACGATGCAAACGGCATTTGCCCCTGCTGGCCAGTCGTGCCACGGGGATCGCCGCTGACGGGATTCCGGCCTGGTCAGGCCACGGCATCGGCTCCCCACAGCGCTTCCATGCCGACGTTCATGCCCATCTCGTCGAGATCGACGACTTCGGTTATCGCGTGTGACGGGACCCTTGCGCTGCGGCGAATCGGAACGCTGACGCGCAATCCATCACGGGTCGTGATCGACGCGACTTTCGGCCGCTCCCCCGAGTCACCCCGATGGGTCACCACGCCGATGCTGCCGTTGCGCAGGCGTACACCGGTGCCAGGCGGGTAAACCCCGAGTGCCTTGATGAACAATGCCGTGTAGCGCTCGTCGAACGCCGTACCCTCGTTGAGGAACAGCCACCGCAGCGCCACGTTGGGCTGCATTGCCGGTCTGTGCCTGCGGTCGGACACGCGAGCGCAATAGATGTCGCCAAGCGATACCAGTTGCGCAGGGACGCTGATTTCGTCGGCAGTTTTGCCCGTGGGATAGCCGCTGCCGTCAGGGTGCTCGTGATGATCGCGCACGACTTCCAGCCACAGCGGGTCGCCTACCCCATGTTCGCGCAGTATCGCCACCCCACGCTCGCAATGGCCCTCCACCTCGGCGCGTTGCGCGTCACTCAACTTTCCCTTCAGCGCGTGGAGGTGTTCCTGCAGCGCGAGCATGCCGATGTTCATGCTCAGCGCGGCTGCCACGGTGGAGGTCAACGGCGCCTCGTCCAATCCGATCGCCGTACCCGTGATGCAGCTCGTGATCGCAACGTTCACGGAGTGTCGAATTGCATAGGGTTCATCGCGGCACATCAGGATCGATGCCAGTGCCACGTCGGCGTTCAGCCGGCATGCCCTGCGTACCTTGCCTGCGATCCGCAGCAATGCTGGGGCAAAATCCACATCGGCCGGGTCGGAGAACAGGGCCTGCAAATGCCGACGTGCTCCAAGCACCAGGGCAAGCGGCGATTTGCGGAAGTACGTGTCGTCGGGCGTGGCTGGCGCGTACGCGTACGGTTGCGAGGCGTGCCGCACCAGCGTTTCGAGTTGCTTGTCGCTGGTGGCGACGAGTCCCTCGCGCAACAGCAACGTGCCCTTGCCGTCGCGCACGTTGCAAGGCAGCGAGTCGCCGACTTCGAGCCGAGACAGGTCAAAAGTACGGTCTGGCATGCGAGTGCTCCAAGGCACTTGATCGGGGCAGGTGAACGGGTACCGTCGGGAGGCTCCCCGGGGCTACGCACAGCTCCATGCAAGCGATATCGGCAGGCCCGGATAAATCTTGAGGTGGCGGGGCCAACGCACGGATCCTGGGCATCGGATCAAGTTCCGGCGAAAGGTGCCGACAACCTCGATATGAAACATTGGGTCCTGGCATCGCTGTTGGCGCTCATGGCGCCGGCGCTGCTGGCTGGCCCCGAGCGGGTGGCGAATGTCCTCAACGACCTGAGGGTGCATGGTTACGCGTCGCCGGCGACAGCGGCCGCGCGCCTGCAGGCGGCGCGGGATGCCGACGATCCGAACATGCCGCTGGACCAGAAGCGCCGCTATTCCGCCGCGCTGATTTGGCTGGCGTTGCCCAACCGGAACATGCCAATGTTGAAGGAGGCATTGGACCAACTGCGACCGGTGGCGCAGCCAGGGCAATGCCCGCCGTGCCGTGCCACGTGGCTGATCGGCAAGGCGCAGGAGAGCATCTTCCGGCACCGTTTGAAGCAGGCTCGGACCTACCTGAGGCAGGTCGCGAGCCTCGTTCCAGCGAACGACCCCGCGATGCGCCTGGAACTGCTCCGTGCGCAGGTGCGCTTCGAGCGTGCCCAAGGGGCATTGAATACGGCTTTTGGCAAGGCAATGGCGGCATTGAGCTTGGCCGACCAGCTGGGGAACAGCGCCGAGCGCATCGAAATACTGGACCATCTGGCAACCATGAACGCTCAACTCGGCTTCGTGGACCGGGCGGTGCCGCTGGCACGGGAGGCCGCGTCGCAGGCACAAGCTGCCGGGTTCACGGCCGGCCTGGGCACGATACGCATTGACGAGGCCTTCATCTATGCGAGTCGCGACGAACGTGACAGGCAACGGCACGCGTTGATGCAAGCCTTGGCCATCTCGAGGAGCGTACCCGGGCTGGGTTATCTCGAAGTCACCGCACGCGGCAACCTGTCCGACTACTACCTCAACCAAGGCGACTATGCCTCCGCGTTGAAACAGGCGCAGGAAGCCGCGGTGCTGGCCCGCGCGAGCAACGATCAGTACAGCGAATCGATTGCGCTCGCCAACAAAGGTATCGCCACGGTCCGGATGGGACAGACCGACGCGGGGTTGTCGTTGCTGCACCGGTCGCTCGAGCTCGCGCGGCGGGCCGGACATCTGCGTACGGAAGTGGATATCAACCGGGAGATCGTAAAGGTACTCGAGTCTGCAGGACGCTACCGCGAGGCGCTGCAGGCGCAGAGCGCCGTCGAGGAGGTAAATCGCAAGATCACCGAGCAGGAGCGCGACAGCGCGGTCCTGGAGCTCCAAGCCAAATACGACGACGAACACAAGAACCGCGAGATCGATCGGCTTTCAGCACAGGACCGCCTGAAGGGGGCCGAGAACGCCGCGCAACGCTGGCAACAGCGGTTGTGGATCACGCTGGCCGGTGTTGCATTGCTGGCCGCGTCGTTCATGGTCCTTTGGTTGATGCGCGCACGCAGGGCCAACCGGAGGCTTGTCGAGGATGTGGCCAATCTCACCGAACAATCCTCGATGGATGCGCTGACCGGGATCTTGAACCGACGGAGTTTTTCTGCCCTGATGCAAGGCTACACGCGCAGCGACAACACCCGGCTTGGTCTGGCCCTGGTGGACATCGACGATTTCAAGCAGGTCAACGACAGTCTTGGTCACGACGTCGGCGACGTGGTGTTGGTTGAGATTGCGCGGCGATTGCAGTTGCTCGGGCGCAGCCGCGACCACGTGGCACGTTGGGGCGGCGAGGAGTTCGTGTTGGCGCTGCCTGATGTTTCGCCTCAATCCCTGCCGAACGTGGCTCGGTGCCTGCTGGATGCGGTGACCCGACCTCCGGTCCGAGTGGGTGGGCGTGAAGTCCGCGTCAGCGTCTCGGCAGGTTTCGTCGCGCATCCGCCGACGCCCGGCACGCCGTGGGGGCGAGCCCTGCGCCTTGCCGACGTGGCGATGTATCGGGCCAAGCGGGACGGGGGCAATCGCGCGGTTTGCGTCATCACGGTTGGCCACGCGCTCGATCGCGACGTTCTGGATGATGCGGACCTGGATGCGGCCATTCGCTCCGGGTCGATCGTGGTCGCCGAAATCCAGGGGTCGGCGATGGCATCGTCGTTCGTGGGGGCTCCCGGCTGACGTTTGCCCGGACGTCTGCGGTTCCGTGGGCGCGGCATGGGTTTCGGCGCTGCCGCCCCGTGATGGCCGTGCTTGTAAGGGTTTACACGGCTCCGCTGGCAGTGAGGTTCGCGTGCAGCTGGTATTTGCGCAGCTTCTCCACCAACGTCGTGCGACGCATGCCAAGCAGTTTGGCCGCGTGCGCGACGACGCCATCGGAGGCCGCCAGCGCCTGCCGGATCAAACCGACTTCGATGTCCGCCAGGTGGTCGCGCAGGTTGAGCCCGCCGTTGGGCAGCAGATCGGTCCCATCATCGATGTCCGCAGGCATGGCGTTGTCGTGGACCATCATCTCCGGCAATCGTGGGATATCGGACCGCCCATCGTTGCGGTGCTTGTGGTATTGGCGCGGCAAGTCCTCGGTACGCACCGGCAGGGCGGGGTACAGGATCGCCAGGCGCTCGATGAGGTTGCTCAATTCGCGTACGTTGCCGGGCCAGTCGTAGCCGGCCAACGTGTGCAGCGCCTCGTTCGTCAGGCGCGCTGGCGACAGGCCGCGGCGACGCAGACGCTGGTTGAATTCCTCGATCAGGACGGGCAGATCCTCGGCGCGCGCGCGCAGCGGCGGCAGCTCCACGGGAAACACGTTGAGGCGGTAGAACAAGTCCTCGCGGAACTTGCCGTCAAGGATCGCCTGGCCGAGGTTGCGGTGCGTGGCCGCGATGATTCGAACGTTGCAGCGTATCGACTTGTTGCTGCCAACGCGCTCGAAACGGCGTTCCTGCAGCACGCGTAGCAGCTTGACCTGCATCGGCAGGCTCATGTCGCCGATCTCGTCCAGCAACAGGGTGCCGCCCTCGGCCATCTCGAACCGGCCCTTGCGGGTGCTGATGGCACCGGTGAAGGCGCCTTTTTCATGCCCGAACAACTCGCTTTCCAGCAGGTCCGGCGGAATGGCGCCGCAGTTGATGGCGATGAACGGTTTGTCGCAGCGCGGCGAGCATTCGTGGATGAACTGCGCTACCAGTTCCTTGCCGGTGCCCGATTCGCCCAAAACCAATACGCTGGAGTCGAAGGGCGACACGCGCCGGATCAGGCTGTGCAGGAGGCGCACCGGCTCGGAATGGCCGACGAACCGGCGGTCGTCGCTGCTGCGGTTGCCGATGCTGCGCGGCGCGCACATGCGCAGCATCGCACCCAGCGACGCCATCTGGGGTGGTGCCCCAATGGGGTGCACCGCGAAGCCCAGTCGACGCAGTGCCTGCAAATGCGGCGAGCCCTCGCAGACCAGCAGCGGCACCTCTCGATGGCGTGCGCCCTGCAGTTTCAGATGCGACTGCAGCGTGGACATTGTCTCATCGGGACCTGCATACACGGCGCAGCAGTTCATTGGATTGTCTTGATCGTCGGCTTGGTCGATGGTCAGCGGAAGGTAACCGATGCTTTCAATGAAGGAGCTGACGGTTGAGGCGCGGGTCGTGTCTGATTCGACGACCAGGACGGGAAACACGTGCATGACGATCCTTTCGTGGTGTTGCGGGCACGTTTTGGCCTATTCATATTCCATGCCACATGCGTCGGAAATCCGACGTTCCTTCGGACGTGACTTCGGTAATCGCACGAATCTGCAAAAGTTTGGATGCGCAAACGCACTTGTAAACGTCTGTGTCGCGGCGGCGAGTCCGGTTACCTGGCCCCGCGTATTTAAACGTCTGTGCCGCGGTGGCGACTCCCGCATTCGAGCGTGATCGACAAATCATGGGCGGAGGCGCGCCGGTCGCGGTGCGGCGACCACGCCGCTTTCGAAGCGGGCAGGGCTACTGCTGTGGCGGCTGCGGCTCGCGCCGTGATTCGGCCAGCTGACGCCGGTGTTGGCGGAACACCAGGTGCTCGATGCTCTGCCGGATCCCTTCGTCCAGCTCGTCGAAGGCGACGAATCCGCCGGCTCCCCGGGGGGCCGGCGCCACGCGCCCGGGCAGTTCGAGGGGCATCCCGACACAGCTGTCGAAATAGATGCGGACCAGCACCGCCATATCCGCTTCGGGCGCCTTCCAGTCGGGGATCACGATGCCGCGCGCATTGAAGCGCACCGTGCGCGGCGGCGGCATTTGCACGTGACCCAGCAGGTACCGGTTGAACATCGCCAGCAGAAGGTCCAGCTTGGCGTCGATGCGCGCCAGCGCGGCGGAGACGGCTTCATCCTCGGGCGGTTCGCTGCCGCCACGCTCGCCGAGCATGTTCAACGTGGCCAGGACGTCGGCATCCTGCTCTTCCATCCGTGCTTGCCGGGCTGGATCCAGTGGTGCATCAAGCGTCTCGCATTCAACGCGCATCGCTCCTTCCCAGGTGATGCGATCGCCGAAGAACTGCCAAGGGTCGTGGGTCATCCCGGGTTCTCCCGTGTTACGTGTCACGGTCGGTCGCAGCCGTTGCCGGATTGTATGCGATGATGTTTGCGCATGGCTACGCGGCCTGTCGGGTCGCAGATGCGCAGCATGGCGCGACGGCGTTCAATCCTGCGCAGCGTCCAGGTAGGCGCTGGCGGCCGCATAGGCGCGTTGTGAATCGAGCAGGTTTTGGCGTGCCTCGTCGTGGGCGGAGGCGATGATCGCCGACAGTTCCTTTTGTGCCGCATCGAGCTGCGGGAGCAACCGCGGCGCGTCCGCGTGCGTGTACAGGCCGGGCTTGAGCAGCTGTGCGCGACGCTCGTGGAGGCGCCCGAAATGCGGCCAGTCCGCTGCCTTCGCCGCTGCCAACATCGCGCGGGTCAGGTCCAGTGCTTCGGTCAACGGCGAGTTCACGGCGTCACTTCCGCCGATCGCCATGGGTCCCGCGGCTCCGGCAGTGCTTCCACCAGGGCCTCGCTGATCGGCCCCAACATTTCCGCGGCGTCGTTGAGTGCGTCGTCGTCGTGCCGGATTGCGGCCAGTTCGGTCTGCGCTGCAAATAATTGCGGCAGCCGCCACGGTGCGTCGGGGCATGTGTAAAGCCCGGGCTCGATCAGTTTTGCACGGCGCTCCTGGAGGTACCGGAATTCCGGCCAGTCGCAGGCTTGCGCCGCCGCCAACATCGCGTAGGTCAGGTCCAGCACTTCGACCAGTGGCGTCGTCATGGCGCGATGTCCGCCGGCGACCGCGGATCGTGCAGGGCGGCCGGGATTTCTGCCCACGCGCCGCGGATGGGCCGCAGCAGGTCCGCTACTTCGTCCAGGGTCGCGATGTCGTCATGCAGGTTGGCGTACAGCAGGCGACGGCCCATGTATTCGTACAGCGAATCCAGGCGTGCCGCCAATTCGCCGCCGCGGTCATGGTCGAGGCTGCTGCGCAAGCCGCCGATGATTTCGATGCTGCGCGAGATGCACTCGCCCTTCGCGGCGATCTCGCCGCGCTGCATGTGCCCGCGCGCGCTGGCGATGCGGCTGAGCGCACCGTCGAACAGCATCGCCGTCAGTTGGTGCGGGTTGGCCGACTCGACGCCGCCGTGCGTGCGCACGCGGCTGTACTGGTGGATGGCTTGGGCTGAGTGGGGGTTGGCCATGGGGGGAGCCTCGGGATCGATCGCCGCGCGTTCACTTGCTGCCGGGTGGCTTGTACATGCTGGCCAGCATGTCCAGCTGTGAGCTCAGGAAGCTGCTGGTCTGGTTCATCTGCGACATGGTCACGTCGAGCGCGGTGAATTGCTTGAGATAGCGGTCCTGGACGCTCTGCATGCGTGCGTCCAGCCGGGCTTGCTGCTGGTCGAGCTGCTTGCCGCGTGCATCCAGGCTGTCGCTGCGGATGTCGAGCAGGCCGCCGGTGCCGAGGTAGCCGTCGAGCAGGTTGTCCAGCTTGCCGGCGTAGCCCAGGTCGCCACCGAACAGGTTGGCCACCTGGGCGGGTTGCGAACCCAGGGCACCGCCGAGCTTGTTGGCGTCCAGTTGCAGCGTGCCGTCGGCCTGCAAATTGACGCCGATGTCGCCCAGCGTGCGCAGGCCCGACGTGTTGCTGCCGGCGACATCGGCCAGTACCGACGAGAGCTGCGAGCGGATGCCAAGCAGGCTGGCATCGCCCAGCAGCGGCCCGGCGGTCTTGCTGCCGGGGTCGTAGCTGGCCAGTTGCCCGGCGCCTCGAACGAAATTGTTGTAGGCGTTGACGAATGCCTGGACCAGGTTTTGCGTCGACGTCGCGTCGCGGCCCACGGTCAGGGTCTCGGTCTGGCCGGGTTCCGCGCTGGCGATGTTCAAGGTGACGCCATCGATGGCGCCGTCCACGACATTGTCGGGGGAGGTGCTGGTGAAGCCGTCGATGTTGACCTGGGCATCCGTCGCCGCGTTCTGCAAGGTCAGGTTGCCAGTGTTCGTCGAGGCATCCCAGCTCAACGCGTTCAGGCCGCCGTCGCCGCCGCTTGCACTGATGCTGAAAGCATTGGCGACTCCGGTTGCGGTCGAAGTCAGCACCAGGTGGTCGCCGTCCGTGGCGTGCACGATGGTGGCGCCGACGCCGGGGTTGCCGCTGGCGCCGTTGATGGCGTCACGGATGCCGGAAAGGGTGTTGTTGCCCGAATCAATGTCGATGGCGATCGAATCGCCACCAACGGAAAGCGTGAGGGTGCCGGTACCCACGGCGGCATCGTCGGCGTACGCGGCGGAAGTCAGTTTCTGGGCCGCAGCGGTCTGCAGCACCTCGATCTGGTAACGGCCGGGCATCGCGTTGGCGCCGGCCGTGGCGGTGAAGAGGTCCGTATCGCTCGAAGTCGCGGTGTACTTCGTGAAGGCGCTGCCGTCGGCCAGCGATGACAAGCTGCTTTGCAACGCCGCCAACAGCGATTTCAGAGAGCCGATCGCCGAGGTCTGGTTGGTGACATAGGCACGCTGGTTGTCGATCTGGGCCTGTGCCGGTTGGCGCTCTGCATCCACCAGTTTCGAGACGAGCGTATTGACGTCCAGCCCCGAGCCGATGCCTGGCGAACTGATGAGTCCGGTGCCTGGGTTGGTGCTGATGGTGGACATGAAAAGGTGGCTCCGGAATCGTGGTGATGGAAATTCGACGGTGATCGCAGTGCATCAAGCAATTCGCGTACCACTCGCGAGCCGCGTGTCGATCAAGGTTTGCGGGCCTCCGGCGTTCGTCATTTCCGTGAAAACGGTCTATTGCCTGTCCCGCCGGCGGCGAACGATTGCCGCCGGCGGAACCCGGTTGCCGCTTACTGCAGAAGCTTCAGCACCAGCTGCGGCGCCGCGTTGGCCTGGGCCAGCATCGACACGCCTGCCTGTTGCAGGATCTGCGCCTGGCTCATCGAGGCCGTCTCCGATGCGAAGTCGGTGTCTTCGATGCGGCTGCGGGAAGCCGACAGGTTTTCCGAGATCGCCTGCAGGTTCGAGATGGTCGAGTCGAAGCGGTTCTGGATGGCGCCGAGATCGCTGCGCACCGAGCTGACCGTGGACAGCGCCGCGTCGACGCGGTTGATCACGTCGTTCGCGTCAGCCACCGAGGTGACGTCGACGTCGGACAGGCTGCCCGATACCTGCGTCGTGCCGGCGGTGAAACCGAGCGCGGTGAAGTCCGTGCCAGTGCCGCCGATGGTCAACGTGCTCTGCGACTGGATCTGCAGCGCGCCGGTGCCGTCGAGGTAGGCGGTCACGCCGCTGATGCCCTCGGCGTTGATGCCGTCGGCCAGCGACTGGGCGTCGGAGAACGTGCCGACGATGTCGGTGCCGTTGAGGCTGAGTTCGCCTGCAGCCAGATCCAGCATGCCGGTGGCTGCCGTAGCAGTGGCCGCGCCTGTGGTGTCGTCGGAATTACCATCGGTAATGGTGCCAGCGGTCAGGCCCATCAGGTTGTTGCCCGCGACCGATACATCCGCGCCCGCGGCGGCCAGATGCACTTCGCCCCCGACGTTGGACGCCGTGAGGTTGGCGATCCCTGCGGAGTTGATTGCGGAAACGAGGCTGTCGACGTCGGTGAAGGTGCCGGTGATGTCGGTGCCACCCAGGGTCAGGTCGCCCGCGGCGAGAGTCAGGCCGGCGCTACCGAACGCACTGCTGACGTCCTGCGAAACCGTGGCCACCGAGCCGATCTGGCTGGCCTTGGTGCCTTGGGTCAGGTCGATGGTAATCGTCTCGCCGACGTTGGCGCCGACCTGAAAAGCGGCGGAACCGAAGCTGCCGTCCAGCACGTGGCGACCGTTGAACGTGGTCTGCTGCGAGATGCGGGTGATCTCAGCGAGACGCTGCTGCACTTCGGCGTCCAGCGCAGCGCGATCGCTGTCGGAGTTGGTGGCGTTGGCCGACTGCACCGCCAACTGGCGGATGGCCTGCAGGTTGTTGGTCAGCTCGCCCAGCGCCGACTCCGTGGTCTGCGCCAGCGAAATGCCGTCGTTGGCGTTGCGCACGGCGGTGTTCAGGCCGTTGATCTGGGTGGTGAAGCGGGTCGAGATGGCGAGGCCCGCGGCGTCGTCCTTGGCGCTGTTGATGCGCAGGCCCGAAGACAGGCGCTGCATCGCGGTGGCCAGCGCGTTCTGCGACTGGTTGAGGTTGCGCTGAGCAGTCAGCGACATGATGTTGGTGTTGATGACCTGAGGCATGGGAAGGTTCTCCTGACGGTACGTTGTGCCGGACTTCCGGCGTGGGTCGTTCCGGCGGTGCTTCCGAAGTACCGGTTGCATGCCGCCTCGGAGATTGTTTCGGCACGTGGGTGGCGAACTTGAGTGCCGGATGAAGTCGTTTCGTCGTTGTCAACGCCGCTGCCGCGCCATGCCGCAGCAGGGGTCGACGCGCTGTTCCGGGGTGCCGCGATGCGTGTGACGAGCGCGTCGAGTGCAGCGCCGACGGCCGGATGGTTCGACGCGAGGCCGCGCGGAGAACCCACGCTGGCCGCGGTCGTGTCGCGCCGCCTTACTTCAGGAAATCGAACAGCGACATGCCCTGAACTTTGATGTAGGTCTGCTGCGCGGCCTGCAGCGCCACCTGCTGCAGGTTCAATTTGCCGATGGCGCTGGCCATGTCGACGTCCTGCAGGTTGGAGATCGCGCCCTGGTTCTGGACGTGCAGATCGGCCTCGGTGGATTTTTGCTGGTCCAGGGTATTCATCCGCGCGCCGATGCGGGCCTGCACGTCGAGCACGCGTTGCAGCGACCGGTCGATGCCCTCGATCTGGCGGTTGACGACATTGCTGGAAGCCGGACCCGGCGGCATGCTTTCGAAGGCATCGATCAATCTGCCGACGCTGGCGAACATGCTTTGCGTGGATCCCGATTGCACGGAGAGGGTATCGCCCGCGGCGGGTTCGCCGTCGAGCTGGATCTGCATGCCGCCGAACGCGATCGCGCCGTGGCCGTCGTAGCTGCCGGTGCCGGCGATGTTGCCGGCGCTGTCTGCAGCCTGCCATGTGCCGTCGGCCGCGAAAGTGATGGTGTACGCGCCGCCGGTGTAGGCGCCGCTGTCGATCACGCTGCTCGCGCCGACCACCAGCGCCCCGGTGTTGGTCGCGCCTGCCTGCACGGCAAAGCGGCCGTTGCCGGCCGGGATGTTCATGAACACGTCGCTGCCGGGGTCGCCCGTGGCTACCTGCATGCCGGGCGCGGCGGCAACCATGCGCTGGCCGTCATCGCCCTTGTACGAGACATCGAAGCCCGCGTTTTGCACGAATGGCGTGGCGCGCACCGCATTGCCTGCGAACAGGGCGTCGCCCTGCGCGTCGGTGCCGTTGGATACCTGCACGAGCTGTGAAAACAACTGGCGCAGTTCGGTGGCGGTGGCGACGCGGTCGCTCGGGGTCTGGCTGGCATTGGTGCCTTGCAGCGCAAGGGTACGCACGCGCTGCAGGATGCCGGTCACCTGGTTGAGCGAGGTTTCTTCCAGGCCGAGCCGGCCGTTGGCGCTGTCGATGTTGCGCTGGTATTGCTGGTTGGCCGCTTCCACGTGTTGCAGTTTCAGTACCTGGGCGGCGGCGACCGGGTCGTCGGAGGCATTGAGGATGCGCTTGCCGCTGCTCAGCTGCCGTTGCGTGTCGGCCATCTGTGACTGACGGTCGAGGATGTCGTTGATGGCGCTTTGCTGCATCCACGTGGTCGATATCCGCATGGCTTCAGCTCCTTACCGCGTTGATCAGGGTGTCGAAGAGGGTGTTTGCGGTGGCAATCACCTGTGCCGAGGCCTGGTAGGACTGTTGGTAACGAATGAGGTTGCTGGCCTCCTCGTCGAGATTGACGCCGGCCACGGATTGCTGCGATTGCTGGGCCTGCTGGTAAAGACTGGTCTGCGCGTCCAGGTTCATCTTGGCTTGTGCGCCCATGGTGCCGGTGCCGGCAACCAGGCTGGCGTAGGCATCGCCGGCCGAAACCGTGCCGCCGCCGAGCACGCCGAGGTCGGCGGTCTTGCCCAGCGCCAGCGCATTGCTGTTGTCGCCGGCACCGTCGCTGTTGCTCCTGACGGTGAAGCCGTCACCGGCGGCAGGCGCGCCATCCAGCGCGAGGCTCCAGCCATTCAACTGGATCGGCGATGCGGGGGTGTAGGGGTAACTGCCCGTGCCGTTGATCGAATAAGTGGTGGCGTCGATGAAATCGATTTGCGCCGTCGCCTGCAGGTTGGCGTCGCCGACATCGGTGACGTTCAGCTCTGCGACGCTCGCCTGGTTGCCGCTGGCGGCGACGGCCTTGACCGGTGCCGCCAACGCGAGCTGGCCTGGATCCGTGAGTGTCAGTTGCAGCCCGCCCGCTGCACCGAGTGTGGGCTGGATGCGGAAACTGTCACCGGCGGCGGCCGTGCCGGCGATAACCAGGTGCAGGCCGTCGAAGCTGAGCGGGTCGGCGCTGGTGCCGCCGCCGGTCGCAGTGACCGGGCTGCCGCCGGTGGTACGCACCGACCAGGCGCTGCCGTCGTAGCGCAGGGTGTAGTCGCTCGCCTGCAGCGACCCGACATCCGTGATGGTGGCGCCGACCGTGGCGTTGCCGGTGTTGCCGCCCGCCGCCGATACCTGCGGCGCGGGCAGCGTGAACATGTCGCCGCCGAGCTGGCCGTTCAAATCCATGCCCTGGCGGTGCTGCGCGTTCACCGCGCTGGCGAAGGCGATTGCGATGCGTCCCAACTGGTTGCGCGCCGGTTCGAGCACGTTGCCGCGGTAATCGAGCAGGCCGCCCAGCGCGCCTCCCTGCAACTGGCCATCGAGGCTGGCGCCGGTGGATGAGGCCACGTTGGTGCGGGTAGCGTCGTAGGGATCGGGCACGGCTTTCAATGCGAGCGCGCTCGAGCCGCTGACCAGGGTCTGGCCATTGCCCGCAAACACGTTGATGCTGTTGCCCTGCGTCGAGGTGGTAATCCCGACTTGCGCGGACAGTTGCTGCAAAAGCTGATCACGACGATCAAGCAGGTCGTTGGGTGGGTTGCCGCCGGCAGCTTCGCTTGCGATCTGCTGGTTGAGGTCGGCGATGCCCTTGGCCAGGCCGTTGATGCTGGAGACGCTGTCGGCGACGCGCTGGTTGATCTGGCTCCATTGCCGGGCGAGCTGCTGGTCGAGGGTGTGGAAGGTGCCGACCAGCGATGTCGCGTTGCCCAGCACGGCCTGGCGCGTGGGCGTCGAAGTGGGGTTGTTGGCGGCGTCCTGGACACTCGAATAAAAACCGTCCATGGCCGACTGCACGTTGTTGTTTCCCCCCAGCAGGTCGTTGAGGTTGTCGGTGAGCTGGCTGAAGGTGGTGGCGCGTTGCAGCGACGAATCCTGGTTCCGGACCGCGGCGGTGAGGTACTGGTTGTATGCGCGCCGTACATCGACCACGTCCACGCCCTGGCCGATGAAGAAGTTGCCCGCACGCTGCGGGTCGCGCGTGGCCAGTGTGACCGTCTGCCGGCTGTAGCCCGGCGTGCTGGCGTTGGCGATGTTGTGGCCGGTGGTAGCCAGCGCCACACGCGAGGCGAGCAGGCCGGAAATGCCGGTGCCGAGAAGGTCAGCCATGTCCCTCGCTCCACAGGTGAATGTGCATTCTTATGATCCCGGTGTCGGCGACGACGGAGAATCCTTGAGCGACGCCAGCGCATCGCGCATGGTGTCGCTGTTGGCGATGGCGGTCAGCTTGTTGGCATAGTCCGGGTCGGTGGCATAGCCGGCGCGATGCAGGGCGCGTGCGAAGCTGGCGACGTCCTCGCCGTGTCCGAGCGCGTCGGCGTAGCGAGGATTTCCGGTCAGCATCCGCGCGTAGTCGGCGAACGACCGAGCCGGCCCGGCATAGGCACGGAAGGCGGCGTTGCTGCGGACCGCCACGCCGTCCTTGAACTCGAGGGTGGGCACGTTGGCGTATTTGCCGTGCCAGCTCCCGCCGGCCTTGATGCCGAACAGGTTGAAGCTGTTGCTGCCGTCGGCCTGGTGTGGCATGTGCTTGCCCCAGCCGGTTTCCAATGCCGCCTGGGCGAGGACCGCGCGGACGCTTACGCCCAGTTTGTGTGCCACGGCCTGCGCGTAAGGCGCCAGCTTCTGGACGAAATCGTCGGGGCCGGAAAACACCCACTTCTGTGCCGCGTGCAATGCATCGAGTCCGGCCGTCTTCGCAAAATCGAGGACGCGGTCGAAAACGCTGTCGGTGGCGTCCGCACCGTTCGCGGCATTCGCGATGCCCCCTGTCGGGAACATGGCGGCCGGCATGGCGGAGGCGGTTGGAAGCGTGCGTGCTGCGAGCAGTCGTGGTGACAGCGCGGTGGGATCGGTGGTCGCTGTCGCCGAACCCTGCGCATTGCCGCCGAGTTGGCGGACCAGCATCGCGGCGATGCCCAGGCCCTTGCCATCGTTGGCGAGCGACAGCGCGAGCTGGTTGTCGAACATGCCGCGCCACTGGTCCGACTGCGCGCTGTCGAGAATGCCGCCGCCGAAGCTGGCCTGGCGCATGGACTTGATCAGCATTCGCGCGAACACTGCCTCGAACTGGCGTGCCACGGTGGGCAGCGCCGCCTTGCCGTCATCGCGCGCCGCACGGGCCAGGCCGGACAATCCCTGGATGTCGGTCCAGGTGTCCGGTCCGCGCACGGGCAGGCGAGGCGCATCCATCAGATCACCACCAGATCGGCGTGCAGTGCGCCCGCTTGCTTGAGGGCTTGCAGAATGGCAATGAGGTCGTTGGGCGATGCGCCGACCTGGTTCACCGCGTGCACGATCTGGTCCAGGCTGACGCCCGGGCCGAATTTGAACATGTGGCCGCCGTGCTCGGCGATCTTCACGTTGCTGCTGGGCACGATGGCGGTCTGGCCCTTGCTGAACGGCGCCGGCTGGCTGACCAGCGGCTGCTCGCCGATGCTGACTTCGATCGAGCCGTGGGCGACGGCAGCGGCGCTGACCTTGACGTCCGATCCGATCACCACGGTGCCGGTGCGCGAATTGACGATGACGCGCGCAGGCGCTTCCCCCGGCGTGACGTCCAGGTTCTGGATACCGGCGATCCACGACACGCGTTGGGTCGGATCCAGCGGTGCGCGCACCTGCACCGACACCGCGTCGTTCGCCTGTGCGGTGCCGGCGCCGAAACGGTCGTTGATGGCCTGGGCCACGCGATTGGCGGTGGTGAAGTCCGGGGTGTTGAGGTTCAGCGTCAGACTGCCGGAGCCGTTGAAGTTGGACGCCACCGTGCGTTCCACCGTAGCGCCATTGGGGATGCGCCCTGTCGAGGAGATGTTCACCTGCACGCTGGAGCCGCTCTGGCCCTGGGCATTGATGCCGCCGACCAGCACGCTACCCTGGGCGATCGCGTAGGTGTTGCCGTCGGCGCCGCGCAATTGCGTCATCAGCAATTGGCCCCCGCGCAGGCTCTTGGCGTTGCCGATCGAGGCCACGGTCACGTCGATGGCCTGGCCGGGCTTGGAGAACGCCGGCAGCGACGCCGTGACCATCACCGCGGCGGCATTGCGCAATTGCGGGCGCACGTTGGCGGGCACGGTCACGCCGAACTGCTGCAGCATGTTCTCGAGGCTCTGGGTGGTGAAAGGCGCCTGGCTGGTCTGGTCGCCGCTGCCCTCCAGACCCACTACCAGGCCGTAGCCGATCAACTGGTTGCTGCGCACGCCGGCAATCTGCGCGAGGTCGCCGATGCGTTCGGCGTGCGCTGAGGGCGCCACCATGGCCAGCGCGACCAGCAGCAACCAGGCAACGATGGCGCACCAGCGTACGCGCCAATCCGTGCGCGGTGCGCGGACGAGCTGCATGTGACGGGTGTGAATCTGCGTGCTCATCAGAACGGCATCCACTTGGAGTTGAAGAAGCGCGACAGCCAGCCTTGGGTGTTGGCGTCAGCCAGCGAGCCGCTGCCGGTATACGTGATCTGGGCGTTGGCGATGCGAGTGGACAGGATGGTGTTGCCCGGCCCGATGTCCTGGGGTCGCGCGATCCCCGCAATGCGCACCAGTTCGCGGCCCTGGTTGATGGTCAGCCACTTCTCGCCGCGCAGCACGAGGTTGCCGTTGGCCAGGCGCTGCGCCACCGTCACCGTGATCTGGCCGTTCAACTGGTTGCTCTGGCTGCTGGAACCGGAACCGTCGAAACCGCGATCGCCCGAAAGGCTGGCGATCTTGCCGCCATTGAGGGGAAAGGCCTTGCCCCAGAGGGTGGCTGCGCCGAGATCGGCACTGTCCTTCTTCGACGTCGTGGTCTGGGCCTTCTTGCTGGCCTGGGTGTTCTCGGCCAGCACGATGGTGACGATGTCGCCGACGCGGTGCGCGCGCGGGTCGGCGAACAGTTCCATGGAGTTGGTGTCGTGGTAGATGGCGCCGTCCGCCGGCGGCGGCGCCGACTGGGCGACGGGCATGGTGGGCGCCCACTCCGGATCGACGCGTGGCGCATTGCTGGCGCAACCGACCAGGGTGGCGACGGCGACCAGTGGCAAAAGGATGTGGACGAGGCGCGAATTGGTCATGGTCAGAGCTTGTTGGTGAGGTTCTGCAGCATGGAATCGGTGGCCGAGATCGCCTTCGAATTCATCTCGTAGGCGCGCTGGGTCTCGATCATGTTGACCAGCGCCTCGACCACGTTGACGTTGGAGGTTTCCAGCGAACCCTGTTCCAGCGTGCCCATGCCGTTCAAGCCCGGCTGGCCGATCTGTGGCGCGCCGCTGGACGCGGTTTCGACGTAGAGGTTGTCGCCCGTCGGCTGCAGGCCCGCGGGGTTGATGAAGTCCGCCATCTGCAGCGTACCCACCTGGGTCGGCGCGTTCTGGCCCGGCATGGTGACGCTGACGGTGCCGTCGCTGCCGATCGTCACCGCCTGCGCGTTGGGCGGCAAGGTGATGGCCGGGTTCAGGGGATTGCCGCTGGCAGTCACCAGTTGTCCGTCGCTGCTCAGGTGCAACGAACCGTCGCGGGTGTAGGCGATCGAGCCGTCGGGCATCGACACCTGCAGGAAGCCGCGCCCCCGGATCGCGACATCGAGCGCATTGCCGGTCTGGGTGAGGTTGCCTTGCGTGAAGAGTTTCTCGGTGCCGACCACGCGCACGCCCGTTCCCAGCATCAGGCCCGAGGGCGATTGCGTCTGCTGGCTGGTCTGGCCGCCCGGCTGGCGCACGTTCTGGTAAACCAGGTCCTGGAACGAAGCGCGTGAACTCTTGAAACCGGTGGTATTGACGTTGGCCAGGTTGTTGGAGATGACCTCCATGCGCGTCTGCTGCGCGTCCAGCCCGGTCTTGGCGACCCACAGTGCGGAAAACATCGGGTTACTCCTTCGCCGCGCAGCGGCGTGTTGCAAGCGGTTGGAAACGGAATGCGGGGGTCATGTCAGGTGGCCTGCAGCAGTTGGCTGGCGGCCTGCGCGTTTTGGTCGGCGTTGTGGATGGCCTGTATCTGCATCTCGAATTGGCGCGACAGTTCGATCATCTTCACCAGCGCGGTGGATGGATTGACGTTGCTGCCCTCGAGCACGCCCGCGGCCAGGCGCACGCTGGCGTCGGCCGGTGCGCGGCCGCCGTTGGCGAGGTGCATCAGGCCGTCGCTGTCCTGCCGGAGCTGGTCGACAGGCGGGTTGACCAGGCGGATTCGATCGACGGTGACGAGGGTGTCGGGCCTCTCGCCCAGCGGCACCACCGACACCGTGCCGTCGGCACCGATGTCGACGTGCGAGGCGGGTGGCAACGTGATCGGGCCGCCGTCGCCCAGCACCGGGTCGCCGCGTGCGTCGGTGAGCATGCCATCGGACGTCAGTTGCAGGTTGCCGGCGCGGGTGTAGCCCTCGCTGCCGTCGGGGCTTTGCACCGTGATCCAGCCTTGGCCCTGCACGGCAACATCGAGGTCGCGTCCGGTGGTCGAGAGCGTGCCGGCGGAAAAGTCGTGGCCGCTGCCGCGCGCCACCGCGTTGATGCGCGTGGGCAACCCTTCGCCCAATACCGGCAGGTCGCGGAAGGCGCCCAGTTCCGCCTTGAACCCGACGGTCGAGGCATTGGCGAGGTTGTGGCTGACTTCGGTCTGCGCCCGAAGGATTTGCGAGGCGCCGGTCATTGCGACGTAGAGCGAGCGATCCATGGGAATTCCTCAGGTCGAGGGGTCTCGTCAGTTGCGGATGTTGATGACGGTCTGCACCATCTTGTCGTCGGTGGAGATCACCTGGGCATTGGCCTGGTAGTTGCGCTGGGCCTTGATCATGTTGACCAGCTGTGCGGTCAGGTCGGACGTGTTGGAGGCTTCCAGCGCGCCGGACTGGATCGTGCCGAACTTGCCGCTGCCGGCGCTGCCGCGCACAGCCTGGCCGGATTCGTAGCTTTCGGCCCAACTGGTATCGCCGAGTTGGCGCAGGCCCTGGCGGTCGGCGAAGTCGGCGAGGGCGAGCTGGCCCAGGGGTTTGGACTGGCCATTGGAGAAGTTCGCGGACACCACGCCGTCGGCAGACACGTCGATGTTCGACAGTTTTCCGGCCGGGAAGCCATCCTGGTTGACCGCGCCGGCGGAGAAGTTGGTGCCGAACTGTGTGGCCTGCGACATATCCATGGTCAGCTGGATCGGATCGGTGCCCGGGCTGACCGTGACCGGATTGAAGCTCAGCTTGCCGTTGGCAGGGGTCGCCAGCGAACCATTGCTGGAGAAGGCCATGGTGGCGGTACCGGCGTTTTGCCCATCCACCATCAGGTTGACCTGCCACTCGTTGGGCGTGGCGGTCTTGACGTAATAAGCGGTGGCGTTGTGCTCGCCGCCCTGCGAATCGTAAATCGTGAACGGCGTGGCCTGGTTGAAGCTGGTGGGATCGGCGGGATCGAACGGGGAGCTCGTCGGCACGGTAGCCCCGGCCGGCAGGTTGAAGGCAATCAGGACGTTGCCGGTGGCCTTCGCCTGGCTTTGCGACGTGACCAGTTGCAGGTCATTCATGGTGCTGATGTCGAAGCCGCCCGCGCCGTTGGGCGGGAACACCTGCAGGCGCCGGCCATCCGGGGTGACGACGTAGCCGTCCTTGTCCTGCTGGAAGTTCCCGGCACGGGTGTAGGCGATGCCATCGTCGCCCTTGACGGTGAAGAAGCCGTTCCCGCTGATGGCCATGTCGAGCGTGTTCTGGGTGTACTCGATATTGCCGTTCCCGAATTGTTGGGTGACGCCGGTGAGGCGCACGCCGCTGCCGATGGCGGTGTTGCTGAGGTTGGCGCCGGTCGTGGAGAACACGTCGGCGAAATCGGCGCGCGAGCCCTTGAATCCGGCGGTGTTGGTGTTGGCGATGTTGTTGGCGGTAACCTCGAGGTCCGAGGAGGCCGCATTGAGTCCGCTCAGGGCGATGTTGAAGGGCATGTCTGGTTGCTCCGGTTGAGGTCAGAGGATTTGCGCGATCTGGTTGAGTGACACATCGCCCACCCCGTCCACCAGCAGGTTGGCGCCGGTGCTCGTGGTATCGATGCCCGCCACCTGTCCGCCGACATAGGTGGTGAGCGGGGCGTTGGCGCTGCCGGCGGACAAGGTGTAAAGCCCGGCCGGAACGGGCTTGCCGTCGGCATCCAGTCCGTCCCACTGGAATCCGGCGAGTCCGCCCGGTTGCGCACCGAGGTCAATCGTGCGCACGGTGTTCCCGTTGGCGTCCGCGATCGAAACGCGCACGTCGTCGGATGCGCCCGGCACGTTGACGGCGCCGGTCACGCCAGCGGCCGTGCCGCCGCCGATGGCGACATGGCTGGAGGGCACCAGCACCTGGCGGCCGATGAGGTCGGATGCACGCAGGACCTGATCGCTCTGCAACGATGTCGCGAGCTGGTCGAACGACGTCTGCATCTGCTGGGTGGCGGCGATCTGGCTGAATTGCGCCAGTTGGCCCACGAACTGGGTGCTGTCCATCGGCTTGGTGGGATCCTGCGCGCGGTACTGCTCGACCATCAGTTTCAGGAAGTCCTGCTGGGTAAGCTGCTGGCCGGACAGGGTGGCCGCCGCGGTCAGGGGTGAGCTGCTGCCGGTGACGCCGTTGAGATCGTTCATCGTGGTCATTTCCCGAGGTCGAGGGTCTTGAGCATCAACTGCTTGGCGCTGTTCATCACTTCCACGTCGTTCTGGTACGAGCGCGACGCGGAAATCATGTTCACCAGCTCGTCGATGGGATTGACGTTGCTGCCGTAGACGTAACCGTTGGCGTCGGCCATTGGATTGCCGGGTTCGTAGTGGCTTGGAATCGCGGCCTGGCTTTCGGTGACGCCGGTCACGCGCACGCCGACCGCGGCTTCGCTGGCAGTGCCGACTTCGCCCGCCATGGCGGCGTGCACCGCGGCGAACAGCGGTTCGCGCGCACGGTAGGCCTCCTCCGGACTGCTGGCCACGCTGTTGGCGTTTGCGAGATTGCTGGCGGTAGTGTTGAGGCGCAGCGATTGGGCCGCCATGCCGGAGCCGGCAATATCGAATACCTTGAACATCGACATCAGCCGCCACCTCCGGTGATGGCCGTGCGCAGCATGCGGATTTGTGCGGTGATGAAGGTCAGGCTGGCCTGGTAGTGAACGCTGTTGGCAGCGTAGGCGGCCTGCTCGACCTGCGTGTCGACCGTGTTGCCGTCCATGCTTGGCTGCAGCGGCACGCGCCACTCCAGCGGAATGTTTCCTGTCGGGGTGCTTCCGTTGCTACTGGCCTGGCCAGAGCTGGGTGCCGCGAGTTGCAGGTTCGCGTCGTTGCCGCCGGCCTCGGCGAGCACCTTGCGAAAATCCACGTCGCGCGCCTTGTAGTCGGGCGTATCGGCATTGGCGAGGTTGTCGGCGATGGCTTCCGCACGTCGCTGCCACACGCCAAGCGCGCGGGCATGGATGCCGAACAACGGATCGGATGGGCTGCTCATGCTGGCTCCACGAAGTGTGTCCAGCCCGAAGCAGCAATATGTGTGCCAGTCGCAGGAAAGTTAGTTGGAATGCGGGTTTCCGCGCGAAATGCGCGATCCCCGACGTGGCCACGGCGGCAAGATTCTGCCGCCGTGGCGGAAGCTTGCCGCCGGCGGCGACAAAAACCCGACGGGCGCAGCAACCTCTGCATCGCCTGCCGGGTTTCGACGCGGCGCAATTCGCTCGCGGTCGTGGTGGGTTCCGGAACGTTGTCAGTCCGACGGCGCGGGCAACAGCTCCAGGATGGTCGTCGCCAGCACGTCCGGCTGGAACTTGGCGACGAAGCGATCGGCGCCGACGCCGGCGACCATGGCTTCGTTGAATACGCCGCTCAACGAACTGTGCAGCAATACTTTCAACCCGCGCCAGGCACTGTTGGCGCGGATCTCGCGCACCAGCGCGTAACCGTCGAGCTTGGGCATTTCGATGTCCGAGATCACCAGGTCGAAGCGTTCTCCTTTGCGGGCCGACGATTCCAGCATCTCCAGCGCCTCGGCGCCGTTGCGGACCATGACGCATTCGACGTGCAGTTGCTGCAGCGTGGCATTCAATTGCATGCGCGCCACCGCCGAATCGTCGGCCACCAGCACGCGACGCTGCGGTTGTCCGGACTGGCTGGCGCTGCGCTGCAGGCGCGGCGATATCTCGGACTGCCGCTGCGCGATGCCGTCGAGGATCTGCTCGACGTCAATTACCGCCAGCAGCGTGCCGTCGGTGCGCGCAATGGCGTTGACGCGCGGACCGAAACCCAGTTCCGGGGACGGCGCGGCCATGTCGGCGCCGTCGTAGTGGGCGATACGCTCCACCTGCGAAACGAGGAATGCCTGTACGCCGAGACTGAACTCGGTGACGATCACGGTGGCCGCCGGCTCGTTCAGCAAGGGCGGGTAGGCCATCGCTTCGGCAAGGTCGATGACCGGGATGGTGTCGCCGCGATAGTCGAAGCTGCCGGCCAGCAACGGGTGCATGCTCGGCATGTGTTCCATCGGCGGCCGCCGCATCACTTCGCGCACCTTGAATACGTTGATGCCGAAGATCTGCGGGCCGCCCAGATGGAACGTGAGGATCGCCATGCGGTTGTGGCCGGCAAGGCGGGTGAACTGCTCGACCTTCTGGAGAACGCTCGTTGGCATCGATGCATTGCGAAGGAATACCAGCCCGGTGATCGGCCGGGAGCGCGGAATCTTGAGCAATGGAGCGACGGCCGGCGCGAGTCGCGCGGTGACAGGCACGTGTCCGGATTCGTGGCACGCAGCTTGCTTTGAGTCAAGTCGTGCGGTGATCTGCCGATGCAGTGGCGGATATCTCGTCGGCATCGCCGACGTCGACTTGGGTTTCAGGAGTAACGCGCGATCATGGGATTCTTGTTGAGCAATCAGGTCCTCGCCTTGGCCGCAGCGCTGGCAGCGGGCGACCATGAACGAGTGCGCGCGCTGACACGGCGCCATCCGGCCGCGGCACGTGCCATGGCGCCGTTGTTGTCGGCGCGGGCGCAACGAGAGCGTGAAGATGCATTGTTGCAGGCCGTGGAGCAGCAGGGGCTGGTGCTCGGCGGAACGCGTACGTTGGGACAACGGGTACAGGAGTTGCAGACTCAGTTGGGCAGCGCGCGTCAACATGTCGACGTGTTGGCACAGGCTCGCGACGGAATTACGTCGATCCTTCAGCAAGCCCACGCCCCGTTGCAACAAGGCGTGGCCGGCGTCGACGAGGGTAGCCGCGGCATCCGCGAACTGGATGGCCGCTTGTGTCTGTTGCGCGGAACGTTGTCGGGGATGACCCGCACGCACGAACGCTTCAATGGGTTTTTCGAGGAGATCGCGCGCCTGACCGCGGCGATCCAGGACATCGCGCACCAAACCAATCTGGTGGCCCTCAATGCCGCCATCGAGGCGGCGCGGGCCGGTGAATCGGGGCGGGGATTCGCCGTGGTTGCGGACGAAGTCAAGCAACTGGCCGAGAAGACCGCACAGACCACGGCGGAAATCGAGACCGTGACCGCAACCGTGGGTGAATTCTCGGGCGGCCTGGAAGAAACGATCGACGGCAGCCTGAAGCGGTTGGACCAGGCCAGCGCGGGCGCCGACGCGGTGCGTGTCGCACTCGAGGGGGCCGACCGGGCGCTGCAACAAGCGCTTTCGCAGACTGAAGCCCTGCAGCAAGCCGGCGATGTCCTGGACAGCCAGGTACGCAGCGGGGGTGAAATGGTGGCCGCGCTGCAGCGCGGCCGCGACGAATGTGCGCGTCAGGTAGACGCGGTAGCGCATGCTGCGATCGCTGCCCAGCAATCCGCGCTGCAGGTCGTGGTGCGGCCGGACACGGCGGATGCCGCTACCGTCATCCAGGTGCTGCGCGAGTCCTGTGCCGCCCTGGGCCATAGCCTCGATCTGGTGGCGCGCGCGCCGTCGCGGGTGGACCGCCGCTGGCTGAGCGGGACGGCGTTGCGCACCTGCCTGACACGATTGCAGCGCAGCATGCCGATGCTGCCGGTGCTGGACACGATGCAGGAGAGCGTGCGGCGCCTGGAACAATGCCGCGAGAAGCTGGACTCCGCGCTCGCCGACGGTGAAACCCAGCGTTGCGGAGAATTGGTTCCCGTAATGCAGGGCGACCTGGACGCGATCCAGAAACAACTTGGCTTGGTGGTGGAAGCATGCGCGTGAGATGCGAGGCTGCCGTTTCTGCGGTGATGCTGCTGTTCGTGGCGGGGGGCGTCCAGGCCGTCACGCGGCAGCCGCTCGGCACCTTGCAATCGGCGGCCGTCGAAGCGGTGCGGCAAGCTGCGCCGACGGGGACGCGCGTCGTCGCCGAGGCGAATGAGCTGGATCCGCGCTTGCGGTTGCCGGCCTGCGCCGGCGCATTGCAGGCACAGGCGCCGGACCTCGGCCGTGGCGCTTCGCGCGTGTCGGTACAGGTATCGTGCAGCGCGGGCCAGAGCTGGAGCGTGCGCGTGCCGGTGCGCGTGCAACTGTTTCGCAAGGTCCTGGTGAGCAGCCACGGCCTGGCGCGCGGCGACGTCATCGGAGCCGGTGACGTGCATGCCGAAGAATATGATGTTGCCCGACTGGGTTACGGCTATCTCGTGGACCCTGCGAAGTTGTCCGGTCGTCGATTGCGACGCGCACTGACCACCGACACGGTGATCACGCCGGGCATGCTGGCACCGCGCGAGGTTGTCCGGCGCGGCCAACAGGTGCGCCTGGTGGTGGACGCTGGCAGCATCCAGGTGAGCGCCGCGGGCATCGCCCTGCAGGCCGGCGACCGCGGTGACCTGGTGCGCGTCAAGAGCCTTAGCTGCCAGTGCGAGGTGCAGGGCAGGGTGGATGCGCCCGGTGTCGTGGGGGTTCTGCCATGATCACGATGGGCGACGTGAACGAGGTTGCTAAAGTTATTTCGACCGGGGTCGATACCCGGATGGAGTCGGCAGGAATAATGCGAAGGCCATCATGAATACGACGATCAATCCTGGCGGTCCCACGGTGCCGCAGCCATCCACGGCCGGCCCCCGGCCCGCCTCCAAAGGCGATGCCGATGGCAGTGTGTCCGGGCGGGCGCCGGCGCATCCGGCACAGGTCGATGACCGCGTGCAGTTGACCGAATCGGCACGCGCCATCGGCGCGGCTGCGCGGAACAGGGACGCGCCGGTCGACACCCAGCGTGTCGAGCGGATCCGCCAGGCCGTCGCCGACGGCACTTACAAGGTGGACGCGCAACGCGTGGCCGACCGCCTGATCAGCCTCGAAAAGCAGATCGGCTGACATGCACGACGCTCGGCAATCGGAGCTCGCACAGGTGTGCGAACACGTCATGGTCGACATGCAGGCCGCGGTGGTCGAATTGCGTGCCGTGCTGGATGCCGAACGCGAGGCGCTTGAACGCCTCGACTCGCTGGCGCTCGATGCGGCGACCTCCGCCAAGGCCGAGCTGCTGCAGCGGCTGGAATCGCTCGACGCCGAACGCCGCCAGTTGGACGACGTGGCTTCGCGGGAGCGATCGTCCGACACGTTTCAGCACATTTGCGGGCAGCTCGAAGCCTGCCGGCACATCAATGAAATCAACGGCAGCATCGTCGAGCATCGGTTGCGCGACGTGCGCCAGGCGCTCGGGATCCTGCGCGGTTCCGGCGAAGGTTCTCCCGTCCTGTACGGTCCGGGTGGTCACGCACAAACGCATGCCGTCCCACGCCCGTTGTCGCAGGCCTGAACCCGAAGGCACGCAACGCATGCCCACCGCCCCCGCTCAGACCGACAGCCCTTTGGGCATCGAGGTAGACGTCCTCCCGTTCGTTCGCATGCCGATCGTCGATCGCGACGCGCAACTGGTCGCCTATGACATCTGCCATCAGACCGGTGATGACGCCAATCTGGCGCAGGCGACGCTGCAACTGTTCGAACAGGGTTATCTGGACCTGCTTGCCGGTAACCGTCTTGCCTTCCTTGCGGTGGATGAGGAACTGCTGCGCGAACACAGGGCCGGGCTGAGATTCGACGAGCGCGTGGGACCGCGTGTGGATGCCCGACTCGCCGCTTGTAACGACGCCCATGCATTGCTCACGGGCATGGCCGAGCGCGGCGTGCCGGTGATGATTGACAATTTCGTGTGGCCCGATGGGGCGACCGAAGCTGTCACTCAACGTCTGCGGGAGCTGGTGCAGTTGGCACAGTGCGTCAGCATCGATGTGCGCGGGCACGACGAGTCGAGCCTGGTACGTGCAGTGGCCAGCTTGCGCGCCGCGGACAGGAACGTGGTTGCGACGGCTTCCTACCTCTACGAGCACCGCACCCAGCGTGCCTGCATGAACCTGGGCTTCGACGCTTTCGAAGGCTCCTATCTGTTCAAGCCGGCGGAAGTGCAGCGGGTCGACACGCTGAAACCGAATCGTCTCAACCTGTTGCGCCTGCTGGCCGCGGTGCAGGATCCGGACAACGGTCCGGTCGAACTGGAAGAATTGATCCGCAATGATGTCGTGCTCAGCTACAAGTTGCTCAGCTGCGTCAATTCGGCCTACTTCGGACTGCCGCGCGAGTTGAAGTCGCTGCAGCAGGCGGCGGTCTATTTCGGCGTGACGCGCATCCGCAACTGGGTTTATTCGATGGCCATCGGCGACCTCGACGACGCGCCGCCGGAACTGCTGAAACAGGCCTTGCTGCGTGCGCGCATGGCGGAACTGCTGGGCCGCAACCTGCCGCCCGAGCAACGCGAAATGGCTTTCATCACGGGCCTGTTCTCGTTGCTGGACACCATCATGGGGTTGCCCATGGCCCGCGTGCTGTCGGACCTGCCGATGCCCGACCCGGTGCGCCACGCGCTGGTCGAGGGCGCCGGTCCTCTGGCTGCCGTGCTCAAGCGGATTCGTGGATGGGAAAGCGCCGATGTGTCGGCGGCCACCGATGGCGATGGGGGCGACGTCGATTTGGCCGACGCGTACCTGCGCTCGTTGGAGTGGGCCGAACACGTCTACAGCTTCGTGGAGCGCAAGGCAGCGTGAGGCGGGCACACGGGGTTGCCTCAGGGGCCACTTGGAAGTGGCCCGCCGTTCGTGTGCATTGCCGCGACGCGGGTAACAGCGGGTCGCCCGTTGCGGGCCGGCGGATCTCGGACGCACGGATCCCTGCCACCCAATCCGGCCACTCAACATCGTTGCGCCGTCCGCTGGCGGGATACCGCGCGCAAGTGTGCCCGACGGCACCTAAAGATTTCATCCGGGCTGCCGATGAAAAGGGCAACGCTCCTCCCGAAGGAGCGCGCTGTTTCGTCAACATCCGGGAATCCCGTCATGAAAAGAATCGTCGCCGCCGCCGCTATCCTCCTGCTGGCTCCCATTGTCGCCCATGCGGCTTGCACCCCCGCCAACTTCAAGCTGGCTTCCTTCGAAGTCAAAACCGGTGATGTCTCGAACCCGGTCATGCAGATGCCGGGCAAGTTGGTCAACGATTGCAAGGAACCGGCCGCGGCGCAGCTGGAAATCCAGGCGAAGGCGGCTGACGGGTCCGTGGTGCAGGAGCGCAAGTTCTGGCCGGCCGGCACCGCCAACATTGCCCCCGGCGGCAGCGTGCATTTCGATGCGGGGCGAATGTTTCATTTCAAACCGTCGATGAAAACCTACGCGATCACCATCGTCGCGGTACGCAGTTGGTGAGCCGATAGTCCGGCCGTATGGTTGCGGCAGCGTTCGTTCCCACACCCTGTTTGCGCGAGTGGACACCCCTCGCATGAGGGGACGGCCGGTGGCCGTGTCTTGCTGTTGTCCGGCCATCCCCGACGACCGCGCCGCCCCGGCGCATCGCCAACCCTGCCCCGCGCATGTGCAGCGATCGACGATGGTCACGATACTCGAGGGTTCAGCGCAGGCGTTCGCCCGCGGCATAGACTCGCGACAATACGGCGGCCAGTGCCGCGTACAGTTCCGGCGGGATATCCGCGCGCACCCGGACTGCGGCCAGCAGTGCGGCGGTCGCGGGGTCGGGATGGCGCGGCAGCCCCATGCGTTCGGCCTGTTGCAACATTTGTTCGATTTCGTCGGCACCCAGGTCGGGACGCAGGGTCGCCTGCGCCGGCGCGGCATCGTCGCGGAAGCGCAATGTGACCGAGCGCGGGGGGGTGTTCATGCGCTGGCCTCCAGCAGTCGGCGCGCCAGGCCCGTGTGCCGCAACGGCGTGCCTTGGCGCACGCGCAGTTGCACCAACTGCAGGCCAGAACTCTCCAGCAGCCGCGCGAGGACCGAGGTCTGTTCCTCGAGTGCATGGACGGCGCCGTCGTGCTGCGCCCACAGGTCCACGTCCACCTTCACGCGGCGCAGCCGGATCTGGCCGTGGATCGCTCCAAGGCTCGGCAGCTCCAGGGTAAAGCCCAGGGTCCATTGCGGCGGGTTCATGCCCGGGTTGGCGGGGGCGTCCTGTTCGATGCGGATCTGCAATACATCGAATCCGTCGTCACCACGCACCGGGACCTCGAACATGCACGCCTGCGGTGACGCCGATGGATGGGCCTCGAGCTGCATGATCTCGATGCGCGACATTGCAGCCTGCACATGTTTCAGCATGCCGGTTGCCATGGTGAGCGCATCGGCTGCCGGGGGCGCCGGCAAACGCGCCTGGGGTCGCAATGGCAGGTCCAACAGTGGCGGTGGCGTTTCGGCGCCCGCGGGCGCCGTCGACACGCGCGCCTGCGGCAGCGGCTGCAGGGCTTGTGCGAGGCGTTGCAGCGCGGCCTTCAAGTCGTAGTCGATCTGCGTGGCCGGCAGCCGCGCTGGCGTTCGAACGTGCTGCAGCAGGGTGTGTTCCAGTTGCGTTCCGGCGCGCCGCACGGTGTCGCGCAATACGTCGGGGTCGAGGATGTCGTGGCGGTCGGTGATGGACGCCTCCAGGCGCGCCAGCGCCGCCCGAACCGGTTCCGGCAGTGAGCGCGCTCCTGGAGTGCCCGCCAGCGCATGCATATCAGCCAGCAGAGGTTGCAGGCCACCCTGGTGCGGCAGGCGTGCGCGCAGGGCGGCCGCCGTTGCGGTGCTTTTGCCGGGCTGGCCGAGCAATTCCAACAGCGGTTGTGGACCGTTGCTCAGTACCCGTGCCTGAAAGTTGTGCGGTACCGGTCCGTTCGACGGCGGGTCGGCTTCGACGGTCTGCCCGTTGATTTGCAGTATCAGGCGGGTTCCTTCGATCAGCTCCAGCACGCGACCCGACACCACCGACCCCACCGGCCACGGCCGGGGCAGTGTGCCCGCTGCCGCTGCCACCCAATCGAGGGTCGCCAGTTGTATCGGTGGCACGCTCACGCGCGAACTCCTTGATCTTTTGCGGGTTATCGGCCGCATTCGCATGAACTTGAACCCGGGCGCACCTGGCCGTCGGCCGGTGGAGTGCGAGCGCCTCAAGTTGGGTCGGCGATGGCCGTTACATCCTGTGCAAGAGACTAGCGGAGTCCGCATGGCGAGCACGCGAAAACGGAAGTCCCCGCCCGGTTGTCGCGTTCAGCTGGGCGCGGAACTGGTGATCGGCGCCGCCGGCGAGCTCCATGCACAGCTCGGCGAGGCGCTGCCCCGGTCCGTGCCGGTAGTGCTCGACGCGGCGGCCGTCACGCGGCTCGATACCGCGGGCCTGCAACTGCTGCAGGCGTTCGTGCAGGCGCGCGACGAACGTGCGGGCGAATGGTGCTGGGAAAACGTCGGCGCGGTGCTGCGCGAGGCGGCCGCGGAACTTGGCATGGAACGGATGCTGAGACTTCCGGACGCGACGGCGGCGATCAATTGACAGAAACCGAGGTTATTCGACATGGCAAAGATTCTTGCGGTGGACGATTCCGTTTCCATGCGCAACATGGTGTCTTTCACGCTGCGCGGCGTCGGCCACGAGGTGCACGAAGCGGCGGATGGCCAGGCGGCCCTGGACAAGGCCAAGGCCGGCCGTTTCGACCTGGTGCTGGCAGACGTCAACATGCCGGTGATGGACGGCATCACGCTGACGCGCGAGTTGCGCGCGTTGCCTGCATTTGCCGGCGTGCCGATCCTGATCCTCACTACCGAATCCGATGGCGGGAAGAAGATGGAGGGCAAGGCCGCCGGCGCCACGGGGTGGCTGGTGAAGCCGTTCGACCCCGAACAACTGCTCGCCACGGTTGCGCGCGTGGCGGGTTGACGCCGTCATGGGCGCAATCGACCTGAGCCAGTTCCACCAGACGTTCTTCGACGAAAGTCTGGAGGGTCTGGACGTGATGGAGGATGCGCTGTTGGCGCTGGAAAACGGCGCCAGCGATCCGGAACGGATCAATGCGATCTTCCGTGCGGCGCATTCCATCAAGGGGGGCGCGGCCACGTTCGGTTTCGGCGACGTGGCGGCCTTCACGCACGTGCTGGAGTCGCTGCTCGAGGAAGTCCGCGACGGACGCCGTGCGGCGGACGAAGAGACCATCGAGTTGTTGCTGCAGTCGGTGGACTGCATGCGCGGCATGTTGGCGCGGTCGCACAGCGGCGGCGCCGTGGCCGATGCCACCAGTGAGACATTGCGCGAACGTTTTTCGGCGCTGCTCGGCAAGCCGGCCGAGTCGGCAGCCGCGACGGCGGCGCACATGACCCCGACCGACGGATGGCGCATCGGCTTCCGCCCGCACCCGCACCTGCTGCGGACCGGCAACGACCCGCTGCGGATGTTCCGTGAGCTGGCCCGACACGGCAGTCTGGTCGTGAAACAGGTGCAGCCGCTGCAGCAACCGCGTCCGGCGTTTGCGGATCTCGACCCCACCGCCGCCATGCTCGGCTGGGAGGTCGAGTTGCACGGCGATATTCCGCGCAGTCATGTCGAGCAGGTCTTCGATTGGGTCGAGGGCGATTGCGACCTCGAAATCGAGTTGTTGCATGACCGCCGCGTGCCGGCGCCCGCGGCAACGGCAGTGCAGGACGCCGGCCCGCATGCCGATGCCGGCTCGATGCGGGTGTCCATTGCCAAGGTCGACGCCCTGATCAACATGGTCGGCGAACTGGTGATCGCGCAGTCGATGCTGGGCGACATCGGCGAGAACTTCAGCATGGGACGCCTGCGGCAATTGCAGGGGGGGCTGGCACAGCTCCACCGCACCACGCGCGAATTGCAGGACAGCGTGATGCGCATCCGCATGCTGCCCATCGCGGCGGTGTTCAACCGTTTCCCGCGCCTGGTGCGCGACCTCGAGCATCGTCTTGGCAAGCGCGTGCGCCTGGAACTGTACGGAGAGTCGACCGAGGTCGACAAGACCGTACTGGAGAAGATCGGCGACCCGTTGGTGCACCTGGTGCGCAACGCCATCGACCATGGTTTGGAGAAACCCGCGCAGCGTGTCGCCGCGGGCAAACCCGAGGCCGGCGTGCTGCGCCTGGAAGCGCGCCACGAAGGCGGCAACGTGGTGGTCGAGGTGGTGGACGACGGCGCCGGGCTGCAGCGTGGGCCGATCCTTGCCAAGGCGGTGGAGCGTGGCCTGGTACTTCCCGGCCAGGAACTCGGCGACGAAGAGGTGGCCGAGCTGATCTTCCAGGCCGGCTTTTCCACCAACAGCGAGGCTACCGACCTGTCCGGACGCGGGGTCGGCATGGACGTGGTGCGTCGCAACGTCAGCGACCTCGGCGGCAGCGTCCGGGTGCGCAGCCGCGAAGGCAAGGGCTGCACCTTCACCATCGTGCTGCCGCTGACGCTGGCCATCATCGAAGGCCTGGTTACCGAACTCGGCGACGAGCGCTACATCGTGCCGCTGGTTTCGATCGTCGAATCGATGCAGTTGAAGGGAGGCAGCGTGCGCCACGTCGCGGGTGGCGGGGAGCTGTTCCATTTCCGCGACAACTGGCTGCCACTGGTGCGCCTGCACGACGTGTTCGGCTGCGCGAACGCGGTGACCGAAATCGAGCGGGGCATCGTGATCGTGGCCGAGGCCTGCGGCCGCCGTGTTGGGTTGCTGGTGGACGCACTGGTTGGCCAGCAACAGGCCGTGATCAAGTCGCTGGAGGCGCACTACCGGCGTGTCGAAGGGATCTCGGGCGCCACCATCGCCAGCGAAGGCAACGTTGCCTTGATCGTCGACGTCGACGGTGTCGTGCGCGCCGCCGCGCGCCGCCGTGCGGCCTGAAGGCGTACCGCTCAAGAATCCGGCGCACACGCCGACACAGCAACAGAAGCCGAACAGCGACGCGCTAGCGCGCCACGAGGTAACCAAGCGATGTCCCAGAGCGAACAGGAGGCCGGCAATCTGCTTCAGCAGCTGACCTTCATGCTGGCCGGCGAGGAGTACGGCATCGACATCCTGTCGGTGCGCGAAATCCGTGCCTGGTCACGCGTCACCCGCATCCCGCAGGCGCCCGAGTACCTGCTCGGCGTGCTCAACCTGCGCGGTGCCATCGTGCCGGTGCTGGACCTGCGCCTGCGTTTCGGCCTCGCCCGTGAGAGCTATGACGGCACCACCGTGACGGTTGTGGTGGCGGTCGGTGATCGCCTGTTTGGCGTGGTGGCCGATGCCGTGGCCGACGTACTCGATGCGCGCGAGGACGAGATCAAGCCGGTCCCGGATCTCGGCGCCGTGGTGGATACGCGGTTCCTGAAAGGGCTGGCGGGGGACGGCGAGCGGATGGTCATGTTGTTGGACCTGGAACGATTGCTGCGCCCGGAGGAAGCCGAGGCGTTGGATGCGGTACTGCCGGACGCCGCGGAAGTGGCGGCGGCCTGACGATTCGGAGAGTTCGAATGAAGATGAGATTCCGGGCCCTGCCCAAACTGCGCATGCCGTACCTGAGCGTGAAGGTTCGCCTTTTCGGCATCATCGGCGTGTTGCTGCTGATGTTGCTGGGCACCGCCTGGCTCGGGCTGGACGGCATGTCGCGCAGCAATGCCAGCCTCGGTCGCGTCTACAACGGGGGGCTCCTGCCACTGTCGGTGTCCGACAAGGTGGCGCGCCGGTCGCTGCAGAATTTCATCGCGCTTGGTGAAGCGGCTTTCCAGATCGAAAACAAGGCGCTCGTCAAGCAGCAACTCGACGAGGTCTCCAAGTGGATGAAATCCAACGACGACCTGGTCAAGCAGCTTCAGGGTTACCCCGCCTCGCCGGCCATCAGCAAGCAAATGAAGGCATTCATCGGCGACCGCGCTGACGCGTCGTCGTCGATTGGCGACGTGCGCGCGGCGCTGGCGCAAGGCGACCCCGGAGCCCGTTCGCTGCTGTACACCGACCTGCTGCCGACCGTCACGATCATGCAGGACGACATGAACAAGCTGATCGAGATGCAGGGTGCCGAAGGCAAGCAGTTGCGTGAAGACGCACTCCAGCGCTACGAACAGGTCCACAAGCTGATCCTGGCGGCGCTGATCATCGGCATCGTGCTGGCCCTGCTGGTGGCGGTACTGGCGATCCGCTCGATCGTGGTCACGCTGAACCGCGCGGTGGCGGTTGCGAACGAAATCGCCGAGGGTCGGCTGGGCCACGAAATCATTACCAACGGCAAGGGCGAACTCGGTCAACTGCTGGCCGCGCTGCGCACGATGGATGAACGCCTGTGTGGCATCGTCGGCCAGGTAAGGCTTGGATCGGACGAGGTGAGTGTGGCTGCACAGCAGATCTCGCGCGGCAACGACGACCTCAGCCAGCGTACCCAGGAACAGGCTTCCAGCCTGGAGGAAACCGCATCGTCGATGGAGGAGATGACCTCCACCGTCAAGCAGAATGCCGAAAACGCCAGCCACGCGAATCAACTGGCGCGGGGTGCCCGCGAGCAGGCCGAGCGTGGCGGCGAGGTCGCCGGCCACGCGGTCGACGCGATGAGCGAAATCGATTCATCCAGTCGCAAGATCGCCGACATCGTCGGCCTGATCGACGAGATCGCCTTCCAGACCAACCTGCTGTCCCTGAACGCGGCGGTCGAGGCGGCGCGCGCCGGCGAGCAGGGTCGTGGCTTCGCCGTGGTCGCTTCCGAGGTGCGCAACCTGGCGCAGCGTAGTGCGGCCGCCGCCAAGGAGATCAAGACCCTGATCGGCGAAAGCATGGACAAGGTGCGCACCGGCACCGAACTGGTCCAGAAAACCGGAAAGACGCTGGTCGAGATCGTCGACAGCGTGAAGAAGGTCACCGACATCGTCGGCGAGATCGCCGCCGCCAGCCAGGAGCAATCGGCAGGCATCGACCAGGTCAACCGCGCGGTGATGCAGATGGACGAAATGACCCAGCAGAACGCCGCGCTGGTCGAGGAATCTGCCGCGGCGTCGCGCTCCCTTGAGGAACAGGCCTCCGACCTTGCGCGCCAGATCGCATTCTTCGCGATCCAGCGCGGTGAGGCGGCGTCGACCGAAGTCGGTGCGGTCCTGTCGAGGGCGTCGCAGTCGACCGGGGCGCCCGACATGGTCGCAGCGACATCGCGATCGGTGGTCGCGGCCCAGCCAGCCCGCACGGTCGCCACGCAGGCAACGGCGCGTGCCAGGCCGGCGCGTGCCGAAACCCGCGGCAAGGTCGAAGACACGGTTTGGGAAGAGTTCTGAACCGTGGCCGCCGCCACCGCCGCGTTGGCAGGGGTGGGCCCGCAGAGGCTGGGCGACACCGAGTTCCAGTTTCTGCGTGACTTCGTCGCGCGACATTGCGGCATCAGCATGGGCGAGCATAAACGCCAGTTGTTGCAGGGCCGCCTGCAGCGCAGGCTGCGTGCACTGGGCTTCGGCAGCTTCGAGGAATATTGCCGGCTGCTGCGCGAGGATCCGGACAGTGAACTGGACGAGTTTGCCAGTGCGGTCAGCACCAACGTTACCGCCTTTTTTCGTGAATCGCACCACTTCGACTTCTTGTCCGGACAACTGCGCGATTGGTTGGCGCGGCGTCCCGATGGGCGCATCCGCATCTGGTCGGCCGGTTGTTCTTCCGGCGAAGAACCGTACTCGCTGGCGATGGTGCTGGCCGAGGCCCTGGAGGTGCATCGCGGGCCCGCGGACGCGCTGATCCTGGCTACGGACCTGTCTCCCGCGGCGCTGGAAACCGCGCGCGGCGGCGTATATCCGCTGCAGCGCATGGAAGGGGTCGGCGCAGAGCGTCGGCGACGCTGGCTCCAGCGCGGCAGCGGCGCGCACGCGGGCGAGTTCCGGGTGCGTCCGCGTTTGCGCGAGCTGGTGCGCGTGCGCCGGCTCAACCTGCTCGGGGACTGGCCGATGCAGGGACGCTTCGACGCGATCCTGTGCCGCAACGTGATGATCTATTTCGATACGCCTGCCAAGAAACGTTTGTTCGATCGGTTCGATGCTGCGCTCCTGCCGCACGGCAAGCTGTTGCTGGGCCACTCCGAATCCATGCACGGCCTGTCCGACCGCTTCTCGTTGATCGGGCGAACCATCTACGAGAAACGGTCTGTCTGAAACCATGTCCATGTCGTTCGTCCCGGTTGTCGAGAGATACGACGCGCGCCGCGTGTTGCGCGGTTTCGAGCACCTGCGCCGCTTCCACGAGCCCGCCACCGGACGCATGTCCGTGAAGATCCTGCCCGGTCAGTACTACGCCTCGGTGCAGGACGAGGTCATCACCACGGTGTTGGGATCGTGCGTGTCGGCTTGCGTCCGCGACCCGGAAACCGGCGTCGGCGGAATGAACCACTTCATGTTGCCCGGGCCCACCGGCAACGGCGGGCGCTGGGGCGACACCGTGGCAGGGCGTACCGCGCGTTACGGCAGCGACGCCATGGAGCAGCTCATCAATGCGGTGCTCAAGGCCGGTGGCGTGCGCCAGCGGCTGCGGGTGAAGATTTTCGGTGGCGGTTGCGTGCTCGCGCGGATGACCGATGTCGGCAAGCTCAACATCGAGTTCGTGCACCGCTACCTCGAAGCCGAGGGCCTGCAGTTGGCGGCCGAGGACGTTGGCGGCGTCCAGCCACGCCAGATCCGCTTCTACCCGCATACAGGCCGGACCCAGGTCCGACGCCTGGGCAACGCTGCCGACCCGGGTCTGGCCGATCGCGAGCGGCTTTACCTCAAGCAACTGGCGAATGATCCGATAAAGGGTGAAGTGGAGCTCTTCTGATATCGCCATGGCCAGGATCCGCGTACTCATCGTCGACGACTCCGCACTGGTGCGGAAGATGCTGACGGCCATGCTGTCGGAGGATCCCGACATCGAGGTCGTCGGCACCGCGCCGGACCCGCTGACGGCGCGCGAACGCATCAAGCAGTTGCGGCCGGACGTGCTGACGCTGGACGTGGAAATGCCGCGCATGGACGGCCTGACCTTCCTCGACAACCTGATGCGCCTGCATCCGATGCCGGTGGTCATGGTTTCGTCGCTGACCGAACGTGGCGCCGAGGTGACCCTGCGCGCGCTGGAACTGGGCGCGGTCGACTTCGCCGCCAAGCCGGGGAGCGACCTGACCGGCACTTTCGGTAACAGCGCCGACCAGATTCGCGCCAAGGTGAAGGTAGCCGCACATGCGCGCCCGCGTGCCAGGGCGTCGCATGTGCAGCCGTTGCAGGTGTCGCCACGCTTCAATGCCGATGCCGTCCTCGCGCGCGCCACAGGCAGCGCCGGCAGCGGTGGGCGCATCATCGCCATCGGTGCGTCCACCGGCGGCACCGAGGCGATCCGCGTCGTATTGACCATGCTGCCGCCGGATGCCCCGCCGGTCGTCATCACGCAGCACATCCCGGCGCAATTCAGCGCGGCGTTTGCGCAGCGGATGGACAAGTGCTCGGCAATGCGTGTTTGCGAAGCGCGCGACGGCCAGCCGATCCAGGCCGGACACGTGTATATCGCACCCGGCGATCGCCACCTGCTGGTAGTGCGCGACGGCAGCAGGCACGTGTGTCGGCTGCACGACGGCCCGCTGGTGAATCGCCACAAGCCCAGCGTGGACGTCTTGTTCCGCTCGGTGGTGGCGAGCATCGGTGCGGCCGGTGTCGGTGCGCTGCTGACCGGCATGGGTGACGATGGTGCGCGCGGGTTGAAGGAAATGAGCGAAGCAGGTTCGGCGACGCTGGTGCAGGACGAGGCAACTTCCGTGGTGTGGGGCATGCCCGGGGTCGCCTGGAATTTGGGTGCGGCCGATCGGGCGCTGCCGATCGAGGCGGTGGCTGGCCGGCTGCTGGAACTGGCGACACAGCCGTTCGCTGCGCCGCGGGCCGACAGGGCTGCGGCGGCGTCATGAGGATGATCATCATGCGGGTAATGGAGTTTCCGGAGCGCGCCGTCGGGCTCCTCGGCAGCATCCTGGCGCTGGTCGTTGTGCTGGTCTGGCCGAATGCGTGGGCGGGCACTTTGGCGGTGGTGCTGCTGACCGCGTTGTGGATCAGTTTGAACCAGCGCGTATTGCACCGGCCGGGTGCGCAAGCGGCGGCACTTGCCACCAGTGGCGTCGATCTGCACGGCGCCATCCGTGACTTGCGTGGCGCGCTGGTGGACGAGCTGGGTCATGCGACGCGCGAGCTGAACCAGGCGCTGGACGTGCTGCGCGATGCCGTCGGCGAGTTGGGCAGCGGATTCGACGGTCTATCCCACAAGACCGGTTCGCAGCAGCAGTTGCTGCAGCAGATCGTTGACAGCAACAACTGCGAGGGCGGCAGCGTCCAGGGCTTCATCAGCAAGACCAGCGACTTGCTCGGGCACTTCGTGGGGCTGGTGGTGCACCTGTCGCGCGACAGCCTGCGCATCGTCTATCGCATCGACGCGATGTCGCGCGAAATGGACGCGGTGTTCGGCCTGCTCAAGAACGTCAACACCATTGCCGAGGAAACCAACCTGCTGGCGCTGAACGCGGCCATCGAGGCGGCGCGCGCCGGCGAGTCCGGACGTGGCTTCGCGGTGGTGGCCGGCGAGATCCGCAAACTTGCGCGCCATTCCAACCAATTCAACGAACAGATCGGCAGCCACGTCGAGCGTTCGCGCCGCAGCATGGAGCAATTGCGTGAGCTGGTCGGCGCCATGGCTTCGCAGGATATGAACGTGGCGCTGGCTACCAAGGGCGACATCGATGCGATGATGGCGCGGTTGGGTAACAGCGACAGCCGCATTGCGGCGGTCACCGAAGAGGTCGCCTCGATCGCCCACGGTCTCGGTGCCGACGTTGCGACCACAGTGCGTTCGCTGCAGTTTGAAGACATCCTCAGCCAGCTCATCCGCCAGACCAACACGCGCCTGGTCGAGCTGCAGGACATCGCCAACCAATGCAGCGATGACATCGAATCGATGTTGTGCCTGTCCGCCAGCAGCGAACAAGTCCAGGAGCATGCCGAACGCATGCGTGGCCGCCTGCAGTTGCAACGCGAGCGCGCGCGCCTGCGCAGCAAGGGACCGGCATTGCAAACGTCGATGAGTGCCGGCGAGATTGACCTTTTCTGAGGACCTGGCATGAGCCTGAGCTTCGAATGCGACAACGACCATGACTGCGTCACGCTGCACATAGCCGACCGCTTTGATTTTTCCGTGCACCGCAGCTTCCACCAGGCATGCCTGGCGCGACCGCGCGCGCGTAGCTACGTGGTCGACCTGGGAAGCGTCACCAGCATGGACAGCTCGGCGTTGGGCATGCTGCTGCTCCTGTGCGAACATGCGGGTGGCGATGACGCGGACATCCGGATCGTCAATGCCGATGCCGAGCTGACCAATACCTTCCGCGTGGCGGGCCTGGACCGATTCTGTTGAAAAATCGGCCGTTTGCGGAACGTGACGCGGGGTCCGCCCCGGACCAGCGGTCGAACTCCATGCACGCGTCATGGAGGCAATCCTCTCCAGCGAGGTGGGGATGGAGGTCGATGCCGCGGGGCGGCTCATCGTCGTGGATGGTTCTGCGACGAGCGGGGCCCGCGACGCGGATGGTGACGCGTTCCAAGAGACGATCGGACTTTCCCAGAACGACGCAAACCTGATTGTGCGGGGGGAGTCGGATGCACTCGATCAAGCGATGAAGGCGATGCTTGGTGAGTGGAAATTGTTCCCTGAAGGTCCCGCGGTGAAGAATTGGGCGCCAGGCATCACACAGATGCGGACCGGGAAAAAGTGGCCTCCGCGCAAGCACCCATCCCCCCAAATGAGGCTCTCGCAATGTCAGCCGCGGAAGGTCATGGAGGCAGCGACGAGGGCGGCGCCGAGGCGGGCCGGACTTACGGCGATCAGCAGGGCGCGGGTGGGCCATGGCTGGGTACGCGCAAGACCTTGGCACGCGCTGCAGTGGTTTCCCCGGACAACGATTCGAGTGTTACAGCGGCGCGCCATTTCCGTTCCGTTAATGCCCGTGTGGTGCGGGCGCATTAGCATGGACGTCCATACGGAGGAAGCGAAATGGATATGACGCACGGGCTTCAAAACGGCAGCGATGCACTGGAGAATGCGTCCCATCAGGTTCGGCGTGGAGCGCGCACCGCGATGCATGGCGTGCGGCGTGCCGGGAACGAGGTGAACTCGTTCGTGCATCGGCGTCCGGTCGAAACCGCGTTGCTTGGCGCCGGGGCAGCCTGCCTGATCGCCGGGCTGGCGTTCTGGCTCAGTCGCCGGGACTGAACTGCCACCCGACGACGGGAGCGATGACGCGTCGCCTCAGGTGCGGTAGAAATCCTGCATCGGGTAGCGGCGCGCGTAGAGCGCGAACACGAGTGCCGCGAGGGCGGCGAATGCCGCGAAGAAGAACATCAGGAACGCGTTCTCGCCGAATCCGGTCGACGCGATCCAGTCCGTGATCGCGTCATTGCGGATGCCTGCGTCGGCGAGCAGCACCCAAAGGTTGCCGAACGTGACCGAGAGCATCCAGAAGCTCATGATCGATCCCTTCATTGACGGCGGCGCCTGGCTGTAGGCGAACTCCAGGCCGGTGGCCGAGACCAGCACCTCGCCGAGGGTCAGCAGCGCGTAGGGCAACACTTGCCAGGCGATGAACACCGGGTCGCCGCCGTCGATGGCAAGCTGGATGAAACCCGCGGCAACCCAGGCGAGTGCGGAGAATGCAATGCCTGCCCCCATGCGCCGCAGCGCGGTGGGCATGATGCCGATCCGCCGCATCAGCGGAAACAGCACCAGGTTGTTGAACGGGATCAGCAGCAGCACCAGCAGCGGGTTCAGCGCCTGCATCTGTGCTTCGTGGAACCATGCGGGCTTGGCCATTTCCGCGCCCTGCAAAACCCACGTCGAGGCCTTCTGGTCGAACAGCGACCAGAACGGCGTCACCAGCGCGAACACGATCATCAGGCGCAACACGCCGCGAACGCCGTCCACGGCCTCGTCGGGATGGATGCCGCGCGCGCGCTCGAGTTGCATCGAAGTCCCGATCCCGCCGAAGGCCAGCAACGCGCCGAGGGCCAGGCACGCGCCGATCACGAACCCGAGCAGCGGGATCGTCCCGAGTGCCGCCAACGCCACGATGGCGCCGGCGATCGCCACCCACAGCCCCGGCCGCGACTTGCCCCTCCCGCGCGAAAGCAACGCGGTACGCGCGACGCGCAACAACGAATCGGGATTCGGGGGCGACGGGGGTACCCGCACGTAGCGCTTGCGGCCCAGCCAGAACACCCACAGTGCGACCGCCATCAACGCGCCGGGAATCCCGAACGCCACCGCGGGCCCGAAGCTGCGCAGGAAAATCGGCATCAGCAACGAGGCGAAGAACGACCCGAAGTTGATCATCCAGTAGAACGCGTCGTACACCAGCCTGGCGCGGTGCTTGTTGCTGGAATCGAACTGGTCGCCGACGAAGGCCGAGACCAGCGGCTTGATGCCGCCGGAGCCGAGCGCGATCAGGAACAGGCCGGTGTAGAAGCCGGTGCGGTTGTCCTCGAAGGCGGCGAGACAGGCGTGGCCCGCGACATACACCATCGAAAGCCACAACACCGTGTTGTACTTGCCCCACAGGCGGTCGGAGATCCAGCCGCCGAGCAACGGGAAGAAATAGACTCCGATCACGAAGGTGTGGAAAACGTCCCGCGCGGCGCCGGCGCGATCCTCGATCGGTAGGTACAACAGCAACGTCGACACCAGGAACGGCGTCAGGATGTTGCGCATCCCGTAGAAGCTGAAACGCTCGCACCCTTCGGTGGCGATGATGTACGGGATCTGTCGTGGCAGTGGCGCGAGGGTGGCGCCGGGTTCGGTGGCGGTGGCGGCAGTCGTCGTCATCGTCGAAACGGGTTGCGGGGGAGGCGCCAAGGGTAACGGCGTCCGCGGCCGCGGGCACCGGTGCGGCTCAGCCGGCCGATTCGGACGCGCGCAAGCGTTGCAGCAGCACCGGGATCAGGGCCAGCAGTCCCAGTCCGACCAGCGGCAGCCAGATGTGCGGCTCCAGGATCAGCGCGGGAGAAATACCGTTGCCCTCGGCGATCGATTGGGCGAGCCCCGCGCCGATCGCGGTTTCGAACACCAGCATGATCACGCCGCCCAGCGCGGTCGCCAGCGTGAACAGCCACACCGGGCAACGCAGCCACGCCAGTGCGACCGTGATGCCGCCGAACGGGAACAGCGGCACGAAGCGCAGGAACAACGTGTAGGAAACAGGGTGGGCCTGGTAGCCCTGGCGTATCCGCTCCACGAATTTCGGTGGCGGCCTCTTGCCGGCGCCGAACGCGTGGCGCGCCGCGAAGAACAGCAGCAGCGACCCCAGCAGTTCGCCGACCAGCGACAGCCCGATGGCGGTGCCCATGCCGAACAACATGCCGCCGGCGATGATGATCAGCAAGGGCCCCGGCATCGCGGTGGCGATCGCCAGAGTCAGCACCACGATGTACACGATGCTGGCGAGC